>JBFLZI010000064.1:0-14109 GCA_040756315.1 Thermodesulfobacteriota bacterium | reverse complement strand
CCCAAACCCCCTCCCCCAATCCCTTATATAAAAAATGGTAGCACAGGCTTCCAGCCGGTGGGGGCACAGGCAAGATGCCCGTGCTACCAACATAAATAAAGGAGGTGGGGAGGGGAGTTTGAGGGGGGGCGGGGGAGCCACTGCTCCCCCGGCCCTCCCCTCAATCCGCCAAACCATAACCTTATGTGGCATAAGATCCTGATGTGGTGGGCGCGCCTTTCTTTGCGCGCCAAGACCCGGCGGCGGCCTCCCCTGCCCCTCTCCCAGCTAGACCTGGGCCAGGTGGAGCGGGTGCTCCTCCTTAACGCCACCGCGCTGGGGGACTTGCTTTTCTCCACCCCGGCCATCCGGGCCTTGAAAGAGAAGTTTCCCGCCTGGCACCTGGAATTATTGGTGCAGCCCCACTTGGGGGATTTAATGGCTCATAATCCTTACGTGGAAAAACTCTGGTATTATCCGGGCCGGGGATGGCGGCTTTTTCAACTAATGCGCCGGTTGCGGCGGCGGCGCTTCGACCTGGCCATCATCCTCCACGGCAACGATCCCGAGGCCACCCTGCTGGCCTACAGCACCGGCAGCCGCTTCATCATCGGCTCCGCCCGCAGTCCCCTGGCCTTTGCCTATTCAGCCCGGGTGGAGCACCAGGACCCTTATGAGCATGCCATTGAGCGGCGTTTGCATTACGTGCGCCTGTTGGGGGCCGACACCCCCGACCGGCGGATGCAGGTCTCCTTGCCGAAGGAGGAGTTACGGCGGGCGGAGGCGATAATTTCTCAGCATTTCGCCGGATATCCCCCCCTGCTGGTGGCCTTGCATGCCACCGGCTCCGAACCTTATAAATGGTGGCCCCTGGATGCCTTTATCTCTGTAGGAAATTATTTGCAGAGAATTTATGAGGCGGCCATCATCATTATCAGCGGCGGCCAGGACCGCCCGGTGGCGGAGGAATTGGCCGGGGCTCTGGTGGGCCCGACCCTGGTCACCGGCGGTGACTACCCTTTGATCACGGTGGCCGGGATGTTGAGCAAATGTCGTTTGCTGGTGGCCAATGACAGCGGCCCCCTGCATCTGGCTCTGGCCCTGGGGGTGCCCACCATCGCCTTGTTGGGCGCGGACCATCCCCGGCGCATCGGCCCTTACCGGGTGGACTGGGGCACTTACCTGTGGAAACGGGAGGAGGTCTGCCCCTCGGAGCCTTGCCTCCTGAAAAAATGCCTGGACAATCGCTGTCTGAAAGCTCTAAAAGTGGATGAGGTGGTGGAAGTCCTAAAGACCTGGTGGGAGCCCCGGTTTCTGCAGGCTTGAGGTTCGGGGGAACTAAATGATATTGTTAGGTAAATAATTAATAATTCGCGCATGTCCCTTGCTCCCCCAAGGATATAATGGCATTCTCGGGGTGAGGGGGCCAAAGGCGAAGTTGGCAGTCAGCGCTCAGCTTGCAGCCGTCTGCTTTGTTCTTTTCTTTTAATGGCTGAAAGCTGACGGCTTAAAGCTGATAGCTGGTGTTTCTGGCGCCCTGCCAGCCATTTTTCAGAAGTTTTTAGGTGGTTATGAAAAAGATCCCCTTCAAGATTCGGCGTCGGGTTATCGGCACCTTTCTTTTTTGTGTTCTCTCGGTGCTGGTTTTCGCCATCTTTAGCTTTCAGATCCATCGGGAGATCGGCCACCGTCTGAAACTCCTGGAGCTGGCCAACGACATCTTTCACGACATCCTGGAGATCCGCCGCTATGAAAAAAATTTCTTTCTTTATAAAGCGCCGGCCAGTCTGGCGGAAGCCCTGACCTACATCAACCGGGTGGAAGAAATCTATTCCGACCAGGCGGAAGAGATCCTGAAATTGAAAAAAGGAGCCGAGTTTCGGGAAACCCTCAAACGCTATAAAAACATTGTCGTCCAGATACAAGCTATTTTGAAGCAGGCCGAGCCGGGTTCCGGCTTCACCATTAACTCGCCCTTGGAAGAATCTTTGCGCAACCTGGGCCAGACCCTGGTGGAGGTAGCGGAAAAATGGGCCAAGGAAGAACGCCGGGCGATAGATCAGCTCTCCCAACAGGCCATGTATCTTTTCTTTATCTCCGTGCTGGTATTTATCGTGCTGGGGACTATCCTGGCCTTTTATATCGCCCGATTATTGGTCCGCCCGTTAATGCAGATGCAACAGGCCATGGACAAGATCGCCCACGGCGACTTTACCCCCATCCCGGAGCCGGAGTCCCGGGCAGAGGAATTTTATGCCTTGTTTCGGGCCTTTAACCGCATGATTCATGAATTAGAGCTCCATCAGGAACAACTGGTCCAGTCCCGGAAGATCGCCGCGGTGGGCACTCTTACCGCGGGGGTGGCCCATGAACTGAACAATCCCATTAACAATATCGTTCTTAGCGCCGAGGCCCTGAAGGAGGATTTCTCCCAATTAAGTCAGGCCGAGGCCCTGTCCATCGTCAACGACATCCTGGTGCAATCTGAACGGGCCTCGGAGATTGTCCGGGATCTCCTGGACTTCTCCCGGTCGGAACACCCGGAGTTCGAATTGATTTCTATCTCCAACATAATTCAGGGCTCCCTGAAACTGGTCCGCAATCAATTGCTCCTCTCCGGCATCCAGGATGAAATTGAAGTCTCCACCGGCCTGCCCCCCATCTACGGTGACCGGAAAAGCCTACTCCAGGTCTTTTTGAACCTCTTCATCAACGCCATCCAGGCTATGCCCGACGGAGGCACTTTGCAGGTTCAGGCCCAGGTGGTGGAGGAATACCCCTGGACGGAGCCGCCCTCCGCCTCTTCCCACCACTGGCTGAAAGTGGCCATCACCGATACCGGGGTGGGGATTGACCCGGAAAACCTGCCCCATGTCTTCGATCCCTTTTTTACCACCAAGGCCGTGGGCCGGGGCACGGGCCTGGGGCTCTCCGTTACCTACGGCATTATCCAAAAACACGGGGGCCACATCGAAGTCCAGAGCCAGAAGGGCCAGGGCACTACCTTTACGGTCCTGCTCCCCATTGAGGAAGAAATGGATGCCATCCCCTAGAGCTAAGGAAACCACCCGCATTGCCGTAGTGGACGACGAAGCCATCGTGCGGCGACGCCTGGAGACGGCCCTGGTCAAGGAGGGCTATCGCATCGACACCTACACTTCCGGGGAGGAATTCTTTCAGGGTCAGGCCGCCTCCGCCTGTGACCTGGTGCTGTTGGACGTGGTGCTGCCGGGCATCAGCGGCATGGAGGCCCTAAAGCGGATCAAGGAGCAATTTCCCGACACGGAAGTAATTCTGATTACCGGCCATGCCTCCATTAATGCGGCCATCGAGGCCATCCGGATAGGCGCCTTCCATTATGTGGCCAAGCCCTTACGCCTGGAAGAGATCCGCCTGCTGATTCAAAAAGCCCTGGAACGCAAAAATTTACGGGAAGAGAACCGTCTTCTCAGAGCTCGCCTGGCACCTCTGGAGGGCTGGGGGGAGATGGTAGGGGTCAGCCCCCGGATGAAAGAGGTCTTTAAAACCATCCGGAAGGTGGCCCCCCTGGACTGTCACGTCCTGATCCAGGGGGAGAGCGGCACGGGCAAAGAGTTGGTGGCCCGGGCCATTCACCGGGAGAGCCCCCGGCAGGATAAGCCTTTCGTGGCTTTCAACTGTGCCGGCTTCAGTGAAGACCTCATCGCCAGCGAACTTTTCGGCCACGAGCGGGGGGCCTTCACCGGCGCGGTGACCACCAAGTTGGGCCTCCTGGAGACGGCGCACCAGGGTACGGTATTCATGGATGAAATCGGGGACATGCCCTTGGCCATGCAGGCCAAACTCTTGCGGGTGATCCAGGAGCGGGAGATCCTCCGCGTCGGCGGCAACCGCCCCATCCCCCTGGACTTGAGGTTCATTACCGCTTCCAACCAGGACCTGAAAAAAGCCATCCGGGAGGGCCGCTTCCGGGAGGATTTGTATTTCCGCCTGAACGTGGTGCAGATCAACCTGCCCAGCCTGCGGGAGCGGCGGGAGGACATCCCCCTGCTGATCAAACACTTTCTGGGCAAATTTAACCAGAAATTTGCCAAGCAGATCCGCAAGGTGGACGGGAAGGTGCGGGAGCTCCTCCTGGCCTATCCCTACCTGGGAAACGTCCGGGAATTGGAGAACCTGATGGAGAGGACCGTGGCCCTGGCCGAGGGCGACAGCATAACCTTAAAAGACCTGCCCCCGGACTTGCAGGAATATTCCCTGACCCCGGCCGGGCAGTGGCCCACCCTGGAGGAACAGGAACGCCAGTATCTGCAAAAGGTGCTGGAGACCACCGACTTCAATATGGGGGAGACCGCCCGTATCCTGGGTTTGCCCCGCACCACCCTGTGGCGCAAGGTGAAAAAGTTCGGACTGGTTAAAGCCACTTGATCTTTGCACCACCATCCCTTTTCATTTTGAAACAAGCCTTTTCCGCCTAAATCCCTTCATCTCCGTTGCCTATCCCCTATTTATTGTTTCGTTATGAAACGCGACCTGTCTCCCACCGGCCCACCCTCAGAACCTATCCACCTTATTTTCCAGCTATATTCTTTTTGGAACAAGAGGTGCATTTCTATCGGGTAAGGAAATTCCGGGTTAAGGCGCGGTTCGTCGCCAGGCCTCGGACAACCCGGCCCCAAGGGGGTTGAGACCTGGGAAAAATGATTTTGGGGTGGGAAGGCCAGGGACCTGAAGTCCCGCTCCGCCCTACTCCGGCTGTCTCAAAGCGATATTCATCAAAAAGGAGGGGAGTGCCTAGCATGTCTTTGAGCTTGTATCTGCCCATAGCCGGCAACGGGGTGAACATCATTTTATTGTTTGGTTTAGGGGGAGCGGTGGGATTCCTCTCCGGGCTTTTCGGCGTCGGGGGAGGATTTCTCATGACTCCCTTGCTGATTATGGCGGGGATACCCTCCACCGTGGCCGCGGCCTCGGATTCCAACCAGATTGTGGCCGCGTCCACTTCCGGCAGCTATGCCCACTACCGCCTGGGCAACGTGGACTTTAAGATGGGGCTGCTCCTCCTTTTAGGGGGAGTGGTGGGGGGCACGCTGGGGGTCCAGTTGATCAAATTGCTTCGGGCCTTAGGGAACGCCGACTTCGTTATCAAGATTACCTATGTGCTGATGCTGGGAATCGTGGGCGGGTACATGTTTGTGGAGAGCCTCCAGGCCCTCCGGAAGAAGGTCCCGGAAATCTCCCCGAGCCGAAAGGCGGAGCCGGGCCGTCCCTCGATCTACACCCGGATGGTTCAGGCCCTCCCCTGGCAGATGCACTTTGACAAGTCCGGGGTGACCGTCTCTCTCCTTCTCCCCGTTATTCTGGGCACCCTGGTGGGCATCCTGGCGGCCATCATGGGGGTGGGGGGCGGCTTTATAATGGTGCCGGTGATGGTCTATATGTTGCGCATGCCCATGCACGTGGTGGTGGGCACCAGCCTCTTTCAGATTCTCTTCACCTGCATCAACGTGACCATCATGCAGGCCATCTCCAACCATACGGTGGATTTGGTCCTGGCCATTATTCTCTTGCTGGGATCCACCATCGGGGCCCAATTCGGGGTCAAGTTGAGCCGCCGCCTTAAAGCGGACCAGCTCAAGATTCTCCTGGCCTCCATTGTTTTGTTGGTTATGGTGCAGATTCTCGTTGGTCTTTTGCTACCACCCCAGATCATGTTGGGTTACAAGGGAGGGCACTGATTTGGCGTCCCGGTGTGGCTGGCACAAAATTATTTTGGTATCCCTGGCGTGGCTGGTCTGGGCCGGCCACCCGGGGGTGGCCCCGGCGGCTTCCCCGAAACTCCTGATAACCCCGGAGCAGATCGACATCGGCGCCTTCTTTGAGGGCACCCAGGTGCAAATCACCGGAGAAATCCCCACAGGAAGCCAGGCGGTGCTGGAGATTGTCGGCGGGACCAAGGCGGAACATCTTATGCGCAAGGGACGCCGTTTGGGCCTGTGGATGAACGTGGGAGAGATTGAGGTCCATGAAGCCCCCAGTCTCTACCTGGCCGCGGCTACCGACCCTCGTCTCCTGTCCTCCTCCGGCAACGGGCCGGCTTGGGGCTTTGCCGCCCTGAAGAAGCGGGTGCGTTTCTCAGGTCAGATTCAGGCCCAAGAGAAGGACCAGCTTTTTCAGCAGTTCCTGGCCCTGAAGGAAAGCGAGGAACTTTATGACACCTCCGGCAAACCCCAGGTGATTTCCGGCTCCGCGCAGGGAACTCTCCTGGTGCGCACCAACTTTTGGCTGCCGGGACGGATACAGCCCGGGACCTACCGGGTCGGGCTGTCAATAATCAGCCCCGGCGGCAAAGTGACCCAAACCTGGGCCGTCCTGCCGGTCAAGGCCGTGGGCTTTCCAGCCTTACTGGCCTCCCTGGCATATCAACATGAGGCCCTTTATGGTATCCTGGCAGTAATTATTGCTATAGTTACCGGCTATATCATGGGACTCATCTTCGGCGGCAAGGGCGGCCATTAACGGGAGATGTTGGGAAGATGGTTTTGAGGGGAGGGCCCGGGGGACCACAGGCCCCCCGCCCTCCCCTCAAACTCCCCTCCCAACCCCCCTTATGGGGGTTGGGGGAGAGGGTTTGGGAGAGGGATTGTAAGCGGGCCGTCGGCCCCTGGCCCCCTCCCCCAACAATTAAAGCTAATGAGATTAATAGAGCATTTGCAGCATTTCTGGGAAAGGTTGACCGGACCCCGTCCGGAGCCGGTGTCCTTCCCGGTAATCTTTGAGCATTTCCAGGAGTTGCTGGTGGATAATCAACGGGCCATGGAGTTGATCGCCGACCTGGGGGAGAAGTCCGGAGGAGAGTACATCTTCGACCGGAAGTATCTGCTGGACACGACCGGGGAGCTCCACAATCTCCTATTGCGGCTGGCCAAGAGTTTAAATCTGATCGCGGAAAACCGCTATCTGGACCTGTACCCGGCCCTGGATCGCCTCCTCTTGCCTCTGGAAGCGGAACTCCGGGGGCGTTTGAGCCTCTCCGAGGAGTTGCCCTATGTCATTCCTTTGCGGAACCTGCCTTTAGACCGCCCCGACCTCACCGGCGGCAAGGCCAATGCCCTGGGAGAGATCATCCAGCGTCTCCATTTCCCGGTGCCCCCCGGCTTTGTCATTACCACCCGGGCCTATCGGCGCTTCCTGGAGCATAACCACCTGGAGGAGCGGATTCACGCCTGGTTGGAAGCCTGGATCGCCGGTAAGGACGACGAACGCCAGACCGCCCGCCATATTCAATACAGCCTCCTGGCCGGGGTGATCCCCCAGGATGTGGCCCGGGAGATCAGGCGGCAGGCCGAAGCGGAAGACGGGGAGGTCTTCTGGGCGGTGAGGAGCAGCGCTTACGGGGAAGACGGGGAGTTGTCTTTTGCCGGACTTCATGAAAGCGTCCTCCAGGTCCCTCCCAAAGGGATCTTCGATGCCTATAAAAAGGTGCTGGCCAGCCTTTATTCCCCGGAGGCCCTGATCTACCGGCAAAAGATGGGCATGATCGGCGAAGAGGCGGCCATGGCCGTACTCTGCCAGGAAATGATTCCTTCTCAGGCCAGCGGCATGGTGCACACCCTGGACCCGGCCGCGGGTGATCCCGACTGCCTGGTGATCTATGGGGCCTGGGGCTTGGGGCGCACCGTAGCGGAAGGCCGGGCCGCGGACAGATTTCTGGTGGAAAGGGACTCCCCCCATGGGATCAGGGGAGCGACAGTCACCCGCAAAAAGACTTGGCTCCGCCCCGTGGCCGGCGGCGGCGTGGAACAGGCGCCGGTGCCCCCGGAAGAACAGAAACGCCCCTCCCTGCCGGAGAGTGCCCGGGAGACCCTGGTGCATTGGACCTTGGCCCTGGAGCGTTATTTTAAACGCCCCCAGGAAGTGGAATGGGCCCTGGACGCAACCGGGAAGATCTGGCTGCTCCAGTCCCGCAGTCTTTTGGTCCCCAAGCCGGCGGTCCCTTTGGCGGTCGATATTTCCGAGTCCTGTTCCCATTATCCCATCCTCATCCAGGATCGGGGAAACGTGGCCCACGCCGGGGTGGGCAGCGGACCGGTCTTCCTGGTCACCTCCAGCGAGGATATGGAGCGCTTCCCCGAGGGGGCCATCCTGCTGACGCCTTACACCGCGCCCTGGCTCACCCGCATCATCCCCCGGGCCGCGGGTCTTATCGCCGAGCGGGGCTCCACCGCCGGGCATCTGGCCACCATCGCCCGGGAGTGTCGGGTGCCGGCCCTGGTGGGGGTGGAGGGCGCCGCGGAAATTTTAAAGCCGGGGGTGGAGATCACCCTGGACACCCATCGCCGCCTGGTCTATGCCGGACGCGTCAAGGAGCTTATTCAATACGAGCTGGTGCAGTCCACCGTCTTCGAGGAGGCCCCGGAATTCCGGCTGTTGCGCCGGCTGTTGAAGCGCATCGCCCCCTTGAACCTCATCGACCCCCAGGACCCGGAATTCACCCCCGGGGGGTGCAAATCCCTCCACGACGTCATCCGCTTTGTCCATGAAAAGGCGGTGCAGGAACTCATGGACCTGCCGCGCTTTCTTAAGCGCACTAAAGGCACCCAGGTCTGGACCCTGGTGTCGGAGGTCCCCATGGACCTGAAGATTCTGGACCTGGGCGGGGGGGTGGAGCCCCCGGCCCAGGGCAGCCGGGTCACCATGGAGCAGGTCCATTCTTTGCCCTTGCAGGCGCTTTGGGCCGGGGTCGCCAGCCCGGGGGCCTGGAGCACCGAACCCATCCCGGTGGACTTTAAAGGATTGATGTCCAGCCTGACCAAGACCTTGGCGGAGGCCCCCGGCGTCACCCCGTACGCCCGCTTCAATCTGGCGGTGATCAGCGATACCTATATGAACCTGCATTTAAGATTGGGCTACCATTTCAACCTGGTGGACGCGCGCATGGGCCCGGACCAGGTCCACAACCACATCTACTTTCGCTTTGTGGGGGGAGTCACCGATCTCACCCGGCGCTCCCGCCGGGTGCAACTCCTGGCGCAGATTCTCTCACGCTTCCATTTTAAGGTGGACACCAAGGGTGACCTGGTGGTGGCCCGGGTGCTCCACCTGCCCCAGGAAGAAATCGGCCGCCGCCTTAATCTTCTGGGGCGTCTGATCGGCTTTACCCGGCAGCTGGACATCCGGCTGCGGCACGATGAGGATATCACTCAATTTGTCGAGACCTTTCTCCAACAGTACTCTCCTAATGGAGAAGGGCCTAAAGAGCAGGAGGGAAACTAATGGCCACCCAAAAACTCAAAATCATGGTCCTGGACGATGAACCCATTGTCTGCAATCGCCTCAAGCCGGCCCTGGAAAAGCTGGGGTATGAGGTGGATACTTTCACCCAAAGTATCGACGCTATGCAAAAGATTCAAAGCACGGTATATGATATCATCATTACCGATCTTAAGATGAAAGGCATCGACGGCATGAAGTTCCTCCAGGAAGCGAAAAAACGCGCCCCCGAGACCGAAGTTATCGTCATCACCGGTTTCGCCACCCTGGAGACCGCCAAAGAGTCCTTTCAACGGGGGGTGTTTGACTTTATTGCCAAGCCCTTCAAGCTGAGCGAAATCCAGCAGGTGGTCGCCAAAGCCGCGGCCAAAATCCAACAGGCGGCCGGCTGACCGGAAGCGGATTTTCACTTTTGCTACTGAACGCGGGAAGGAGTCTCTTATGATTCGCTCTTTGGTGTCCATTGAAATTGATCTGGCTTCCAGTTACGCCATCCGCTACGCCTGCCAATTGGGCAATTTAATCCGGATGGAGATCCATCCGGTTTACGTCAAGGGCTATTACTCCCAGGAACCCACCACCGGCATCGGCTGGGTACGCCATACCTGGGAGCGGGAGATCATCAAACAGGGCAAAGAGGAGATCGCCGAGATGATCGCCTCCGAAATGGAGTCCTGCCCCACCTTGAGTGAACCCCGGGTGATCTATGGGGATCGGGAGCCGGAGCTTATCCGGCTCATGGCCCAGGAAGCCTTTGACCTTTATGTGGAAGGCGCACCTTACCCCTTTAATCCGGCCACCATCCACAGCCGGCTGCGGATGAAGTTCTATCAGCGGCTCAAGTGCCCCTTGATCTGGCTCCGGGGAGTGCGCCCCATAAATCAAATCATCCTTCTTTGTCTGGACACCCCAGGGACTGAGGCCCTAACCCTGGCCCTGCAGCAAATCTGGGCCGGCTGTGCGGTGCCGTTGCACCTGGGCTATCCCCAGGAGAAAGCGGAATTGGGCCAGACCGCGGCTCAAGCTGCAGCCCTGCTCCAAGAGGCGGGCTGCCAGACTAAGGTTTTGGAGCCACTGCCCTCCCTGGCCGGGGACGGGGCGAAAGTCCTGGATGATTACGGCCTGGTGGCCCTGGCCCTGGAGCGGGGCATCCGGAAAGACCATGACCTGCTCCAATGGCTCCCCCAGGTGAGGGCGCCGCTGCTCCTAGCGCTGTGGTGAGAGAGCTGGTTTATTTATAATGAGAAGAGAAGGCGAAAGACCGTGCCCGATTAGGACCAATGGTATATGACGATTCGCCATAAGAAAAAGAAAGGGTGCCGTTATGAAAATCTTATTTGCCGCGGATGAACAGCCTTACAGCGCCTTTGCCCTGAAAGAGGTGAGCAAGTTGGCCATGAACACCTGGGCCGACGTCACCTTGCTGGGAATACTCCCCTCTCTCCGGGCCAGGCCCGGCGAGGTCACCGGCCCCCTGCCGCCGGCGCACCCCTTAAATAAGGCTTTGCACCGCTATCGGGATGATTTTCTCAAGAGCTGGAAGGGGGGAGATTCCCCTTATGCCCCGGAAAGCAAGCAGTATGAGTGGCTGCCCTTGCAAAGAGGCCTGTGGGAAGAGATGCTGGTGTCCCGGGGGACCAAACGGGACTTGAAAGTGCGCCTGCGGATCGGCCAGGCCGTCCCGGAAATCCTGGATCAGGCCAAATTTGAAGAGAGCGATATCATTGTCCTGGGCTGCACCGGCGGCAGCGAGTGCACCTGGCAAGGGTCCCCCCTGGTCCCCCAGAAGGTGGTGAATGACGCGGATTGCTCCGTCCTTCTGGTCAAGGAAGAACAGCCCATCACCCGCATCCTGGCCTGCCTGGACCAGAGTTACATCAGCCAGGATTCCCTGGAAATGGTGAATCAGATGGCCACCCTGCACGGGTCGCGGTTGCAATTGATCGGCCTGAGCCAGGAAGGGGCGATGAAAAAGGATGTTTACCGGCGTTTGATCGAAGTGGGCGACTATTACGAGGACCGCCAGATAGAGGTGTCCACCCGGTTGACGGAAATCTCCGAATTTGAAAGTTTTATCACCCAGGAAATCAAAAAGGATCTCCTGGCCCTGTGGGTGGGGAGAAAATCCCTGCTGGATCGCTTCTTCCCCCGGGATTGGGTGGGACGCTTTGTCAGCAAATGCCCCACTTCGGTTTTGGTCATGCGCTAGTTTCCCAGAAATCTCAACCCGGCTACCGCCTTCTCAGGGCAAGATCATGCTTTGGGGGAGCCGATTCAGGGCGAATACAAGATTCGCCACTACAAAAACCTAGGGTTGCTGGCGAATTGGTATAAGGAGAGAAAACCATGAAAATACTGGTGGGCGTGGATAAGAGTGAAGAGTCCCAGATGGCCCTGCGCTATACCTGCCATTTGCTGGAGCATTTCAAGGCGAAGGTGGACGGCTTGTATGTGAAACCCGATCTTTTGGAAATGGTGGCCGAGGGCGCGTATGCCCCCTTTACCTCCAAAGACACCATAGAAAAGTCCATCGAAACCGACGCCACCAAAGTGGTGGAGCAGATCATCGAGGCCTGCGAGATCTGCATCGGCGGCAAAATACCCTGCAAGCCTTTCGTGGCGGAAGGGGACCCGGCCGATGAGATCGTCCATATGGCTGAAGAGGGTGATTATGACCTCGTCGTCCTGGGTTCCCAGGGACGCTCCACCTTCAAAGGCTTTCTTTTGGGCACGGTTCACGCCAAGGTGCTCCATCACGCCCGCCTGCCGGTGCTCCTGGTCCGTAATTTCCGCCCCATCCAGAGAATCCTGGTGGCCTATCGGGGCTCCGAATGCGACCAGGGGGCCCTGGAGTTCATCGGCCCCTTGTTTAAAAAGAAAAAGCCGGAAATCACCATCCTCCATGTCCAGGAGACCGAACTGGGGGAAAGCGAGGAGTTCGCCGAGGCCTGCGTCCTCACCGGGGAAGATACCCTGAAAAGATTGGGCTATAAGCCGGTGAAGAAATTGGCTAAAGGGGACTTTGTGGATGAGATTCTAAAGGACGTGGCCATCGAAAGATACGACCTGCTGGTGCTGGGGGCTTACGGCCACCGGCGCCCCAAATACCTTAAAGTCATCAGCGACGAGGCCCTGAACCTGGTGCGCCTTACCACCCGCCCGGTCCTGGTGTATCGGGATAAAAGGGAGGTCTAGTGGTTTGTGAGGGGAGGGCCGGGGAATTTCTGGCTCCTTTTGGGCAATTTTTATTTTCCCCCATGAATCGCTTTTATTGATCTTGGGGAAAAAGGGGAAAGGGCGAAAAGGCGAATTAAAAATTGCCGCTAAGGTTGTCATTCCTTAGAAGCTATTTCAAAACCGGATTTTTTTCTGTCACCCTGAGCGAAGCGAAGGGTCTCAAGTATTTAAAAATAGAGACCTCTGCGAAAATCATGTGGAACAGCCGCCCCCGGCTGTATATATGCAGGCGAGGGCGCCTGCTCCACAAGATATTGATTCATAGGTAATACTTTGAGGGCAGGAAGGGATTTTCGCAGAGGTCTCAAATACGAGATTCTTCGCTTCGCTTCAGAATGACAATTTTTTAGAATGTGGGGGTTTTGAAATAGCTTGTAACCCCTTTTCGCCCTTTCGCCTCTTCGCCTTTTTCCCCTCTATCAATGCCCTTAGCCCCCTCCCCCACAAATCCTCAAGCCGGCCCGGAGGTGATCTCGGGCTTGAGGCAGTGTTCCAGAGCTTTCAGGAGCCGGTCATTGTCTTCCCGGCGGCGCACGGCGACGCGGAAGAAGCGCTCGTCCAGGCCCCGGAAATTGCCGGCGTCCCGGATGACCAGCTTCTGGGCCAGCAGGGCTTTCTGCAGTTGGGCCGCGGTCCAGCCAGGCCGGGTGAGCTTGACTAAAAGGTAATTCACCGCTCCCGGAAAGGGAACCAGTCCCGGTAGGGCGGCCAGCCCTTTGAAGAGATATTCCCTCTCCCGGTTCACCAATTCTCTGGTTTGTTCCGTAAATTCCCGGTCCGCCAGACAGACCCGGCCCATGGCCTGGGCCAGGGTGTTTACCGACCAGGGTTCCTGGAGGGCGGCCAGCCGCTTAATCAAGTCCGGCCCGGCCAGGAGGTAGCCCAGGCGGATGCCGGGAATGCCGAAGAACTTGGTAAAGGAGCGCAGAATGAGGAGGTGGGGGAAGCGGGCCAGGTGACCCTTTAAGGAGGCCTCTTCCACAAAGTCGATGAAGGCCTCATCCAGGAGGAGATAGGCCCCCGCCTTCTCCAAGGACTCTACTAAGGGGAGAAGCCGCTCCGGGGGCAGGAGCGCGCCGCTGGGACTGGCGGGATTGGCCAGGAAGATTAGGGCCGCCCCTTTCGGGTCTAAAGGTTCATTTACGGTGAAATGATGGGCCTCGGCGGTGTGATGGAAAGCCACCGGGACCTGGGCCACTTCCAGGGCCTGTTCGTATTCGCTGAAGGCCGGGGCCACGATGAGAGCCTTCCGGGGCCTAAGTGCCCGCACCGCCAGATAGATGAGTTCGGTGGAGCCGTTCCCCACCAAGATTTGCTCCGGGGTAAGACGGTGATAGGCCGCCAGGTCCCTCCTCAGTTCCAGGGAGCGGGGATCGGGATAGTGGACGATCTCTTTCAGGGCCTCCTGAACCGCGGGAGCGATTCCCGGGGGGTAGCCCAAGGGGTTGATATTGGCGGAGAAATCCACCAGATCCCTGAGGGTGATCCCTAAAGTGCGGGCCAGGTGATAAACGTCCCCGCCATGTTTGGGGGGGGGGTCGGAGAAATTTCCCATTCTCTTTGGCAACCTCGGTAGAATTCCGGTTGGGAAAGGGGGCCAGGGGCCGACGGCCCCTGCCCCCTCTCCCAAACCCTCTCCCC
>JBFLZI010000063.1:0-14136 GCA_040756315.1 Thermodesulfobacteriota bacterium | reverse complement strand
AGGGGGCAGGGGTCCGTGACCCCTGGCCCCCTCCCCCAAATTCTATCAACCGGTACAGGTGGTCCCGTTGTTGGGCGATGTAACCGGCAGTGGTGATTTGCCTGATGATTTCTTCCTGGGAAAGTCGAAAAGTGACGCCGGTGGCGGCCACCACGTTTTCTTCGATCATGGTGGAGCCGAAGTCGTTGGCTCCGAATTTCAGGGCGATTTGGGCGATTTTGGCCCCCTGGGTCACCCAGGAAACTTGGAGGTTGGGAATATTGTCCAGGACCAGGCGGGAGACGGCCAGGGTCTTGAGATAGTCCAGGGCGTCGGCCGCGGTGCCCCCCAGGGCCGTGCCTCCCGGCTGGTAGCTCCAGGGGATGAACGCGGTAAAGCCCCGGGTCCGGTCTTGCAGTTCCCGGAGGCGCAGCAAATGTTCCACCCTTTCCTCCCGGGTCTCCAGGTGGCCGAACATCATGGTGGCGGTAGTCTTCAGCCCCAAGCCGTGGGCGCTTTCCATGACGGAGAGCCACTCGGCGGCGGTGCACTTGTTAGGGGAGATGAGGCGGCGCACCCGGTCCGCCAGGATTTCCGCGCCTCCTCCGGGGATGGAGCCCAGGCCCGCGCCTATCAGGCGCTCCAGGACCTGGGCCAGCGTCAGCCCGGACTGGCGGGCCAGAAAGACGATCTCCGGGGGGGAGAAGCCGTGGACATGGAGGCCGAATTGCCGGCGGATGAAGCTAACTAACTCTTCATAATATTCTAGAGGCAGGGCGGGATTTAAGCCCCCCTGGAGGAGAATGCCGGTGCCCCCCAGGTCTTTGGTCTCCCGCAATTTGTCCGCCAGGGCCCCCTGTTCCAGGACGTAGCCCTCCGGGTCGCCGGGGGGACGGTAAAAGGCGCAGAAGCGGCAGCCGGAGGTGCAGATGTTGGTGTAATTGATGTTGCGGTCCACCACATAGGTGACCCGAGGCTCAGGGTGGAGGCGGCGCCGGGCCGCGTCGGCCCAATAACCCAGGGTGAGGAGGTCCTGGTCCCACAAGTCCAGGGCCTCCGCTAGACCGAGACGCTTCCCCGCGGCCAGTTTATCTTCCAGTTTTGCCGCCTTAGCCATGATGAGAGATGATGTTATACAATGTATCCCGCTCCACCGGCTCGCAGCCCGCTTCCCGGATGAGATGGAGCAATTCCTGGCGGGTCAAGCCCATGGGAGTCTGGGCCCCGGCCATATGGGTGATCCTCTCCTCCATCACCGTGCCGTCGATGTCGTCGGTGCCGAAGGAGAGGGCCAGTTGGGCCAACTTCGGCCCCACCATGATCCAGAAGGCCTTGATGTGGGGAAAGTTGTCCAGGAGCAGGCGGGCCACCGCCAGATTTTTCAGGTCGTCAAAGCCGGTGGTCCCGGACAGGTGCGGCAGCTTGGTGTTTTGGGGATGAAAGGCCAGGGGGATAAAGGCCAGAAAGCCCCCGGTCTCATCCTGGGCGACCCTAAGGCGCAGCAGGTGGTCCACCCGTTCCTCCAGGGTCTCCACATGCCCGTACAGCATGGTGGCGTTGGTGCGCAGGCCCAGGCGATGGGCCGTTTGGGAAACCTCGAGCCAACCCTCGGGGGACAATTTCTTGGGGCAGAGATTTTGCCGGATGCGCGGGCTGAAGACCTCGGCGCCGCCGCCGGGAAGAGACCCCAGGCCCGCCTCCTTTAAGGCCAGGAGGGTCTCGGCCACGGACCGACCGGCAATTTCCGCCAGATGGGCGATTTCCACCGCGGTGAAGGCTTGCAGATGGACCTCGGGCCGGATGGCCTTAATGCCTTTAAGCATCTCCACATAATAGGAAAAGGGCAGATCCGGGTGGAGGCCCCCGACAATGTGAATCTCGGTGATGGGTTCGGCCCGGCGTTCTTCAATCTTGGCAAAGACCTCCTCCAGAGTCATTTCATAGGCCCCGGGCTCCTCCGCGGTTTTGCCGAAGGCGCAGAACCGGCAGCCGTTGACGCAGATGTTGGAGTAGTTCAGGTGCTGGTTATAGATATAGTAAGCCCGCTTGCCGTTCAGGCGCTGGCGCACCAGGTCGGCCAAACGACCCAGGCCCAGGAGGTCCGGGGTGCGGTATAAGGTGAGGCCGTCGTCCTTATCCAGGCGTTCCTGTTCCTGGACCTTCTCATAAATGGGCAGCAAGTTTGGATCGCTGAATCTCATCATGGGCAGCTCCCTATGACCAAGCGGTCATTTAGTAAGTAAAAAAAACGGTTCTCTCAGGTTTACGCCGCCAAGCCCACCCGCAGCAACTGAATCAGTTCTCCCACCTTTTGCCGAATTTCTCCGGGGGTGGCCTTTTCCAGCCCCAGGGTCACGTCAAAAGAAGGGACAATGACCGCCTGGAGAAAGCGGTCTAAAAGAGCGTCCAACAAAAAGATGGCCGCGGGCACCGCTAGATCGGCCCGGAGTTCACCCCGGGCCTGGCCCTGGCGCACCAGGGACTGCAGATATTCCCCGGCAAACTGGCGCACCGCCTTGAGCAACTCCTCCCGTTGGGGCACCCGCTGGTCAAAGAGAATTTTCAAGTAGATGCCGTAGACGCGGGGATGACGCTGGATGAAGTCCACCCCGGCCAAGAGGGATTTCTCCAGGCGGGTGAAGAAATCCCCCTCCTGGGTCTCCTCTTTCACCCCGATAAGGGTCTGGCGCACCAGGGAGATGCAATATTGAAAGATGTAAAGGAAAAGTCCCTTCTTATCCTTGAAATATTGATAAATTGAGCCTTTGGCGATGCCGGAAGCGGAGACCATGACATTGACGCTGGCCGGTTCATAACCCTTATCGGCGAACTCACCTAAGGCCGCGTCAATAATTTTCTCTTGTTTGGCCGGAGCCAGGTTGAGAAAGGTGGGGAGGACCGTGTCCCTCATGGCAAGACCTTTAGCATGTGACCACCTGGTCATAGCAATTTGCCAGAAGGTTGTCAAGGCTTATTGGGGGGCTCGGAGGTTAAAGTGAGGCCTGCAATACCGAAAACCGTATTAAAGTTCAATGAGGCGGTTCTGGATGGCAAAGCGGGACAGTTCGGCGTTGTTCCGCAGGTTGAGTTTGCGAAGCAGTCGCAGGCGGTAGGTGTCCACGGTCTTGGGGCTTAAGTGGTAGGCCTCGGCGATTTCCCGGACGGTCTGGCCCAGGGCCAGGTGTCGGAGTACCTGAATCTCCCGGTTGGACAGGGCGTCCAGGGGGGTGAGGCCCCGGTCTTTGCTGGACAGGCGATGGGCCAAGGACTCGGCCGCGGCATCGCTCAGGTAACGCCCCCCGGCATGCACCTTGTAGATGGCGGCCACCAGTTGTTCCGGCGCCGAGCGCTTGGTAATGTAGCCCTTGGCCCCGGCGCTGATGGCCCGCACCACATATTGCTCCTCTTCGTGGACCGTGAGGATGATAATGGGGAGTTGGGGATACTGGTAATGGAGTTGGCTGATGACTTCCAGGCCGTCCATGCCCGGCATGGAAATGTCCACCACCGCCACGTCCGGCCTGGTCTCCAGGACCCGTTGGATGGCTTCGTGGCCGTCGGCGGCTTCTGCCACTACCTCAATGTCCCCCGCGTCTTCCACCAGGCGCCTGAGCCCAGCCCGGACAATACTATGGTCATCGGCTAATAAGACCCGGATCACGGCACCGGCCCTCCCGGGCGATTAAGGGGGAGCCGCAGACTCACCTGGGTACCCTTCCGGGGTTGGGATTTGATTTCCAGAAGCCCGCCGATGAGGCCGGCCCGCTCCCGCATGCCCGCCAGCCCCAGGCACTCCGAATCCGTGATTTTCCGGGTATTAAAGCCCCGGCCGTTATCGGCGACGGCCAGAGTCAAGTTTCCCTCTTCCACCTGCAAGGCGACTTGCACCTGGGTGGCGAAGGAGTGGCGGGCCACGTTGGTTAAGGCTTCCTGGGCGATGCGGTAGGCGGCGGTAGCCACCAGATCATCCACTTTGGGGACGTTACGGTGTTCAAACCGGCAGGTAATGCCGGTGCGCCTGGCAAACTCCTTGGTGTACCAGTCCAGGGCGTCGATCAGGCCGAAGTCGTCCAGGACCCCCGGGCGCAGCCGGGTGGCCATGCCCCGCACCTCATCGATGGTCTTATCGATGAGGTCGCACATGGCTAAGGCCCGGGCCGCGGCCTGGGTATCCTTTTTGTCCAGACGCCGGCTCAGCCACACCGAATCCATGCGGAGCGCGGTGAGCACCTGCCCCAGTTCATCGTGCAACTCCCGGGCGATGGCGCTCCGCTCCTTCTCCTGGCCGGCCATAATGCTGCCGGAAAGACGCCGCAGTTGATCCTGGGCCTTCTTCTGTTGGGTAATGTCCATGGAAATCCCACAGAGGCCGGTGGCCACACCTGCTTCATCATAAATCGGGAATTTCACCGCCAGATAGGTATGCAGGCCGTCTTCCTGGGGGATGGGCTCCTCCACCTGCCGGGAACTCCCCTCCCGGAGCACTTGCAAATCATTGGCTCTAAGTTGGTGGGCTATCTCCGGGGGGAAGATGTCGTAATCGGATTTCCCCCGAATTGCTTCAGGGCCGATGCCGAACAACTCCTCAAAGCGGGAATTGACCAACTGATAGCGACAGTCCTTATCCTTGATATAGACTACCGCGGGCGTATAGCGGAGAATGCTGGTGATCTCCCGGGTCCGCTTCTTTACCTGGCGTTCCAACTCTTTGGAATAAAGGCTCAATTCTTCTTGCGCCCGTTTGAGTTCCATCTCCGCTTTCTTCCGTTCGGACAGGTCCCGGGCCACGCAAACACTGCCGATAGTGCGCCCGTGATCGTCTTTGAGCAGGCTGATGGAGATGTCCATGGGGACACGCTGCCCGTCCTTTTTCTTCATGACAATCTCATACTCCCGCACTACGCCGTGTTGGCGAAGCCGCGTCAGCATGCGGTCCAATTCCACCGGGTCGGCATAAAGGTCGAAGGCGGTCATGCCCTGCAACTCATGGAAGTGATAACCATAGATTTCCGCGGCCCGGCGATTCCACAGGATAAACCGGCCCTGCCGGTCCACGATGCCGATGGCGTCCACGGAATTATCGATGACGTTTTCCAGGTGTTCCTTAGTGCGTTTGAGTTCCCCTTCGGCTCGTTTGCGCTCTTCAATCTCCTGGCGGAGAAGTTCATTGGCCTCCACCAATTCCGCGGTGCGGGCCTCGATGCGTTGTTCCAGTTCGTCGTAGGCGCGTTGCAACTTCTCTTCGGCCCGCCGGCGCTCGGCCTTCAAGACCTCCAGTTCCGCGGTCACCTGCTGCATTTCCGCCAGTTGATCCTGAGAAGGCTCAGTCTCTTTGCTCAAGACTTTCATTGCCCGGGGCTCCTGGTAGGACGCCCTTCTTCCCCTTGCCATGCCGGGGTTACCTCCAATGATTAATCATATCACAAAGATAATTCTGGAAGAAAAGTTTGTGGGGGAGCAGGGGTTTATCCGGGCGAAAAGGGGAAGAGGCGAAAAGGCGAAAAGGAAGATAAGGTTTCTTCTTTAGAAGCTATGGCAAAACCTATTTTTCCTGTCAGCCTGAACGGCGTGAAGGAGCTCAAGGTATTAAAAATACAGGATTCTTCGCTTCGCTCCGAATGACATTTCGGGTGCCGCAGAGGTTTTGCAGTAGCTTATAGTATTACCCCTTCGCCTTTTCCCCCTTCTGGCCTCACTCTGCCACCTCCCCAAACATCTGATCGGACTATTTCTCCAGGGTCATTTGAATGTAGTGGCAGGGACACTCCTTGGCGCAAAGACCGCAGCCCTTGCAAAAATCCGCATCAAATTCATAGGTGCTCCCCGCGACGGAGGGCTTCACCGCGTTATCCGGGCAGTACATGTAGCAGTTGCCGCAATTAAAACAGAGTCCGCAACTGAAACAGCGCTCCGCTTCCCGGGCAATCTCCTGGGGATCAAAGGCGGGATAGATCTCGCTAAAACCCTTGAGGCGCAGGTGCACGGGCAAGGCTTCTTTTTGGAAGCGCTTCCCTTTGTGATAATAGTACATGTTCAAATCTTTGGAGTAGATCACCGGGGGCGGGGCCATACGGCTCTCCACATGGCCTTCGATGAAGTCCTCGATGGCTCCCGCGGCCCGCATTCCCTGGCCGATGGCCATGGAGACCGTCTCCAGGCCGGTGACCGCGTCCCCCCCGGCAAAGACCTTATGCAGGCTGGTCATTTGCAGGTCATTGGCGGAAATCCACTGGTTGTCGATCTTCTGCAACTCAATGCCGTCATAATCCACGGCCTGGCCTGTGGCCATAATCACCGTGTCCGCGGGAATGACCGACTCCGAGCCGGGAATGGGCACCGGCCGGGCCCGGCCGCTGGCGTCCGGTTCCTTTAATTCCATTTGCACGCACCACAGGCCCACCACCCGGCCGCCTTCGGTGAGAATCTTCACCGGGTTGGTGTGATAGCGGAACATGATGCGTTCTTCCAGGGCCTCGTCAATTTCCGCGGTGATGGCCGGCATTTCCACCCGGGTGCGGCGATAGACCACGCAGACGTTGGCCCCCAGGCGCTTGGCCACCCGGGCCGAGTCCATGGCCGTATTGCCGCCGCCGATGACCACCACATCCTTGCCGACTTCCACCGGCTTGCCCCGGTTCACCGCGGCCAGGAAGTCCACCCCGGTGTAAACGTTGGAGGCGTCCTGGCCGGGGACGTTGATGGGCACCCCCAACTGGGCCCCCAGACCCAGGAAGACCGCGTCATAGAATTGGGTCAATTGATCCATGGGGATATTGACCCCCACCTTGGCGTTGCATTCCAGCTCAATGCCCAGCCTTAGGATGGCCTCGATCTCCCGGTTCATAACCTCCTTGGGCAGACGGTAGGCGGGGATGCCGTAGCGCATCATACCCCCGGGTTCGCTCTTGGCTTCGAAAATCTTTACCTGAAAGCCCCGCTTGGCCAGGTGAAAGGCGCAGGAAAGCCCCGCCGGCCCGGAACCCACTACCGCCACCCGTTCTTTTCGCTTGGCGATCAATTTGCGGTGCTCCAGATGCTTCTCCAGGCCAAAATCGCCCACGGCCCGCTCCGCGCAGTTAATGGCCAGGGGGTAATCAAAATCCCGGCGGTTGCAGCCGCCTTCACAGGGATGGGGGCAGACCCGGCCGCAGGTGGCGGGCAGAGGATTGGTGCGGGTCAGGATATGCCAGGCCTCCTCATAGTCCTGCTTTTCCGCCAGGACCCGGAGGAACCCCCGGATATCATTGTGAATGGGGCAGCTATGGGTACAGGGGGGGATCTGCATGAGGTTCACCGGCATCATGGTCCGCCAGGAACCGGTCTTATAGGGAACCACCTGGTATAAATCCTGGACTAATCCTAAGGGCAGCTTATCCATCACAGATTAAACCTCTCGATATTAAGGTTGGCGATTTCCTGGATCTCCGCCACTTCCGGCGCCGGCCCGCTTTTGGGGAATAGATGACGGAACCTGGCCTGGACCTTCAGATACTCTTCCACCGGCAACTTGACGGGAATCTTCCGCACATTGGTGACCTGGCCGCCGATGATCTCAAAGATGGGAAACAGGCCGGTATCTTTGGCCAGGCGGCACATCTGGATGGTGAGTTCCCCCGGGTGGCCCCAACCCAGGGGGCAGGGGGCCAGGATGTGGAGGTATTTAGGGCCCTCCACCGCCAGCGCGGTCTTCACCTTGCGCTGCAAGTCCCGGAAATCGTCGGGGGTGGCGGTGGCCACATACGGGATGCCGTGATCCGCGGCGATCTGGGGCAGGTTTTTCTTGCGGGTGGTATTCCCCGTGGGAGTAGTGGTGGTGCGGGCTCCCAAAGGGGTGAAGCTGGAGCGCTGCACCCCGGTGTTCATGTAGGCCTCATTGTCGTAGCAGACGTAAAGGGCGTTATGGCCCCGTTCCAGCATGCCGCTAAGACTTTGCAGACCGATGTCCGCGGTGCCCCCGTCCCCGGCCATGGCGATAATGTTCACCGGCCCCTTTTTTAAAATCCGGTAGGCGGCTTCCACCCCGGAAGCCACCGCGGCGACATTTTCAAAGAGGCTGTGGACAAAGGGAATGCGCCAGGTAGGGTCGGGATACGGGGTGCTGAAGATTTCCAGGCAGCCGGTGGCCAGACAGGCAATGGTGTTCTCTCCGGCGGCGTCGGCCACCAGGCGGGCCGCCAGGGCCTGGCCGCAGCCGCCGCAGGCCCGATGGCCGCTGGCAAACAAATCCTTCTTTTCCACCCGGTAAAGATCTTCGGAGGCTAAGGCCCTCATCATAAGTCCCTCTCGGCGATGATTTCTTTTCTCAAGCCCAGGAATTCCAGTTCCACCGGCTCTTTTTCCACCCTGGCCACCATGGCCCTCAGGTCCTCCAGGGAGATGTTGCGCCCCCCCAGGCCGGCCACATAGCTGCTGATAAGGCGTCCCTTCTTTTCCGCCCGGGGAAAGGACCAGCGCACGTCGCTCCCCAGAATGCCCCCCCGGCCCAGGGATATGGACTTCTCTAAGACCACGATATTGGTGTGCTCTTTCAGGGCCTTGTACACCTCTTGGCGGGGGAAGGGCCGGTAGGAGCAGATTTGCAAGAGCCCCACCCTTTTTCCCTCTTCCTCCAGGCGGTCGATGAGGTCTTTGACGCTCCCCACCACCGATCCCATGGTAACGATGGCCAGGTCGGCCCCCTCCAGTTTATAGGTTTTGATGAGGCCGCCGCTGTCCCGCCCGAAGTCCCGGGCAAAACCGGCGCTCACCTGCTGGATGGTGCTCTTGGACTTCTCCAAGGCCCGGTGCAGGATGTAGCGGGTCTCCATGTAGAAGCGGGGATCGGCGTAGAGGCCGATGCCTTTGGGGGCACGGGGGTCCAGGGCATTAGGGGGATTGAAAGGGGGCAGGAAGTCGTCCACCTGCTTCTGTTCCGGCAGGTCCACCGGCTCAAAGGCATGGGTGAGAATGAAGCCGTCCATGCAGACCATCACCGGCAAAGAAGTCTGCTCCGCGATCTTGAAGGCCTGCATGTGCAAATCCGCGGCTTCCTGGTTGTCCTCGGCGTGGAGCTGAATCCAACCCGCGTCTCTGACGGTCATGGAATCCTGGTGATCGTTCCAGATGTTCAAAGGCGCGGAGATGGCCCGGTTGGCGCAGGTCAAGACGATGGGCAGGCGCATGCCGGCGATGCAGTAAAGCACTTCGGTCATCAACAACAGTCCCTGGGAGGTGGAGGCGGTGTAGGCCCGGGCCCCCGCGGCGCTGGCTCCCAGCACCACCGAGGCCGCGGAGAACTCGCTCTCCACGTTGATATATTCCGCCTCCAGGCGGCCCTCCCCCACCAGTTTGGCCAGTTCTTCCACGATGTGGGTCTGGGGGGTGATGGGATAGGCCGAAATGACCTGGGGCCGGCACATGGCCACTACTTCCGCTACGGCCTGGGATCCTTCCAGTTGCTTCAGCATGGCTAACCTTTTCTCTTTTGCATGATTTCTTGGGCCCGCTCCAGGGCGGCCACGTTGTTTTCCCCCACCTTGCCGGGGAATTTTTCCATAATGGCCTCTTGCACCGCGGCGAAACTCACCAACCCGGTAATGGCGCAGAAAGCCCCGATCATAATGGCGTTGGGAATGGGGCGGCCCACGATTTCCAGGGCGATCTCCGTGGCCGGGATGGTCTCCACGGTGGCGGTGGTCTTAAGATTCAGCTCCTCCGGCCTTTTCTCCGCGTTGATGAGCACCAGGCCGTTAGGCTTTAGGCCGTCCAGCACCGGCACCGAATCGATGAGGTATTGGTCCTGGACGATCAAATAATCAGGCTGGCGCACGTCCTCCCGGATCCGAATCTTTTTGTCGTCAATGCGGACAAAGGCCTGGACCGGCGCGCCGATGCGCTCCGCGCCGAAGGAAGGAAAGGCCTGGGCGAATTTGCCGTCTTTAAACGCGGCCGCGGCCAAAAGCTCGGCGGCGGCTACGTTGCCCTGCCCGCCCCGTCCGTGAATCCTGATTTCTATCATGGCATCCATCCTTAGTAGTGGTTTGCGGGGGGAGGGCCAGGGAGCACAGCTCCCTGCCCTCCCCCCACACCCCCCTCCCAACCCTTTAGGGGGGCTGAAGCTGGCGGGGCTAAAAGCCCCGCCTTCTCTTTTTCTAGTCCTCCGCCGCCAACCCGACAGTTTCTCCCTTAATGGCCCCAGGCTCAGGAAAATACTCCGCCGAAGCCAGCGCGGCCTTTAAAAATTCCCGATTTAGGCGGGCAATATTGCTGAGGGAGATGCCTTTGGGACACTCCACCTCACACTCCTTGTGGTTGGTGCAGTTGCCGAAGCCCAGGGCGTCCATCTGCGCCACCAACGACAAAGCCCGCCGGGCCGCCTCCGGACGTCCCTGGGGCAGCAGGGCCAAATGGGAGAGCTTGGCCCCCACGAAGAGCATGGCCGCGGCATTGGGACAGGCCGCCACACAAGCGCCGCAGCCGATACAGGCGGCCGCGTCAAAGGCCAGGTCCGCCGCCACTTTGGGCACCGGCAGGGAATTGGCCTCCGGCGCCTGGCCGGTGTTCACTGAGATAAAGCCCCCCGCCTGGATGATTCGGTCCAGGGCCCGGCGGTCCACCACCAGGTCTTTGATCACCGGAAAGGCCCGGGCCCGGTAAGGTTCAATGACAACGGTGTCCCCATCCCGAAAATGCCGCATGTGCAACTGGCAGAGGGTGGTCTCCCGGTCCGGCCCGTGGGGGCGGCCCTGGACCACCGCGCCGCACATGCCGCAGATGCCTTCCCGGCAGTCGTGGTCAAAGGCGATGGGGTCCTCACCCTTAAGGGTGAGCTGTTCGTTGACGATGTCCAGCATCTCTAAGAAGGAGGCCGCCGGAGAAATATTTTCGGCCCGGTAGGTGACGAACTTGCCCTTAGCCCCGGGTCCCGGCTGGCGCCAGACCTTGAGCGCCAGGTTGATGCTCTTGCCGCTCACTTGTAACTCCTCTCCGCCAGTTGGACGAATTCGAACTTAAGGGGCTCTTTATGGAAGATGGGTTCCCGGTCTTCCCCGGCATACTCCCAGACGGCCACGTGGCACATGTTGACGTCATCCCGCCGGGCTTCGTGCTCCTCGGTCTGGAAGGCCTCGTTGAAATGACTGCCGCAGGATTCCCGGCGGGCCAGGGCATCCTGGGCCAGCAGTTCGGCGAATTCCAGGAAGTCAGCCACCCGTCCGGCGTTCTCCAGGCTCTGGTTGAAGTCCGCGCCCGACCCCGGCACCAGCAGGTCTTCCCAAAATTCCCGGCGCAGCCCGGCAATGAGTTCCCCGGCTTTTTTCAAGCCTTCATCAGTCCGGGACATGCCGCAGTAGTCCCACATGATGCGGCCCAAATCTCTATGGAAACTGGCCGCGGTCCGGGTCCCTTTGATCTTAAGGAGCCGGTTGACGCGGTGGGCCGCGTCCGTTTCCGCCTCCAGGAAGGCCCGATGATCCTCCCGCACCTCAGGGAGGGACGTCCCGGCCAGATAGCCGCCCAAGGTGTTGGGAATGATGAAATAGCCGTCCGCCAGGCCCTGCATCAGGGCGCTGGCCCCCAGGCGGTTGGCCCCGTGGTCGGAGAAATTGGCCTCCCCCAGGACGAAAAGCCCGGGGATGGTGCTCATCAGGTGGTAGTCCACCCAGAGGCCCCCCATGGTGTAGTGGGAGGCGGGATAGATCATCATGGGGGTCTTGTAGGGGTCCTGGGCCACGATCTTCTCGTACATCTGGAAGAGATTGCCGTAGCGGGCGGCGATCTCCGCCCGGCCCAGGCGCTTGATGGCGTCGGCAAAATCCAGATAGACCGCCAGGCCGGTGGGTCCCACCCCCTTGCCCTGGTCGCACTGGACTTTGGCGGCCCGGGAAGAGATGTCCCGGGGGGCCAGGTTGCCGAAACTGGGGTACAGGCGCTCCAGATAATAATCCCGCTGGGATTCGGGGATCTCCTCGGGCGGGCGTTGGTCGCCCGGTGTCTTGGGAACCCAGACCCGGCCGTCGTTGCGCAGGCTCTCGCTCATCAGGGTCAACTTGGATTGGTAGTCGCCGTGCACCGGGATGCAGGTGGGATGGATCTGGGTGAAACAGGGGTTGGCAAAGCCCGCGCCTTTTTTGTAGGCCCGCCAGGTGGCCGTGACATTGCTGGCCATGCCGTTGGTGGAGAGGTAAAAGACATTGCCGTAGCCGCCGGTGGCCAACACCACCGCGTGGGCCGCGTGGCTTTCTAGATCCCCGGTAATTAAGTTCCGCACCACCAGGCCCCGGGCCTGGCCGTCCACCACCACCAGGTCCAGCAGCTCCCGGCGGGGGAACATCTTTACCTGGCCCGCGGCCACCTGGCGCATCAAGGCCGCGTAAGCCCCCAGCAAGAGTTGCTGGCCGGTCTGCCCTTTGGCGTAAAAGGTGCGGGACACCTGGGCGCCGCCGAAGGAGCGGTTGGCCAACAGCCCCCCGTATTCCCGGGCAAAGGGAATGCCCTGGGCCACGCAATGGTCGATGATCAGGTTGCTGATCTCCGCCAGGCGATAGACGTTGGCTTCCCGGGCACGGAAATCCCCCCCCTTGATGGTGTCATAAAAGAGCCGCCAGACACTGTCCCCGTCATTAGGATAGTTCTTGGCCGCATTGATACCCCCCTGGGCCGCGATGCTATGGGCACGCCGGGGACTGTCCTGGATGCAGAAGGTCTTGACCCGGTAGCCCAACTCCGCCAGGGAGGCGGAAGCGGAGGCCCCGGCCAGGCCGGTGCCCACCACGATGACGTCGAACTTTCTTTTATTGGCCGGATTGACCAGCTTCAATTCGAAACGCCGCCTCTCCCACTTGGTTTCGAGAGGGCCGCCGGGGATTTTGGCATCGAGTTGCATCAGTTAACGCCTCTATCTAAGAAAGTGAATGACCAGGGGCAGGGTGCCGAAGCCTACTCCCACGATCACCGCAAAAAGGATGCTCGCCCTTTCAATGAAGGGCTGATATTTAGGATGGCTGGCGCCCACGGTCTGAAAGGCGCTCCAGAGGCCGTGGCGCACGTGGAAGGCCACCACTACCATGGCAAGGAGATAAAAGGCGAGATACCCTTTGTGGGAAAAGACGCCAGCCATAACGGAGAAGGTGGAACCGCCGGTTTGCTCCCGGAAAAAGCGGGAGAAGGAACCTAAATGAATCAGGAGAAAGACCAGGATGAGCAGGCCGGTATAAGGCATGGTGCGGGAGGACCAGGTCCGGCCGCCGCCGCTTTTATCCACCGCGTAGCCCACCGGCCGGGCCTTCCGGTTCTCAAAAAACAGAATAGTCCCGAAAGTCACATGAACCAGCAGCGCCAATACCAACAGCCCCTCGGCCGCGGCCAGCAACGGTCCCAGGGCATGGAGATGTTCCACATAGGAATTGAAGGCCGCTTCGCCTCCGTAGATGGTGAGATTGCCGATAAGATGGACTGCCAGGAAGAGGAGAAAGATCATGCCGGTTACGGCCATCAGTAGTTTTTTGCCCAACGAGGTCTTGAAGGTCATCACCAACCAGTTCATTTTTTCTTTCCCAAAGGTTACCGGGATTTCCGCCCCAAGAAGGGAGAATTACGATGAATACAGGATAACAGGGGAGATAACACCTGAAAATCAGGCAATTTCTTATTTTTCTGTCAAAAATTTTCTTACAAGAAGAACAGCCCGCCGCCGATGAGATGGTTTTGGAGCGGTGCGGCAGGGGCGGGTGGGGCCTGAAGGAAAGGGGTGCGGCCTTGGGTCTCGGAGAGTTACAGAGGGGAGGCTGCCAAAGGCCCCTCGGTTAGGCGCCTGGACGGGAAGATTATTCCAAAGGATAGAATAACCGGATAAAGGGGCTCCCGTTAATAGACGAAAGCCCGGATGGACGTGGGGGACTCCATGTAGCCGTCGATCTCGGTTTGCAGTTTCTGGCGCTCCGGGTTGCTCAGCCAGGTCTGCCAGTGATCCAGGGACGCCCAGGTGCTGATCACCAGATAATGGTTGGGATCGTCCACGGCATGCAGAGTTTCCCCGGAAATGTAGCCCGGTTGCTGCATAGCCAAAACCCGCATCTGGCGCAAGAGCCGGACAATCTCCTTGACGTGTTTCCCTTTGATGGTTCTCTCCAACAATACTTTGACCATATTTCTTTTTCTCCCTAAGGGGTTGGGGGAGGG
>JBFLZI010000062.1:0-14146 GCA_040756315.1 Thermodesulfobacteriota bacterium | reverse complement strand
GGAGGGCAGGGACCTGAGGTCCCTGGCCCTCCCCCCACAAAACACTTAAGAATAGGTTGGGGGAGCCACTGCTCCCCCAGCCCTCCCCTCAAATCCGCTACTGCACCGTAAATTGCAGGCTTTTTTGGTCGGAGCCGTAGGTGGTGCTGACCCGGGTATTCAGGGTATAGACTCCCGGCTCGGCGTTGGCCGGCAGGGTGATGTTGATCTCCTGGACCCAGGTGCCGTTTTTGTTCCGGGTCGAGATGTCCTTAACCCGGCCCAGGGATTCTCCCCGGAAAAACATCTCCCGGGAGATGGACAAGGGAATGGCCACATCATCCGGGGTGAGAATGGTGTAAGTGGTGGTCAGGGTCAGGGTTCCCCCTTTATAAGCCTTGGTGGGGTTGAGTTGAACGCTTTCCAGGCGCACCACGCAGCCGCCGGTGGGGCAATAGTTATAGCGGGACGCGGCGGCTTCGCGTTCCAGCTTCCGGGTCTCCCGATAATCTCCCTGGAGAACGAAATCCCCAAAGGGGGTTCTAAAGGCCAGGCCGGAGAGGGGACTGATCAGGGAGAGGGTTAAGGTTAGAGTCAGGATGATTGAACCGGTTCGCCATTTATTCCCCATAAAGGTCTCCTTGGTGGATCTTCGGCAAATTTAATCCCGTCGGTCCGGGACGGCCGGCAAAAAGCGCCGGGCTCCTAAAAAGGATTGGCGCCAGACTTCGGCGTCCAGGCGGCTGACAAAAACGCCTTTGGGGGAGGCGTGGAGGAAGCGCCCCTGGCCCAGGTAGATGCCGTTATGGCAAACCTGGGAGGCGTAGGTCGGGGAGAGGATGCTGGCCATAAAATAATTGCCTCTCCTCACTTGACAGAAGCGGTTGAAGAACAGCACGTCCCCAAAGCGTAATTCTTCCCGGTTCACCGGTTGTCCCTGGTCAAACTGTTGGACCACGGTGCGGGGGAGATTGATGCCCGCCCGGTGAAACGCGGCCTGCACCAAACCGGAGCAATCCACGCCCTGGGGGGTGCTCCCGCCGGAGCGATAGGGAGCGCCGTGAAAGTCCTTCAAAGCCTGATCCAAAGCCAGTTCCTGGGGGGTGCGGTAAACCGGCGGCGCCGGCGGCGGAACGGCGGCAGGAGGGGGGGTGGGGGCTTCGGCGCAACCCGAAAGCAGCCACGCCAGGGCCAGGACGCCGGGCAAAAAGCGGGAGACTCTTTTCACCATCCCCTCGGAGGGATTCTCTTATTGCCAGCCAGTCAAACCTAAAGTGAAAATTTCCTCAGGCAATTGCACCGCTATCCTTTATCTTATTGTGCTTTTATCAATTTGTCGACTATTTTCGCCGCCACGGCGATGCCGTATTGATTCCAATGAGTATCGTCCCGCCAGTAAGTGAGCTTATTCTCTTTTAACAGCCGCGCCGATTCCTGCTGCAACGGTTCGGTGAGATTGAGGCATTTGATACCCAATTCCTTAGTTAGATTGTTTAAATAGTCCCATTGGGCGTTGGGCAGGGGTGTGGGGTGGGGGATGTCCAGGAAGTCGTAATAGACCCGATACTTGGTGGGGATGAACAAGATACAGTCGATGACGTCCTTTTTAGCGGCCAGTTTTTGGGCAAACTCTTCCCCCCCGGAATATGCCGGCCTTTCCGTTACCTTAATGTATTCCTTGAGAAAACCGATCCGGGGGCCGTTCTCTCCTTTGATCTTGAGAATGGTGACCAGGTCGTATTGCTCGGGGAAATATTTCTGTTTGAGGATATGGAAGAGGGAATAAGAATATCTCCAGACCGATAGTTCCCGGAAAAAAAGGCCGATTTTCTTGCGAATAATCCTCAGGTCGCTGGGTTCTAAGTCTTTCTTAGCCCGGACCTTCTTCGGTTTTTTCGGGATTTTAAAATCATTTCCCTCAAACAGGAATAATAACACCTTAAAGTCACTGGTTTTATGACTCTTCTGGAATTGGTCGATAAAGCGGACGTAGCTGTGGAGCGCGCCGGGGAAGGCCAGGTTATAAGCGAGTATGTGATAGTGATCCCTTAATTGGTTGCTGAGAATATCTGCCTGGGTATTGCCGCTGCCCACAATAAAAGAATCTCCCACCAGCAAATATTTCTCCAGGTGATAGTCGGCGTCATTTCGAAAACCCGAGGAGTCGATCTTAAATTTTAGGCGGCGGGGATCAGCGATGACCTTGTCCCGGTTCTTTTCCACGGCCACCAGCCCCCCATACGGCATCAGCATTTCCACGTCCTGGTTCCGGCGATAGACCCCGTGCCCCCGATCGTAATCAAAAGTGGCCAACATTTCCTGGGGGCTGAGATAGACGGCTCCGGCGGGGAACAGCCGCAGAATCACTTCCAGCAGGATGAGCGCAGCCAGCAAACCTCCCAGCAAGGCCAGAAGGTTTTGGCTCCATTTCTTAATCCGGGACATTTTACCTGATCACTGGGGCTGGTCTTCCAACCGGGGAAAGAGGGGCGGGCCTTTTTGCAAAGTAGTGCCAGGGACCAGCAGGCCCCACTTGAGCATCTGGGGCAGGGGTCGGTCCCACAGGGAGGCCCCCAACCCTAACTGCTCCGCCATTTTGAGCGCGCTCCCGGGCATCACCGGCCTGAGCAGCCCGGCAATGCCCCTAAGACCCTCCAGGAGATAATAGAGGACGGTGTCCAGTCTGGAGGCCGCTTGGGGGTCTTTGGCCAACTCCCAGGGGGCGCTGACGACGATGTAGCGGTTCAGGAGATTGATGAACTCCCACAGCCGGGCCAGGGCCCGGGGAAATTCCCGGTCCGGGAACCACTGGAGGAAGTCCGCGCCGGTCTCCCGGAGGGTCTCCGCCACTTCCCGGTCCGGAGTCTCCGCCCCTCCCGGGGCCGGCACCACTCCCTGGCGATATTTGAAGGCCATGCCCAGGGTGCGGGCGAAAAGATTCCCCAGATCGTTGGCCAGGTCGGCGTTGATCCTGACTTTTAAGGCCTCTTCGCTGAAGGTGGCGTCCAGCCCGAAGACCATCTCCCGTAAGAAAAAATAGCGAATCTGGTCCAGGCCGTAGGTGGCCGCCAGCCAACCCGGCTCCACCACGTTTCCCAGGCTCTTGGACATCTTGCCTTGGGCCACCTGCCAATAGCCGTGGACATTCAAGTGTTGAAAAGGTTCAATGCCGGCGGCCTGGAGCATAATGGGCCAGTAAATGGCGTGGGGTTTTAAGATGTCCTTGGCGATGAGATGCTGGGCCACGGGCCAGAATCGGCGGAACGCCGCCCCTTCCGGGTAGCCCAGACCGCTCACATAGTTGAGGAGCGCGTCGAACCAGACATAGGCCACGTAGCGCTCATCGAAGGGCAGGGGAATGCCCCACTCCAGGCGGCGCCGGGGGCGGGAGATGCACAGGTCTTCCAAAGGCTCTTTTAAGAAACCCAGAACTTCGTTTTTGTAGCGCTCCGGCCTGATCCAATCCGGATGCGCGTCGATGTAGGTAAGGAGCCAATCCTGGTAACGGCTCATCCGGAAGAAATAGTTCTCCTCTTTGATAAAAGTCGGCTCCACCTGATGGTCCGGGCAGCGCCCGTCCTCCAGTTCCCGCTCCAGATAAAAGCGTTCGCAGCCGTAGCAGTAAAGCCCGCCGTATTCCCCGAAATAGATATCCCCGGTCTTGTGTAGCCGGTCTAATACCAACTCCACCACCCGGATATGCTCCGGCGCAGTGGTGCGGAGATAATGGTCATAACTGATGTGGAACTCGTCCCAGGTGCGCCTGAAGGTGGCGCTGATGCGGTCGGCAAACTCCTTCACCGGCAAGCCCGCGGCCTGGGCCGCCACCTGAACTTTGTCTCCATGTTCGTCCGTGCCCGTCTGGAACCGGGTCGCCTCTCCCATCAGCCGATGAAACCAGGCCAGGGCATCGGCCACCACCGTAGTATAGGCATGGCCCAAATGGGGCTCGGCATTCACATAATAAATAGGCGTAGTGATATAGAAGGTCATAGATACGAGTATTCAGGAGAGCAACGACAGTAGGCCTTACTCCCTGCAGTTCTTTTACAGTGGTCAGTAATCAGTGATCAGTAATCAGTTAAAGGAGGATTTCTAACCGCTAACCGCCAACCACTGATTACTGATTACTGATTACTGATCACTGACCCCCCCCTTACATCGCTCCCATTCCCTGGAGGATGATCAGGGTTTTTTCCAGTAGCGGTTTATCGTTCTCCGGGTGTCCGGTTTGCAAAAACTGGCGGTAGGCCCGAGCGGCCTGTGCCTTTTGGCCCAACTGTTCCAGGGCCTGGCCTTTATTGTAGTAGGCCCGGGGAAAGTTGGGGTTGAGGGCGATCACCTCATCAAAGTCTTTCAGGGCCGGCTCGGCCTTTCCCAGTCTAAGGTAGGCCAGGCCCCGGTTATGCAGAATTTCCGGGTTGTCAGGCTTAAGTTTCAGGGCCTTGTCAAAGTCCTGGAGGGCCTCGGCCGGCTTCCCCAGGTCCAGGTAGGCATTGCCCCGGTTGTAGTAAATCTGCCAGTCCTTGGGGGCGTATTCCAGGGCCTGGGTGTAATCCTCCAGGGCCTTGTCATACAGGCCCTGGCGGCTATAGACTTTGCCCCGGTTGTAATAGGCCTCGTAAGCCTGGGGGGCCAGTTCGATGGCCCGCTCCAGGTCGGCCAGGGCTCCCTGCCAATGTTCCAGCCGGATGCGGGCGATGCCCCGGTTGATATAAGCTTCCACTAAATCCGGGTCCGCCTCCAGGGCGGCGGTGAATTTTTCAATGGCCGTGTTGGCCTGGCCCGCGTTTAAAGCGGCTACTCCCTGGGCAAAGGCTTCCTGGGCCGCGTCTTGAGGAGCGGCCCGGGCCGCTCCTGCCATCAGCCCGGCCAACAGACCCGGGAGCACCATGATGACAAAAAACTTTTTTAGCATAGACCTCTCATTTCTCTTCCCGGAGATAGCCGGGGTCAGATTTTGGGGAAATATTTATTAATGATCTCTTGGACTTCCTTGAGCCAGGCCTTTCGCTCGTCCAGGGTGCTGGTGACGATGATGCTGAAATTGCGGCGATGGAAGGTCTTGACCCCGCAGAGGCCGAAGATGCAATTCTTCCAGATGGTTTCCAGGGGGTCGCCGAAGACCGCCATTTCCCGTTCCGGGGGGGTGTTGGAAGTATTGAAGACAATGGCGGCCCGGGCCTTGAGCAGACCCAGGGGCACCCCTTCGCCGCTGTCCCCTTCCAAGAATTTATAGGTCACTTCCGGGCGGAAGACTCTATCGACCCAGCCCTTTAAGATGGCGGGAGGCTGGCCCCACCAGTTGGGATGCACAATGACAATGCCCTCCGTCTGGGAAATCTCGTCACAATGCTTTTGGATGGCCGCAGATAAGGGCGCGCCGGCGCGAATCTCCCTGGCCTGCAGGAGGGGGGCAAATTCTTCATCATAAAGGTCGTGGAAGAGGACCTCATGGCCATTGCTCTTTAAGGTCTTAACCACCGCTTCGGCAACGGCGTGATTGAAGCTGCTCTTATCGGGATGGGCCAGGATGACGGAAATGTTCATAATATCCTTATCCGATTATTCCCTTTGCTCTGCAAAGAGAATAATTTTAAGGTCGGGGAAGGGCCAGGGACCTGAGCACAGACTTCCAGCCTGTGCTACTGGCCCTCCCTCCACACCCCCCTGCCAACCTTAAAACCCCTTAAGGGATTGGGGGGGGATGTGGGGGAGGACGTAAGGGTCTATGACCCTTAGCCCCCTCCCCCGCTACCCGAGATTTCCCGGGCCGCGGCCACAAAGTCCGTGTGGCTGCACTCCGGGTCAATCCCCGGGCAGGCCCGCTTGGCTTCTTCAAATTCCTCCGCATATTTCAGCAAAGCCGGCAGATAGGGCCACTCCCGGCAGATGCGGGGTTTTACCGGATGCACCCGACAAAGCTTTCCCTCCTGGAAAATGCAGATGCCGTTTTGCGTAGCCAGGTTGGGTCCCAAGGAGGAAGCCGTGACATAGCGTTGGCGAAAATCCTTCAGGGACATTTTCAGAAACGCGGCCAGGCGCCGCATCTCTTTTTGGCTGAGCAAAATGCCCCCGTTGCCCTGGCAGCAATCGCCGCACTGCTGACATTGAAATACCGGGTGGGGTGGTCTTGGGGTCATGGGTTCTTCATGGGCGGTTGGCCGGTGGATTCCAGCACCGCCCGCCAGAGGGGTGAGTTCAGATCCACCTCCTGGCATTTACCCACCGCGGCTTTAATGGGCACATGGACGTAATGGCCGTGCCAGCGGCTCACCAGCATGGCGGTCTTCCCGGCCATGCCGGCGTGCACCGCGTTCTGACCCAAAAAGCCGCAATAGATCCGGTCATTATGGTTGGCCGGCATGCCCCGGATCAAATAACTGGGGTCGATATATTTCAGATTGACTTCCATCTTTTTGTTTCGGAAATACTCATTGACCTTGGCGGCCAGGAGCAGGCCGATGTCCCCCGGCTTGATGTTTCCGGAAGGGTCCCGGGGCAAGTCTTCCTGCCGGAAGAATTTCTGACCGGCCCCTTCCGCCACCAGGACCACGGCATGGCCCCGACTCTTCAACCGGGCCTCCAGGCGATCCAAAAAGCCGAATTCTCCTTCGATATCGAAATCCGCCTCCGGGATCAGCACGAAATTGACGTCTCTTAAAGCCAGGGCGGCGTTGGCGGCGATGAACCCGGAATAGCGCCCCATGAGCTTCACCAGGCCGATGCCGTTAGGCGCGCCCAGGGATTCGGTGTGCGCCGCCCGGATGGCAAAAGTGGCCTGCTCCACCGCGGTGTCGAAGCCGAAGGAGCGGGACACGAAAGGAATGTCATTGTCAATGGTCTTGGGGATGACAATGACACTGATGCGGAGTTGCCGTTGGGTGATTTCGTCGCAAATGGCGTTGGCCGCCCGCAAAGTGCCGTCGCCGCCGATCAGGAACAGGATGTGGATGTTGAGGCGCTCCATGGCGTCCACGATTTCCCCCACATCCTGATGGCCCCGGGAGGAGGAGAGAACGCTGCCGCCAAGGGTATGGATATCGGCCACCGCTCCCGGATGCAGCTCCATCAGGTCATGGCCATACCTGGGGATGAACCCCTGGAAGCCGTAACGCACCCCATAGATATGCCGGACCCGGTAAAGATGATAAAGCTCCAGGACGATGGCCCGGATAACTTCATTGGTGCCGGGGCACAGACCGCCGCAGGTGGCGATGGCGCAATGCATCTTGGCGTAATCGAAATAGATCTTTTCTCTGGGCCCGGCAGTCTCAAAGGTCAGGGGCGCTTCCCCCGGCGCCAATTGGCTCAAGTATTCCAGGTCGTCATAGACCAGGACCCGGTCCTTATCGTGAACGAACCCTTTTTGCACCTGTTCCCCATGGCGGTTGAACATAGTGACGCTGTGGATGGGGGAATCTACCTTGGCCTCTCCCAGGACGGCGATTTGAGTGTCTATTTTTTCCCAATTCATAGGGCACCTTTATTAGGGTTTCGGCTGGTGGTGTGACTCATAAATATTAATATCTTTTCAGGGGCCACGCCCAATTAGGGGCTAGCCGGCAAAATACTGGATCAACCAGGTTTTCGTCATGGTCTCCATTTTGTGGGCGGGCATTGCCCACCGCACTAGACCTTTTTCCCAGAGTTATGGCGGGCAGTGCCCGCCCTACATCCTCCCCCGACCCCGGCTACCAGGTCTCGGTCATGGCCTCCAGTTCATCCTTAAGTTGCCGGGCCATCAATTTCTTGATGGCTTCCCGGGGGTGCAGGCCGTCGTAAAGAATGCGGTAAACCGCCTCCACCAGGGGCATCTCCACCCCCAGGCGCTGGGCCAGGAGATGGACGGCCTGGGAGGTCTTCACCCCTTCAGCCACCATGCGCATCCCCCCCAGAATCTGTTCCAGGGGCTCCCCTTGTCCCAGCCGGAACCCCACCTGAAAATTGCGGCTCTGCCGGGAGGTGCAAGTGAGGATTAAATCCCCCAAACCCGACAGGCCAGTCAAAGTCAGGGGATTGGCCCCCAGGCGGGCGCCCAGCCGGGTCATTTCCGCCAGGCCCCGGGTAATCAAGGCGGCCCGGGGATTGTCTCCCAGGCCCATGCCTTCCAGGATACCGGTGCCGATGGCGAAGATATTTTTTAGTGCCCCCCCCAGTTCCACCCCGGTGACGTCATGGCTGGTATAAGTGCGGAAATAGGGGGTGGAGAAGAGGCGCTGCAGGTGCCGGGCCACTTCCCGCCGGCGGCTGGCCACGGTCACCGCGGTGGGCTGCTTCTGCACCACCTCCCGGGCGAAACTGGGGCCGGACAGCACCCCGTAAGACACCTCCGGGCCTAACTCTTCCCGCACCACCCCTTCCATAGTCAACTGGGAGTCGGTCTCCATCCCCTTGGCGGCGCTCACCAGCACCGCCCCGGGGGGGAGGTGGGGCTGAATCTGCTTGATCACCCGCCGGAACACATGAGAGGGCACCGCCAGGAGGGACACCCCCGCGTCCGCCAGGGCCACGGCTAAGTCCTGGGTAAAACTGATCCGGGGGGACAAAGGCACCCCGGGCAGAAAGGTATGGTTGATGCGCTCCCGGGAGAGGTCCCCATAGACTTCCGGCTCAAAGACCCAGAGACGGGTGGTCAGACCCTTTTCTCCCAGCATCTGGGCCAGGGCGGTGCCCCAACTGCCCGCGCCGATCACCGCCAGGGCCGGCGCCTCAGGAGGCTCCCAGGTCGGCTTCCCCGTCATCGCTCTTTTCCGCCACCTTGGCAAAGCTGGCTATTTTCTCCTCCGCCTCGGTGTCCATCAATTTGACTCCCTGGGTTACCCGGCCGATCACCGAGATGTCCTTGACCAGGATGAGGACGATCTTGCCCCGGTCACTTACCAGCATCACCTGGTCATCTTCCTTGACCTGGAGGATGCCCAGCACCGGGCCGTTGCGCTTAGTGATGTGGAGCCCCCGCACCCCCAGGCCCCCCCGATGGTGCCGGGGATATTGGTCCGGCGGGGTGCGCTTGCCGAAGCCACCTTCGGTGACGGTGAGGATGGTGCCTCCCGGCTCCAACACCTCCATGCCCACCACCCGGTCCTCCGGGGCCACCGCTATGCCTCTGACCCCCTTGGCGCTCCGGCCCACATCCCGGACCTCCGCCGCGGGGAAGCGGATGATCTTACCCTGCCTGGTCCCCAGGAGAATGTCCTGATCCCCTTCGGCCAGGGCCACACCCACCAGTTCGTCGCCCTCTTCCAGACTCAAGGCGATGATCCCCCCCCGCCGGGGCCGGTTGAACTCCATGAGATCGGTCTTCTTGATGATCCCCCGGCGGGTGGCCATGACCAGAGAAGGTCCCGCCACAAATTCCCGGACCGGCAGGATGGTGGCCAGTTTCTCCTCCGGTCCCAGATTGAGGAGGTTGACAATGGCCCTGCCCCGGGAGGAAGGGGTCCCCACCGGAATCTCATGCACCTTGAGCCAATAGATCCGCCCCAGATTGGTGAAGACCAGGAAATAGCTGTGGGTGGAGGCCACATAAAGCTGGGAGACAAAATCGTCTTCCCGGGTCACCATGCCCATGCGGCCTTTGCCCCCCCGGCGTTGGCTGCGATAGATATTCAAAGGCGTGCGCTTGATATAGCTCCGGTGGCTGATGGTTACCACCATCTCCTCTTCGGCGATCAGGTCCTCCGCTTTAAATTCCTCGGCCTGAGGAATGATTTCGGTGCGGCGGCCGTCCCCGAATCTCTCTTTGAGCTCCGTCAGTTCCTGGGCGATCAAGGCCTTGACCTGGGCTTCGTCAGCCAGAATCAACCGGAAGCGTTGAATGGCGGCCTCCACTGCCTTAGCCTCATCCACGATCTTCTGGCGCTCCAGCCCCGTCAGGCGCTGCAAGCGCATATCCAAAATGGCCTGGGCCTGGAGTTCGCTCAAAGCAAACCGGGTCATCAGTTGCTCCCGGGCGGCCGCGGGATTGGCCGCGGCCTTGATCAGGGCGATGACTTCGTCCAGGTGCTCTAAGGCGATGAGAAGCCCGGCCAGGATATGGGCCCGGGCCTCCGCCTGCTTCAGTTCATAGCGGGTGCGCCGGATGATGACTTCCCGGCGGTGCTGAAGAAAATGGTGGAGCAGGTCCTTTAAACCCAGGAGTTCCGGGCGGTTATGGACGATGGCCACCAGGTTGATGCCGAAGGTGACCTGCATCTGGGTGTGGAGATAAAGCTGGTTCAGGATAGCCTGGGCCGCTTCGTCCTTCTTGAGTTGGATCACCACCCGCATGCCTTCCCGGTCCGATTCGTCCCGGATGTCGGCGATCCCTTCCATCTTCTTCTCTTTCACCAACTCGGCGATGCGCTCGATCAGGCGGGCCTTGTTCACCTGGTAGGGCAATTCCCGGATCACCAGGGTCTCCCGGCCGCCTTTCTGTTCCACCGCCACCTTGGCCCGGAGGCGGATCAGGCCCCGGCCGGTGCTGTAGGCCTCGGCGATGCCCTCCGCGCCGTAAATATAGGCCCCGGTGGGGAAGTCCGGCCCCGGCAGGATGGCCAGCAACTCCGGCAGGGTGATCTCCGGGTTCTCCAGATAGGCCAACAGGGCGTTGCAGACCTCCTCCAGGTTGTGGGGCGGGATATTGGTGGCCATGCCCACGGCGATGCCGGAGCCGCCGTTCACCAGGAGGTTGGGGAGGCGGGTGGGCAGCACCAGCGGCTCCTCTAAAGAGCCGTCATAGTTGGCCACAAAGTCCACCGTGTCCTTGTCCAGGTCCTGGAGGAGTTCATGGGCCAGGCGGGAGAGGCGCACTTCGGTGTAACGCATGGCCGCGGGCGCGTCCCCGTCCACGGAGCCGAAGTTGCCCTGGCCGTCCACCAAGGGATAGCGCAGGGAGAAATCCTGGGCCATGCGCACCACCGCGTCATAGACGGCCACGTCCCCGTGGGGGTGGTATTTACCGATGACGTCCCCGACGATGCGGGCGCTTTTGCGGTAGGGCCGGTTCCAGTCGTTGCCGGTTTCGGACATGGCGAAGAGGATGCGGCGGTGCACCGGCTTCAAGCCGTCCCGCACGTCCGGCAAGGCCCGGCCGATGATGACGGAGAGGGCGTATTCCAGGTAGGATTTACGGATTTCATCCTCAATGTTAATGGGTACGGCGCGTGCTTCCATGTTGAATAGGCCTAACTGTTTCAAAGGTGTAGTGTGATTATTTTCTTAAAATTTTCCTACTTGCCGAGTCCCTGCGGTTAAGCGGCATAAACGACCTCTTTGGTCTTTAAGATTTCCTGCCGCCGAAAAGGGTTGCGGATGGTATCCTTTTCCACCAGATCCACTTCCCGGCCAAAGATTTCGGCAATCTCGTCCAGCATCTCCACCCGGTTGTCGAAGGTGAAGCCCCCATCCGGCGCGAAGGTCACCAGGACGTCCACATCGCTGTCCGGGCGGAAGTCTTCCCGCAAGACCGACCCGAAGAGGGCGAACTCTTTAATCTTCCAGCGTAGGCAAAAAGCTTCGATCTTGTCCAGGGGGATTTCCAGGTTGGACCTGATCTTAAGATTACCTTGCTTCAAAGGTTTGCTCCTAAGTTTTCCAATGCTAGGGCTTGAAGGAAAATTACAAGCTATTTCAAAACCCCATATCCTAAAAATTGTCATTCTGAGCGGAGCGAAGAATCTCGTATTTTTAAATACTTGAGACCCTTCGCTTCGCTCAGGGTGACAGAAAAAACCAGTTTTGAAATAATTTCTAATGTAGGGTGCGTCTCACGCACCATTTTTGGCGCGTAAGACGCGCCCTACGACAGATATTTTCAGAGCAGAAAAATCCCAATTTCCTTAGGGCATTTTCTGCCCCCCCGGATAAAGGCGCAAGTGTCAGGTTTTCTTACCTCCCCCTCCGGTCATTTCTGCTGCAATTTCAAGACGCACAGAGTGAAATACATGTCACCCCAGGCCTCTTCCGGCGGATCAGCGGCCGCGGCGATGGCTTCCTTTAGAGACGCCTCGCCTTGGGCTTTGCGGATTTCCAGAAATTCTTTGCCCTTTAAGAACCTGCCGGCCAGATGCTCTCTTAACCCCTGGACCAATTTTTTATAGTCTCCATGGGCGAAATCCTTATCTTGAAACAGATCATTGCCGGAGCGTAACAAAGCCGCAAATAATTTAGCTTCCTCTCTGATTGCCGCCCGCTTCTCTTCAGAAATGCCTTCCATTTATTATCCTTAAAGCAATCACCGAAAACTGAAAACCGAAACCCGAAAACTTTTGCCGGTCACCAGGAATCGGCCTTAGGGGTTGAGCGTGGTCTGATACGCGAATTTCCCCTTTTCCACCTTAATGATCACTACCCCTTTGATGGGATTGTGGTCCGGCCCCATGGTGATCTTTCCGGTGACCCCGGGGAAGTTCCGGGTGCCGGCCAGGACCTGGGCGACCTGGGCCCCCCCTGGGGAACCGGCCTTCTCCAGGGCGTGTTGCAGCAGAAAGTAGCAATCCGCGCCCAGGGCGCTAAAAGCATCCAGGTCTTTGCGGTAAGTCTTTTCAAAGGCCTGGAGATATCTTTTCCCCAAGGGCGTGGTGGCCCCCTGCCGGTGAAAGTGGGCGGTGAAATACATGCCCTCCACCGCGGGGCCGCCGATGCTCAAAAGCTCCGGCACCTGGGCGCCGTCCCCGGTGAGCACCGGCACCTTTACCCCCAGACCCTGAAGCTGCTTGGCCAATAGCGCGTCCTCGGCATAATAGTTGGGCGCGTAAATCAGGTCTGGGTTCTTCCCCTTGAGCGCGGAAATCTGGGCGGTGAAATCCTGGTCTCCAGTCTGGATATAACCCACCGAGACGACCTTCCCGCCCCGCTTTTTGAATTCCTCCATAAAAAAATTGGCCAGCCCCACGCAATAGTCCTGGGCCTGGTCAATGATCACCGCCACCTGCCGGGCCTTCAGATGCTCCCGGGCGAAGCGGGCGGCGATGCGGCCCTGGAGGTCGTCCACAAAGCAGGCCCGGAACGTGAACTTTCGGTTCTGGGTCACCAGGGGGTTGGTGGCGGTGGGGGTGATATTGGGCACCCCGGCCCGCTCGGCAATGGGCACCCCGGCCAGGGAATCGGAACTGATCACCTCCCCGATGATCACCGCCACCTTATCTTTTTCAATGAGGCGGCTCACCGCGTTGGCCGCCTCGATCTTGTCGCTTTTGGTGTCCACCAAGGAAAGCCGGACCGGCTGCCCCAGCACCCGGGGCTTGAGCCGGTGGGCCACCTGCACCCCTTCCCAGACCATCTGCCCCATGGCCGCGGCCGCGCCGGTCATGGGCAGATAGAGGCCGATCTTCACTTCGGCCCCGGCCGGAGCCGCCAGACCCAGGACAAGGATCAAGAAGGCCAGAAGAAGTCGCCGGATTCCCCTCAAACTAACCAAGCATTCTCCCCCGGAGAGCCGGAAATATCCGGATAAAATATCATTTTATTTTAACCGAACCTAATATTACCATAAAGGTGCCCTTTGCTGAAATGATTTCCCGGTTTGCCGTAAACCCAGGTGTCACGATGTTCCGGGCTAGGTTGAAATTTCCCGTTTCCCAGCCCACCCGGATTTGCGGTAGAATGGCTTGGGGCGAAACAGCCCTCCACTCTCACTAGGGCCGGAGCCGCCCGGCTTCAGGCCCCAAAGGAGAACGTATCATGGAACTCCTGGTGGAAAAGCTGAATATTCCCGAAGGCGCTAACCTCATTTTGGGGCAAAGCCACTTCATCAAAACCGTGGAAGATCTCTACGAGATTATGATCAGCACGGTGCCAGGGAGCAAATTCGGCCTGGCCTTCTCCGAATCCTCCGGAGACTGCCTCATCCGGGTGGAAGGGAACGACCCGGAACTCATGGCCGCGGCCACCGACAACGCCCGGCGTCTGGCCGCGGGCCATACTTTCAACCTCCTCATGAAAAACGCCTTTCCCATCAACGTCCTGAACGTGGTCAAACTCTGCCCGGAGGTCTGCCGGATCTTCTGCGCTACTGCCAACCCGGTGGAAGTCATCCTGGCCCAGACCGAACAGGGCCGGGGCATCCTGGGGGTGGTGGACGGCCTTTCTCCTAAAGGCGTGGAGGGAGACGAGGGCCGCACCTGGCGCCACGAGATTCTGAGGAAGCTGGGATACAAGAAGTGATTTGAGGGGAGGGCCGGGG
>JBFLZI010000061.1:0-14276 GCA_040756315.1 Thermodesulfobacteriota bacterium | reverse complement strand
ATACCAATTCGCACTCAAATAGGTATTAAAATGTAGGGGCGAACCTTGGGTTCGCCCACTGATTTAGGGCGAATACAAGATTCGCCCCTACGAAAAAAATTGTCGTTTGATGGCGAATTGGTATAAGACCTCTGCAAAAGAAGTTCTTACTGTCATTCTGAGGGAGCGCAGCGACCGAAGAATCTCATAAGTACGAGTCGCTTCACTTCGTTCAGGATGACAGGAAAAATAGGTTTTACAATAGCTTCTAGGAAATAAAGAAATAGTCTCAGGGAAAAAAATGGGGGGGTCGCCCCCCCTCTTTCCCATAATTATTAATCCGTCGGTTATAGCGTACTATAGCAGCGGCTTTTCTTTCTTAGATTCCAGCACCGCCCGGTAATGGTCCCGGTCTTTCCGGGCCTGGAAAAGCTCCATCTCTAAGCGGGCCCGTTCCGGGGCCACCCCTTCCCCCAGGGCGGCCAGGGCCTTTTCCAGTTCCTCCACTTTCTTGGTTAAGCGGTAGAGTTCCTGAGCCAGGTAACGGACGGTCACCTTGCCTCCCCGGTCAGTTGGCCGCGGTTAATTCGGCGATGAGCGGGCCCTCCGGGGTGGCCAGTTTGGGCAAGACAAAATAAAAATTGTTCCCCCCCCGGGTGGGTTCATAGCCTACCTGCCCCCCATGGGTTTCGATGACATTGCGGACAAAGTAGAGCCCCCGGCCGGTGCCCACTTCCTCATCCACATTGCTGCCCCGATAACCTTCCTCGAAGACCCGGGGCACATCCGGCGCCGGTATATGGGGGCCGGTGGTAAAGACGTTAAACTTGACGCCGTCTTTTCCCGGTCCGAAGAAGTCCCGCAAATCCTCCCGGCCGTAAGACAAATATTTCTGCCCGTCCATATTGGGGCGGGTATATTTGACGGCATTGGAAAAAAGATTGGCATAGACCTGGGCCATCAAGCCCTTATCCACCGATAGGGGAAAATCCTCATCCGGCACTCCCCCCAGACCGACGTCGATGGCGATGTGGCGCTCCTCCAGCTTCGGCAGGAACAAGCGCAACTGGGGTTGGATAATTTCGCTCAGCATCCGGCAGGTGCGCCGCCGCAACACCAGGTGGCCCTTCTGAAAATGAGAGGGACGGAAGAGGGACTCGATAAACAGGCTGATGCCTTTATAGTGCTGCTCTAAGGTATGGTAATCGGCCTCCATCTCTTCGACCAGTTTCCGGAAGCGGTCCTGGGCCACGGTAATTTCCGGGCATTCCGGGGTCCTGACTTCGCACAAACATTCCAGTTCCTTCAAGGTATTAATCTTCTGGCGCAGGTGTCGCAAATAGAGACTCAGGCTGATGTTGGGGATGATGATGTTATGTTCCACATCGGCCACCAGACTGTTGATAAAGATAATGTGTTGAATGTTCTGCCAGGCAATGATCTTGTTGTGCAGGTTGTAACCCAGGCGGTTGGCATATTTCTCTAAGAAGAATTTCTCATGCTCGGATAAATGATTACTGGGAAAGATTTCCAGCATGCCGATGGTCTGATCTTTGGCGTAAAAGGGCAGCTGGGTCACCAACAGCAGGTTGCCCCGGATGGGAAGCACCCAGGAATCATTGACCCCGTAAGCCTGGCTGTTCAGAAGAATATGGGGCGGGGCGGCAGGTTTATCCCCATAGAGTCCCTGGACGCTGTCGCAGACCAACTGCAAATAACCTTCCTGGCAGAGGAGATAGAGGCGGGAGTCCAGGTCAAAGAACTCTTTAGGCACACTCACCGTGACCCGGTAGAAGTTCTCCAGGGTTTCGTATTCCTGGGCCAGGTCGAAGAAGGTCTTGATGGCGTCATTTTCCAAGGCCCCGAAATTATATTCCAGGAAAGCCTGGCGCTTCTCATTGACCCGGGCCATGATCTTTTCTAAGTCTCGGGGGACTTCCATAAATATCACCTGAATCGGACCTTAGCCGGCAGGACTAGACCCCGCCAACCCTTAGGGAGGATGGGGGCAGACCTCAGCTGCGGCCACCCTTAACCTCTCTCCTTCACCTGTTCTCGCCGGTATTGAGCCACCCCGGTTTCATAGAGATCCCCCCCATAGCAATCATTAATGACAATGGTGGGGAGGTCCTCCACTTCCAGACGGTGGATGGCTTCCGGGCCTAATTCCGGGTAAGCCACCACTTCGGCTGCTTTAATACATTTGGAGATGAGGGCGCCGGCGCCCCCGGTGGCCCCCAGATAAACGGCTTTATATCGGGACAGGGCGGCAATGACCCCGGGGTCCCGTTTGCCCTTGCCGATCATGGCCTTCAGGCCTAATTTGAGCAAGTCCAGGGTATAGGAGTCCATGCGGTAGGCGGTGGTGGGACCGGCGGCGCCGATCACCCTGCCGGGCCGGGCCGGACTGGGTCCCACATAATAAAGAACCTGACCTTGAAAATCCACCGGCAGCTTTTGGCCTTGAGCCAGGGCCTCCACCAGCCGCCGGTGGGCGGCATCCCGGGCCGTATAGATCACCCCGCTGATCAGCACCTGATCCCCGCTTCTAAGCTGCATCACGTCCTGATCGGTCAAGGGTGGTTTGAGTTTAAGCGGTTTGGTCATGGGTCACCTTAGAGGATAACCTCTTTATGCCGGGCGGCGTGGCATTGAATATTCACAGCCACCGGCAAAGAGGCAATATGACAGGGTTGCATGAGCACCTGGACCGCCAGGGCGGTGAGGCGGCCTCCCAGCCCTTGGGGCCCGATGCCCAGGTCATTGATCTCTTTAAGGAGCTGTCTTTCCAGGGCCGCCAATTCCGGGTCCGGGTTGGGCTGGCCCACCTCCCGCAACAAGGCCTTTTTAGCCAGGAAGGCCGCTCTTTCAAAGGTTCCGCCAATACCCACGCCCACAATAATGGGAGGGCAGGGGTTGGGACCGGCTTCCCTGACCGTGGTCACCACCTTTTCCCGGATGCCCGCCACGCCTTCAGCGGGCTTCAGCATAAACAGGCGGCTCATATTCTCACTGCCGCCTCCCTTGGGCACTACGGTAAGTTTCAGACGGTCTCCGGGGACCAGTTCCAGGTGGATCACCGCCGGGGTGTTGTCTCCGGTATTCTGCCGGGTTAAAGGATGACACAGGGACTTCCTCAAGAACCCTTCCCCATAACCCTGGCGCACGCCCTCCTGGACGGCCTCCCCAAAGTCGCCGCCGACAATCTGGACCTCCTGGCCCAATTCCGCAAAAACCACGCAAAGACCGCAATCCTGACAGATGGGGATGCCTTCCTCAAAGGCGATGCGGGCGTTCTCCAAGAGCTGCCGGAAGATTTCCCGCCCGGCCGGGGATTCCTCTTCCTCCTGACCTCTCTTAAAAGCCTCCAGGAGATCGGCGCCTACCTTATAGTTGGCGGCAATGGCCGCCTCTTTAACCGCCCGGGTGATCTCCTGGGCCTCAATCTGCCGCATAGCTGTCCTCAATGAAAGGGAAGAATGAATAGCATTGGGGAGAGGGGGCCAGGGGCTTCCACAGGCTGGAAGCCTGTGCCACTGGCCCCTGCCCCCTCTCCCAAACCCTCTCCCCCAACCCCCATAAGGGGGGTTGGGAGGGGAGTTAGAGGGGAGGGCGGGGGCCAGTGGTCCCCCGGCCCTCCCCTCTAATCACTTACGCTACACCCTTAACTTACCCTTCCAGGTCGCTTTTAAAGAATTTTTGGGTGGAAGAAGGGGCCGCCGGGGAGCTGTCGGTGGCGGACTTATTTTCCGGATAGAATTCATCCTCCCCCACTGCCTCTTCATCGTCCTTCAGGGCTTCCCCGCCTTTGCCTCGGGCCAACACGGCTCCGGAGACGCCGTGAAAGTCTTCCATCGGTCTGTTTTTCAAGGCTTCCCGCATATAGGAGATAAAAATGGGGGCCGCGGCTTGGGATCCCGTCTCCTTGGGTCCCAGAGTGCGCTCATCGTCCATGCCCACCCAGACCCCGGTAATCAGGGACGGGGTGAAACCGATGAACCAGGCGTCCCGGGTGTGATTGGTGGTGCCGGTCTTCCCTCCCAGAGGCCGGCCCAACACCCGGACCCGGGTGGCGGTGCCCCGTTCCACCACGCCGATCAGGAGCTGCGTCATAATATCGGCGGTCTCCGGGCTGATGACTAAACGCCGCTTGGGATGGCTCTCCCACAGCAGGCGTCCGTCCCGGTCTTCGATGCGTTCGATGAAGACCAGGTCCACCAGGTTGCCCCGGTTGGGAAAGACGGAATAGGCCCGGGTAAGTTCCAGCAAGGTGACCTCAGAGGCTCCTAAGGCAGAGGAGTAGTTAGGATAAATGGGGGTGGTAAGCCCTAAAGTTTGGGCCATTTTAATGGTGGCCGGCACCCCCACCGCCATCATCATCCGCACCGCCGGAATGTTCCGGGATCGGGCGATGGCCGTGGCTACGGTAATCGGGCCGCTGAAGGTATGGTCATAATTCTGGGGCGACCAGACCTGGCCATGCTTGCCACCGGGCAGTGACAGGGGGGCATCCTGCACGATGGAGTTGGGACCATAGCCTTTGTCCACCGCGGCGGCATAGATGATGGGCTTAAAGGCCGAACCCGGCTGGCGGCGGGCCTGCACGGCCCGGTTGAAGGTGCTGTCGCGGTAATTCTTTCCCCCCAGGAGGGTGCGCACCTTGCCGCTGGCCAGATCAAAGGAGATCAGGGCCCCCTGCACCAGGGGCGCAGGCTCCAGGACGGCGTGCCAGGTTCCCTGGCGGTCATGCTGCCGCAACCGCACCTGGATCACATCACCCGGCCTGAGGCCGGTAATGGAGGCTTTGCCTTTGGCTTTGCCCTGGCTGCCGGGGCCGGGCGGGGCGTCCTCCAGTATGCCCATCTGATCCCCGACCCGCAAGTAGGCCACCTGATTGCGGTGATTCACCCCGGTAACCAGAGCTGTGGCCAACTGACCCTTCCGGGGCGGATATTTCCGATAAAAGCGGATCTGGCGTTCCTGAAAAGCCACCTTGGCCTTGCCGCTAAGGTGCCGTAAAGGTCCCCGGTAGCCGTTCCGCTTGGTCAAATCCTTGATCCCGTCTTTGACGGCTTCCTGGGCGGTGCGGTGCAGACTCACATCCGCGGTGGTATAGACTCTTAAGCCCAGATTGGCCACCTGCTCCCGGCCGAAACGGTCATCTAAAATGTTGCGCACCTGCTCGGTGAAATAGCCGCATTCTTTAAGCCAATCCGACCTTAAAGGCTTTAACGTGAGTTGCTGCCTCAAGGCGGCGGCGGCCTGCTCCGGCGTGATAAAGCCCACTTCCGCCATGCGCCGCAGCACGTAGGCCTGGCGTTCTTTGGCCACCTTGGGGTTGAGATAGGGAGAATAACGGCTGGGAGCCTTGGGAATCCCGGCCAGCAGGGCCGCCTCCGCCAGGGACAGGTCCTCCACGTGCTTGGAGAAATATTCCTGGGCCGCGGCTTCCACGCCGTAGGAGCCATGCCCTAAAAAGATATGGTTCAAATAAAGCTGCAGGATTTCTTCTTTGGTGAGATAGTTGTCGATGCGGTAAGCCAGGACGGCTTCCCGGATCTTGCGGCTGAAGCTCTTCTCCGAGGAGAGGAGGATCCTTTTCACCACCTGTTGGGTGATGGTGCTGCCCCCTTGGACGACGTCGCCGGCCTCCAGATTACGGATGAAAGCCCGGATAATGCCAAAGACATCCACACCGGGATGTTCGAAGAAACGGGCGTCTTCCGCGGCCAGGAAGGCCATGATCAGATGACGGGGCAGGCGGCTGTACGGCACTTCGATGCGCCGCTCCGCGTAAAATTCCCCCATCAGACGGCCATCCCTGGCAAAGATACGGGTCACCACCGGGGGACGGTATTCTTTGATGGTGGTGAAATCAGGCAGGTCCCGGATGTAATGCAGATAGAGATAGCCCCCTACCCCCACCCCCGCCACCAGGGACAAAAACAGGGTGCCGTAGAGCATCCACCCCAGGCGCCGGGCCCACCGGCGTCGTTGGTTGAATCGATCCAGTCGGGGATCGCCCGGCGGCCCATTGACCTTTCGAAAGAATTTCATGATTCCCTCCCCCCCAAAAGCTTGCCATTCTCAGCCAGTTAGTGCAGCCCCCTTTTTGCGGCCCGCGCCTTTCCGACCCCCCCAGTTCTCCCCCCGGGGTGGAGAAAAGCTAAAGGCTCAAGGGCACTTTCCCCTTCTTGCCCAGAGGTGGAAGCCTTTTTCCGCCGCCGGTGGCCGGCACGTTCCCTGGACTGGGGTTCCCTGAGAATATTTATCGTCAGGAGGTGATGTTATTATAACCTCCTTTCTGAAAATTTTCCTCTGGCAAGATATCTTCCCTGGGGGCGACCGCTATTGCCCGGAGCCTGGCAAGACCTGCTCCCTGGCGATGTCGGCCCGGAGTGTGCCCTCAAGCGCCGGCTTCGAAGTTTTTAATGAATTCCCCGATCTGCACTCCCAGATAGACACACTTATGCCCTTCCATGCAGGCGTCGGCGTCCTTTTTCTCCAAGTGGGTCGTCAGTTCATGGTGGCCTTTTGGGAATTTCACAATATAGGCACCCTTTTCCTCACTGAACACCAGGCTGCAGGCAATCTGATGTTTCTCGATTTCGGGGTACATCTCCAGAATCTTATCCTTCAAACCAACCACAGTGTAAGCCATGATCTGTCCTCCGTAGGTTGTCAGCCGGAGCGGCGGTCACGGTCTGGGTAAGTTTGTGCCCTTATTATGGCACAGATTTGACCAGTTTTGTTTATTTTTAATAAAATCACCCTCTTTGCGAACGGAACTTGGTCGGCGGGCAAGAGGTCCGCCACTTTATCTAATAATTTAAGAAGATTGACATCTTAGTGCAATACGGGGAGGAAATTTTTTTCCCGGTATTGGTCCTTAGGCCGATTTGCCAGCAAACGTAAGTTTTTGCCGTAAGGGCGAATCTAGAAGCTATTGCAAAACCTCTGCGGCGCTAGGAATGTCATTCTGAGCGAAGCGAAGAATCTCGTATTTTTAATAGCTTGAGATCGCTTCACTCCGTTCAGGATGACAGGAAAAATAGGTTTTGCAATAGCTTCTAGTATTCACCCTAACTTGCTGGGCGAACACCAGGTTCGCCCCTACCTTTTATTGCCCTTCCCTTGGTTCCCAAGTTGCCTTTGGGAACGAGGCCAGATAGGTAAGGGAATCTGGGAAATGCTGCCCTTAGTTTGGTCAAGGCAGCCATTAGCCTAATGGACAGAAAGGTGGTTACTTGGGGGGAGAGTCGCCTGCCAAATAAAAGCGCCACTTACAGAACATCTCCGGGGGATGGGGGTCAGGAGGGGCAAAGAGGCACTCCGTCTGAATGTGGCTGTCGATTTCTCGGGCAAAGCTGTCAAATTCGGCCCGGTGCATCTCTTTGCAATGATATTCTTTCAGCCCCCGTTTGAGCCGGGCTTCCTGGGTGGGGCAGGAAGGCACGGTGATAATGACCTCGTCGGACCTTTCCTCAATTTGATAACCCACCAGCAGATGCCAGGGCCAGTATTGCAAGGCCCGGACAAAGCCCTTGAGGCCCTTTTCCTGAATGTCGAAGCGTTTCACCAGGTCCCGGACCGCCAGGGCCGGGACTCTGCCCCAGACCTTTTCGTTGATCCGGTCCGCCACTGCCTCATCGAAGAGTTCGGCGATGTAGATATACCAGAAGGAGTCCATGACCCGGTAATGCCAGAGGAGAAACTCCAGATATTTGCGCAACTCCGGGGTTTGCATATCGTCAAAGATCTTCAAGTCCATATTTCACTCATCCTATTTGTAAGCTGCTGATAGATAACCGGATAAAAGGCTGGTGGCCCTTAGCCCCTTTCCCCCAAAAACCTCCCACAAGTCAAAACTTCCGATCCAGTGTCCGATACTGAATGGCCTCGGCTACGTGGGCCGGGCTGATCTGGCCTCCCCCTTCCAGGTCGGCGATGGTGCGGGCGATTTTCAAGATGCGGCTGTATGCCCGGGCCGACAGGCCCAGGCGCTCCATGGCCCGCTCCAAGAGGCGCTGGGCCTCTTCCGGCAAAGCACAGTGGGCCTTGATCAGCCGGGGCGGCATGTGGGCGTTGGCAAAGATGCGGGTTTTGGCGAAGCGCCGTTCCTGCAGCTCCCGGGCGGTAAGCACCCAGGCCCTGAGCTCCCGGGAACTCCCCCCGCCGGACTCCCCGGCCAGCTCCCGGAAAGGCACCGCGGGGACCTGAATCTGGAGGTCGATGCGGTCCAGCAGCGGGCCGGAAATCCGGGCACGGTACTGCTGGACCTGCTTGGGGGTGCAGGCGCAAACCCGCTTGGGGTCGCCCAGAAAGCCGCAGGGGCAGGGATTCATGGCCGCCACCAGCATAAAGCGGGCCGGGTAGGTCAGGGAGGTGGTGGCCCGGGAGATGGTGACCCGCCCCTCTTCCAGGGGCTGGCGCAGCACTTCCAGGGTGGAGCGCTTGAATTCCGGCAATTCGTCCAAGAACAGGACCCCGTGATGGGCCAGACTCACTTCCCCGGGCCGGGGCAAGGTGCCGCCGCCGATCAAGCCGGCATCGGAGATGGTATGGTGGGGGGCGCGATAGGGACGGTGGCGCAGCAAGGCCTCCCCGGGGGGCAGGCGGCCCATGACGCTGTAAATCTTGGAGGTCTCCAGGGCCTCTTCAAAGCTCAAGGGGGGGAGGATGGTGGGCAGGCGCTGGGCCAGCATGGTCTTCCCGGCCCCCGGCGGCCCCACCATGAGGACGTTATGGCCCCCCGCCGCGGCCAGGAGCAAGGCCCGCTTTACCGGCTCCTGACCTTTCACCTCCCGGAAATCCAGGTCGTCGGGAGGGTCCAGACTCACCCCTTCCTGGGGCAGGGGCGGCGCCGGCGCCAGACACTCCCGGCCCCCCAGGAAATCCACCAATTGGGCCAGGTTTTCCCCGGGATAGATGTCGATGCCGTTCACCACCCCGGCCTCCGGGGCGTTTTCCCGGGGGATGATGAGAGACAGGCCGGCCTCCCGGGTGGCCAGGGCCATGGACAAGACCCCCCGGGTGGGCCTCAGGCGGCCGTCTAAGGATAATTCCCCGAAAATGAGATGCCGGTCCAGGGATTCCTGGGGCACCACCCCCTGGGCGGCCAGGAGGCCCAGGGCTACCGGGAGGTCAAAGCCGGTGCCTTCCTTCTTGATATCCGCGGGGGCCAGATTGATGGTGATGCGGGTGTCGGGAAATTTGTAGCCGGAATTTTTCAGGGCCGCCCGGACCCGGTCTTTGCTCTCCTTGACCGCGGCCTCCGGCAAACCCACGGTGGTAAAGGCGGAGAGGCCCGGGGCCAGGTCCACTTCCACCTCGACGAGGTAGGCATCAACGCCGCGCAGGGCGCCACTCTTGACCCGAGCCAACATGACTTATACCGGAAGATAATAGTAACTTTTAAAATGATAAGCTTTTTTCCAAAAATTTTCCATGAAGAACGGTAATTGTGAGGATCTAGGTTAGCTTACCCGTCTAGTTTTAGATGAGTCGATAGACAGGCCCCTCTTGACAGCCTCTTCAGTCATGATTATCAAAAAATAAATTTTAGGCCCCGCCTTCCTCCGTCAGATTATCCTCTTGCGGGTACATTAAACCAGTTAAAGATGAAGAAATGAGGATGTCTGTGAGCATTAAAATGAATCCTGCACCAGCCGCCTTTACGCCAGGTTAACCACCTCGCCCTAGCCTTTCCCTTAATTTCTTATTTCCCGTTACCGTTTCCAGGTGGGGTCCAACCTTTCGGGAGACCCTTCCTCTCGGTTACACCTGCCAGAGGCACACTGTCACTCGATAAGCTCGGGATGAGCAAAATTTTTCCAAGGAGGTACTTAAGATGGATCGAACAGTGTCTTCTTTGAGAATAGCCCAATTGGCGCCTTTATTTGAAAGCGTCCCTCCCAAACTTTATGGGGGCACTGAACGCGTGGTCTCATACCTGACTGAGGAGTTAATCCGTCTAGGGCATGAGGTAACCCTCTTTGCCAGCGGTGATTCGCGCACGCAAGCCCGTTTGGTACCCCTTTGTCCCCAGGCCCTGCGGCTCAACCGGGCCTTTGACAACGGCATCCGCCATCTCCTCATGGTGGAGAAGGTCTTTCAATGGGCTTCAGAGTTTGATATCATCCATGTCCACTTCGATTATCAGCATTATCCTTTGGCCCGGCGCTGGGGGACTGCCACCCTGACAACACTGCATGGCCGCTTGGATCTGCCGGAGTTGATAGAATTATATAAAGAATTCTCTGAGATGCCGGTGGTGTCCATCTCCCACTCCCAGCGCCAGCCGATGCCACACCTTAATTGGCAGGGCACCGTCTATCACGGACTACCCTCGGACCTTTACCACTTCTCCCCTCAACCCGGGAAGTATCTGGCTTTTATCGGTCGGATCTCGCCGGAAAAGGGAGTGGACGCCGCCATCGACATCGCTATCCGGGCGGAAATGCCTCTGAAAATCGCAGCCAAGGTCGACTCGGCGGACACGGACTATTTTGAGGCGGTGATCCGGCGGAAACTGGAGCATCCCTTGGTGGAATTCCTCGGCGAGATCGGAGAATCGGAGAAAAATGAGTTTCTCGGGCAGGCGCTGGCCCTGCTGTTTGCCATAGACTGGCCAGAACCTTTCGGACTGGCGATGATCGAAGCCCTGGCCTGCGGCACCCCGGTAGTAGCCCGGCGGCGGGGCTCGGTGCCCGAAATTGTGGAAGACGGGGTTACCGGTTTCATCTGGGAGACCGAAGAGGAGGCGGTGCAAGCCCTGCGTCGGGTGGAAGGCCTAAACCGGGCTGATTGTCGCCGGAGCTATGAAGACCATTTTACCAGCACCCGCATGGCCTGGGATTATCTAAACATCTATGCTCGGCTGCTGGCTATGCAGGAGATGGAGGTGGATCGGGTCACATGGGCCAAGTCAAGTCGGTTACCAATCAATATTATATTCTAGCCACTTCTGCTCTGGAGCGGGAACAAACCCGGGTAATTAAAGAGGGCGAGACCTTTGCCATCCTGAACCGCTATGGAGACATCGAACCCACCCCCGGGGGGGTCCAAGGCATTTACCACAGAGGCACCCGGCATCTGAGCCGGTTTGAATTCCGCCTGGAAGGTCACCGCCCTCTGATGCTGACCTCGACAGTGCGCCAGGATTTGCCCCTGGTATCCGTAGACCTTACCAACCCAGATTTCTGTCAGCATGGCAGGATCATCCTTCCCAAAAACATGGTCCATCTGGCCAGGTCCCTTTTCCTCTGGCAGAGTCGCGGCTACCTCCAGTTCCGCTTTAAGAATTACACCTCGGAAGAGATAAACCTGAACTGGTTTTTGGACTTTGGAGCCGACTTCGCGGATATCTTTGAGGTGCGCGGCACTTGCCGCCCGGCTCGGGGTCAGCTATTGCCCCCCCAGGTGCAAAATCGCCAGGTGCGGTTGTCTTACCAAGGTCTAGATGGCGTAATCCGGAGGACCTCGCTGGAATTCTCTCATCCCCCGCTGGAGTTGGGCGGCTCCCAAGCCCGGTTTCTACTGGCCGTGCCTGGGGGAGGAGAGACAGTGGTCTATTGCACCATTACCTGCGAAGGGGGGCAGGAGGCAGCCTGCACCGCTGCGGACTATGAATTAGCCCTGGCTCAGGCCCGGGCTGACCTCACCGCCTGGGAGAGCCGGTGCTGTCAGATCACCACCAGCAACGATATCTTTAATGAATGGCTGCGTCGCTCTCTGGAAGACCTGCATATGATGGTTACCCGCTCTCCCCAGGGAATCTATCCCTATGCCGGAATCCCCTGGTTTAGCACCCCCTTCGGCCGGGACGGGCTGATCACCGCCTGGCAGTTTCTCTGGGCCAATCCGGAGCTGGCCCGCGGGGTGTTGTCCTTTCTGGCGGCTACTCAGGCCCGGGAACGAATCCCTGACCAGGATGCCGAACCCGGCAAGATTATCCACGAAATGCGGCAAGGGGAGATGGCCGCGCTCAAGGAGATCCCCTTCGGGACTTACTATGGCAGCGTGGATGCCCCCCCCTTGTTTGTGATGTTGGCCGGGGCTTACCTGAAACGCTCGGGGGACACGGACTATCTCCTCAAATTATGGCCCCACCTGGAAATGGCTCTAGAGTGGATGGACCGCCACGGGGACCGGGACGGCGACGGCTGGGTGGAATATCTTCGGGAAAGCCCCCTGGGATTGGTTAATCAGGGCTGGAAGGATTCCCATGATGCGGTATTTCACGGGGATGGACGGCTGGCAGAAGGTGCCATTGCCCTGTGCGAAGTCCAGGCTTACGTTTATGGGGCCAAGTGTGCCGGGGCTGATTTGGCTCGCCAATTGGGTTACCACCGTCAGGCCGAAGAATGGCAACGCCAGGCCCGGCGCCTCAAAGAGCGGTTCAACCAACAATTTTGGGATAAGAAGTTGGGGGTTTATATCCTGGCCTTGGACGGGGTCAAAGAACCCTGCCGGGTGAAGGCCTCCAATGCCGGACATTGTCTCTTTGCCGGGATTGCCAAGCCTCGCCAGGCCCGCCGGCTGGCCCACACCCTCTTCCAACCCGAGTTCTTTAACGGTTGGGGGATCCGAACCGTGGCCGCTACTGAGGCTCGCTACAATCCCATGGCCTATCACAACGGCTCCGTCTGGCCCCATGACAACGCCTTGATCGCCTATGGCTTGGCACGCTATGGCTTTAAAGAAGAAGCCCTGAAAATCCTGCGGGGGCTATTCGATGCCGCCAGAACCATGGAACTCAACCGCTTGCCTGAGTTGTTTTGCGGTTTTGACCGGCGTCCGGGAGAAGGGCCCGTTCCCTATCCGGTGGCCTGCTCCCCCCAGGCTTGGTGCGCTGGCACCGTTTTCTTACTGCTCCAGTCAATCCTGGGGCTCGACTTTGACGCCGGAAACCGCTGTATCTACTTCAACCGCCCGGTTTTGCCCGATTTTCTGCAAAGGTTATGGCTTAGGAATTTGCAGCTAGGGGAAGCCCGCGTAGACCTATGTTTCAGCCGGTACGATAATGATGTTACTATGGAAGTGTTACACCGCCAAGGCAAGCTGCAGATTATGGTGATAAAATGATACCAGTGACAAAAGGGCAATTACCAGCCTAGGGAAGGAGTCAAATTTTAACCGTTACTTTAGTGCGGCTCTGTTTTTCCAGGGCGATAAATTCTTTCAGCAGCTCCAAGCTGTCCAGGCACAGGCCTTTTACCTGGGCATGCCGCTTTTTTAAGTAGTCGAAATAACCTTCCACCTGCTGGCGCATTTCCTTGGCTTCATAGATATTAATATTGGCCTGCAAGCGGATTTCCCGCTGTTTTCCCGACAATCTGGCAAAATTATTCACTTCATCAAAAAATAACTTCAGATTGACGTAGGTTTCGATGACTTTCTTCCCGGAGTCCGGGTCCAGGACTCCCAGAAGTTGGGCGGAGTTGTCATAGACGCTGAAATAGTGTTCGCTGGCGGCAAAGATGCCGGCAAAGCTTACTTCCTCAGCCTCATCGGCCTTTTCCAGGTCTTCCCCCATCAGGGACATGTAACTTGTCCAGATAGTAGCCAATTCCGCGTAAAGGGCCTGGAACAGGTTAAACATTTTTTTGCTTTCCTGATCCGACCCATGCTTCAGGGCATAGCGGTAATGCGCGTAAGAGATGATCCTGCCGCTGACCAGGGCGCCGGCAATGCCCCCCACCAAACCGGCCAATAAGGCGATGATGATCTCCATTTCCATGGACCTACCTCTCGCGGTGATGAACTGCCCGGTCCCTGTCCCCTGGGGAAACAGCCTAAACTAAATGCTGCCCGTGTTCAATCTTCATGCAGCGGTCCATGACCACTTCCAGGCCCGCGTTCCTGGCCCGGCGGGCCGCGGCCGGTTCCACCAGGCCCAATTGCATCCACACCACTTTGGCGCCAATGGCGATGGCCTCCGCCACAATGGCCGGAATGGCCTCCACTTTGCGGAAGATGTCCACCACCTCCACCGGAAAGGGGATGTCCTTCAGGCTGGGATAGCACTTTTCCCCTAAGATTTCGGAGCAGCCGGGATTCACCGGGATAATGCGGTAACCGTGCTGCTGCAAATAGGCGGCCACCCGATAACTGGGCCGGTCCAGCTCCGAGGACAGTCCCACCACCGCCACCACCCGGTAGTTCTTCAGAATAGCGGCGATTTCCTCCGGGCTGACCAACAACTCCTGGGGTACCTGCTCTCCCATAAATGCTCCTTGGGTAGTACTGTGGGGGAGGGGGCTAAGGGCCTGCGGCCCTTACCCCCTCCCCCACAC
>JBFLZI010000060.1:0-14300 GCA_040756315.1 Thermodesulfobacteriota bacterium | reverse complement strand
TGCCTTTAACCTGGTCTACAAATGGTTCCTGGGCCTGAGCGCCGAGGAAGCGCCCCCCGATTTCTCCACCCTGAGTCGCTTCCGGACCCGCCTGGGCGCGGAAGGCTTTGAAAAATTGTTCAATCAGATGGTGGAGCAAGCCCGGAGCCGGGGCTTCATCACCGATCGTCTCCACATCATCGACTCCACCCATATCCGCGCCCGGGTAGACCTGTTTCGCCTGAAGAAGGAGCATAAGGGTAAGGGGGGCGACGACGACGATCATTATGTCGATCGGCACTCCCCGGACCCAGACGCCCGTTTTGGCCGCAAGAGCAAGAAAAAGTCTTTCTATGGCTATAAGGCCCATAAGGTGGAGGACGCCGATTCGGAGTTTATTGTGCAGGTCAAGACCACCCCCGGCAATGTGCACGACGGCACGCAACTGCCTGCCCTGATAGATGGCCGCGCCGGGGAAGCCACGGGCGATAAGGCCTATGACAGTGAGGCCAACCACGCCCACCTGGCCGCGGTGGGGGTGACCTCCGGCCTCATCCGTCGTTAGCGACGACCGGGGCGCCCGCGGCATTCCCGCCGGGAGCGGCCCAAAATCGAAAGAAAATTTTCCGAAGGTAAGAATTGCCACGGTTTGGACAAAGCTCGCTATTGGGGGTTAGCCAAGGTCAGTATCCAGTCCTTTATGACCGCCATCGTGCTTAACCTCAAGCGCCTGGTCAAACTCACACTGGCCGGTGGAACCGTTCCACAAGCCGCGTAAGGGGCGTATATAAAGGTTCTTAAAAAAGCAACGGATCTTTGAAATTCTGGGTCCCAAGGAGTAACCGAAGCGCGAATTTACAAAATTTTACAGAGTCCTTGAGCATTAATCATACTGCTCTGAACCGTTAACTGCCCCAAAGGGGCCATAAGTAACTTTCACTTTATTCAACAGTCTCAGAATATCTTGTTCTTGGGGATCAAGTCGTTCCATCTCCCCCAAAGTGCGACCATTGAACCGCTTGAGGATTCTCTTTTCAGCTAAGAGAAGCCTTAAGAGTTTTTTCTGTTTGGGAGATAGGGTCTCTGAGTCCACGGCCGTATCATTCTTTTCCATCGTTACTATGCCCCACGGATTAAGGATATGATATTGGCTTCGGTCCCTTCGACTATTGCCTTTAACTTTCGCCCCCATGCCTCCAAGGCCTGGCGCTTCTCCCGATCATAACTGTGGCGGTCATAAACGGCGGTCACCCCTTTTTCTACGTGATTCAAAATCTTGGATACAACCAAGCGGGGGATACCCATACCGGTCATGTGGCTCGCCGCGGTGCGACGCAGGTCATGGGGCACGAAAACAAGTCCCAAGCTCCCCCGGCGACGCCGCACGGCATGGTTAACGGCTTCGGGAGTAATATGCCTGTTGGTCCTGGGGGACGGGAAAACCCAAGGCGAATCCCCGGACAGGGTCTTGGCGGCCTCCAAAATCTCGACCGCCAGTGGCGATAAAGGAACTCGGTGGGGAATTCTGTTCTTTGTCTTCAGTCCAGGAATAGTCCACCATCCTTCGGCAAAATCAAACTCATCCCAGGCCGCCGACACGGTCTCGCTTTTACGCTGGGCGGCTACTAATTCCAACTTCAAAGCTAGCTTAATGCTATCAGTCATCTTCGCCCCTTCAAGGGCGTACCAGAACTCTCGAATCTCCTCCTGGGTCAGTACCCGGTCACGGCGGTTCTCCGGGGACGGTGCCTTCACCGAGGTACAAGGAGAAATAGAAATAATATCCCGTTCCACGGCGAAGTTAAACATACGCCTGATAATCGCCAGAGTGCGGTTAGCCATGATGGGTGCACCCCGTTCCACAATGCCATCCAGCAGGCGGATCACATCCCGTCGGGTAATCTCCTTAGCTTTGCGCTCCCCCCACTTGGGCAGAACATCCTTTTCCAGAATGCGCCTATCCGTCCTCCAGGAGCGCTTGCGATTCATGGCCCACTTTTCGAGGTATTCATGGACCAGGTCTGTCACGGTGGGGGCCTTGCGTTCTTCCCGACGCTCAGATACCGCCTTGGCTCCTGGGTCTATGCCTTGTTCCAAGATCCTCCGAGATTTGGCGTGCTCCTCGTGGGCTTCAGCAAGGCTCATTCCCGGATAGGTCCCCAGGGTTAACAATCGGGCCTTCCCTTTGAACCGATACATGAATACAAAGCTCTTGATTCCATGGGGGGTAACCCTCACTCCAAGACCACGGCTTTCCCATACTATGTAACGGTTCGCCTTCGGCTTCAGGTTCTTTACCTGGGCATCGGTTAGCTTCATCCTGCACCCCTTGTGCCAGCAGTGTTCGGGCTAGCACTTGGGCTAGCATTTCAGGGATGGCAATAAGAGAAACTTTGTGCTATCCCATGAAACCATAAATAGAATAAAATAAATGATATGTCAAGGTGTTATTGATTTTTGGTGAAATTTTCTGGAGGGTAGTAAGATGCTCTGAAATGATACTTGCCGTGACTCTTAATCACTAGGTTCGGGGTTCGAGACCCTGACGGCCCACCAGAGAACTTAAGGGGTTAGGTCTTAGGACCTAGCCTTTTTTATTTAGAGGGGAACTTATTTCTCCGGGATGGCGTAGAGAATGAATCGGGCGCTCCGGGCTACCACGGGCAGGTCCAGGCGCCAATCGGCTTTGGTGAGGATTTGCTTCACTCCGAATTCCCGGCGGATTTTTAGCCAGTCCGCCTTTTTCCGTTCCTCCCACAATTCCTTTTCCAGACCCAGATTGAGGAGTTGATGTTTATGCTTATCCGCCAGGGTGCCCCGCAGACTCAAGCCATAGATCTTTTCCAACATCTCATTTAGGCCGGCCACCGTCTCCGGGGCATAAGGCAGCCCGTCCAGGGCATAGGGGTTGAATAAGATGGGCCGCCGGGTTTTGAGCTGGACAAAATCATACAAGGGGGTGGACAACAGGAGCAGGCCCTGCTCCTGAGCCACGGTTTCATAAACCGGGTCCAAGTGGAATTTACCTTTAGAGGGCTTAAATAAGGGTTGCCCCAAGATGATTAGAGCTACCGCCGTTAAAGCCAGAAGGCTGCCGGCATACAGCCGGCCGATAGGTTTGCTGAGATTCTCCAAGTAGCCTGAGAAGCGATCCGGCGAGACGGTGGAAATTACCGAAACGACGGAGGCCGCCAGGGCTACGGCGAAGATCAATTTAAGATAATTCAGGCTGAATCCGGCCAGATTGATTTCCGAAATTGCGGTTATCCGGAAAAATAGCTTCAAGAGCAGGGAAGCCAGAACCAAAAAGGCAAAATCCAGCCGGTCTATGGTGTGGTTATTGGTGCGGCCCAACAGTCCCAGCAGCAGGGGGAAGAACATGACTACGTTGATATTGATAAACCTCCCGGGCATCAGCATCTGCAAGGGCAGCCATCGATCCGGGAAGTGGCTGGGAACCGCGATTAAACCGGCCAACAGGAAATTGACCAGAAAGATTTTTAGAAAAAAGGGGGAATTAACTTCCGCGCCTTTCTTATAAAGAAGGATGATCAAACTGATTATCGCCCCGATAAGACCGGTATAAAAACCGGCATGGAGGAAATTAACCGGGCGGCGATGCACATCGAAATTTTTCAGATAGTTGACGATTATCTCCTGATTGTCGGTAAAACCGGCTAAACGCAACTCCCGGGTCTCCCAATAATAATTGCCGAAACTGACGCCGGTCATCAGAAGGCCCAGGAAAAAATACTTGGCCATGCCGCTGAGATCCTGGCGTAGATCCTTCTGATCCAGAGCCAGGACCAGGGCGATGATCAAAATGCACCAGGCCCCCAGGGTGAAGTGCACGGCAGGAGCGACTCCCAGGCAGAAACTGCCGGCCCGCCGATAGCCCCCGCTGAACAATCCCAGGACCAGGACTACGAAGACCAGGCCGAACAATCCGGTGGAATGGCGAAACATTTGCAGATAGCTGATGGGGTAGATCACCCCGAAGTCCGGCCAAACCAGGCTGATGAAAAGGGGCGCGGTTAAGGCCAGTAAGAAATTCTTACTGAGGGCGTAAATAACGGCGGTCAGCGCCATCAGCGAGACTGCGCCGATCAGTCCCACGATGACCAGGGAAGCGGTATTTTCGTCAAAACCCGCTAATAAGACCAGCGCGCTTATCTGATTTAACACCGTCCAGGTCTTGAGGGTATAGATGTACTGCAAATTGGTCTTGTCATAGTGAACCAATCCCGCCAGAATTTGACCCGCCTCCACCGGGGTCTGCCAGGTGGAATTATAGGCAATATTCACATAGAGGCCGATTAAGCCCGAGAGACCCAGCAAGAGCCAGGGAAGATATTTTTCCGGCAACCTGGTCGCCAACCGATCCTGGAGCATCAGTGGACCCCCGCCGGCCGGAGCCGGGGTGAATAAAGTGGGCTTAAGAAGCGATGCTGGCGGATCACCGGAGAAAATCGGGGCCTATGGGCAGGATACTTGTGGCAGATATTAGAATAAACCCGCAATTGGCCAAGGGAACAAATACCGGCAGGAATTTGCTTCACCTTTAAACTTTATTGAGGTGCGAGCCGGCTTCTTTCATCCGGGGCGACCACATCTTTAATAATATAGTTGGGCCGCTGCTTAACTTCTTGATAGATGGCATTGATATACAGACCCAGGAAGCCCAGGACCAACAGTTCCACCCCTCCCAGGAAGAGCATGGTGGCCATAATGGCCGGCCAGCCGGGTTCATGCCAGCCCATGATCTTTTGGAAGATGACTACCAGGATATAACCAAAGGCCCCCAGGGAGACAAAAAAGCCCAGAAACAGGGAGAGTTTCAAGGGCGCGTCGGAAAAGGAGATGAGGGCCCGGTCCAGCCAGTAATTAATGACCCTTTTGCTGAAGACCCGATGTTTGGCCCCTTCCCGGCCGTCAAATCTTCTTTCCCGGTGGTAAAAGACCTGGGACTGTTTAAAGCCGATCCAACTTACCAGGCCCCGCAGATAAGGCTTCTTTTCCTCCAATTTCAGCAGTTCCTGGACGGCCCGGCGGGATAATAACTTAAAATCCCCGGAGTCCAAAGGCAGTTCAATGTCGGCAATATTGTTAATCAGGCGATAGCCCATTTTGGTGAAGTACATCTTCAAGGGGGGTTCGCCCTCCCGGCTCAGGCGGGTGGTATAGACCACCTCCACCCCTTCCCCTTGCCGCCATTCGGCAATAAGTTGGGGGATGACCTCCGGGGGGTCTTGCAGGTCAGCATCCATGTAGATGACCGCGTCCCCTTTGGCGTAGCGCATCCCCGCCAGGACGCACTCCGACACCCCGAAATTCCTGGACATATTGATGATGACCAGGTCCCTTTCCTTATGAAACTCCTCCGTCAATACCTCTAGGGAGCCATCGGTGGAGGCGTCGTTGACAAAAATAAGTTCATAACCCCGGATGGCCTTGTTCGCCTCTTCCGAGCGGAGCACCCGGCGCAGACGCTGGAGCAGTTCCGGCAGGACCCTTTCTTCATTGTAAAAAGAGAGGACCACGGAAATCAGGGGTGGGGGCAACTGATTTTCTCCAGGGGAGGGGCCGGTGTCAATCATGGTTCTTGCCGTTTTGCCCTAAACCAACGTTTAATTAAGCCGCATACTTCCGGGGGAGCTTTTTGGCGGCCATCTCTTTGATATGGTTCATGGTTTCCGGACCGAATCTCTTCAAGATCATGTCCAGATACCGGGGGCTGTGGTAATAAGCCTCAAAGGCGTAATCCCGGAACGCCAGGGACTGGCCGCCGCTCAAATAACGGGTGGGCAGCGGCAGCGTCTCATAGGCGTATTGCGAATACCCCTGCCAGGTGTCCGGCAAGGGCCACCGGTTCTCCACGGCCAGCTCATAGAGCCGGGAGCCAGGGTAGGCCATGGCCGAATAGATATTAGCCCATTCAGCGTTGATGTCCAACATCAGCTTCAGGGTGTCGTGCATGGAGTCGAAATCATCCTCCGGCAGGCCGAAGATGAAATTGGCGCAGTTATAAATCCCTTCGGCCCGGGTCATCCGCACCACCCGATCCACGGCTTTCAGACTATAGGCTTTCGCCGCGTCTTTCAAGACCCGTTCGCTCCCGGATTCAAACCCATAGGCCACCCAGTTGATGCCGGCCTCCTTCATTTTGGCCAGCATGCGCCCGGTAACCGTGTTGACCCGGGCGTAGGCCCACATGTTCAGGTTATAACCCCGCCGGCGGATCAGTTCACAGAGCTCGATGACCCGGTCTTCCTTTAAGGCGAACATTTCATCGATGATCTTGATGTTCCGGACGCCGTAGCGGTCCACCAGAAAGTCGATCTCGGCCACCACCTTCTCCGGGCGGCGATAACGGATGCCGGGCTTGCCGAAGAGGGTGTTGATGCAGCAAAAGCTGCACCGGTAAGGACATCCCAGGCTGGTATAGATGGCCACATAGGGCTGGCGCGCCCGAATGTTGTCAAAACAGTGCCAGTTGTGGGCCCGGTATTTCTGGAGGGGCAGGAGGTCCCAGGCCGGCATGGGCAACTCGTCCAGGTCTTTAAAGGGGGCCGGCCGGGGGGTGGCCACCACCCGGCCGTTATCCCGGTACCAAAGGCCTTTGATTAGGCGATAATCGGCAGATCCGACTTTCAAGGCGTCGACCAAAGTCGGGAGTGTAAAAAATCCCTCCCCCTGACAGACAAAATCCACTTTTTCCTCGGTCAGGGTGCGCTCCGGCAGGGCCGAGGGGTGGAGCCCCAGGAGCAGGGTCCTGGTCTCCGGGGCCACTTTGGCTAAGTGCTGCAAGATGGCGCCGGCCCCGGTCATGTTCATGGTGGACGCGGACGGGTTGGTGCCCGAAACCACCAGAGCCGCCAGCCAGGGGTCCGCCTCTCTGATCCGGGCCGCGGTCTCAGCATAACTTAAGCCTTCCACTTCGGCATCCAGCAGGGCCACCCGGTAGCCCAGCTCCCTCAGGAAAGCGGCCAGCAGGGCCGCCCATAGGGGAGGCTCTAGAGCCGTCAACTTGAAGTCGCTCAACTCCCCGTACAACTGTTTTTGAGAGCCGGGCTTGACTAGCAGGATATCCAGGTCTGGCATTAGAGGTTCCGAATGATCCGGGCCGGGCTGGCCACGAATTCTTAGGGAAATCAGGGCATCCAGCCCACCAGGGTTTCCAAAATCCGGGCCAGGAACATCAGACGCACCTGCTCCCGGGCCACCAGCCGGGACAGATAGTCCAGGTCGGTCCGGGCCCGAGGGTCCAGGGGCTGGTCCGGAAAGGCTGAACAGCCGCAGGCGTGGTCAAACATAAAGAGCAATTCTTCCCAGAGAAAGAAGTCAGAGCGGGACGCCGCGGCGTTAAGGAGATAGTCCCGATCTTTCCGCAAAGCTTCCGCCACCAGGTAAGCCGCCTGAAGATTATCGATGATCACCAGGGACTCGGCGGCCACCCCCCTTTGGGCCAGGGTGGCCAGGGCCGGGGCCAGGGGGCGGGCGATGACCAGGTATGGTCGGCCGGGAGCGGCTTCCGGGGGGGTTAGCCGCGGTGGAGAATCCGCCAGTTTCAGAACCACGCCCAGCAGTTGGGCGAATTTTTCTTCCCCCACAATGGCGCAGCCGGTGAGATCGGCCTGGCGCAGCGCCACCAGGTCCCGAGCCAGCCCCTCAAAGGTTTCGGCCAAATCCTTGACCCCCAGTTGCACCTGATCCGGCTCCTGGATGGTGCCCCCCAAAAGTCTCAGGCGGTGCCGGGGATTCTCCAGCAGCCCCAGGCGGAGGATAGTGCTGAGGGCGATTTGAGTGCCCAGATGGACCAGGCCGCCCCGTTCCTGGGAGTCGAAGTCGTGAAAGATTATCTGACCGCCGGGGCGGAGATAAGGCACCCAGGAGACGAAATCGGTATAGACATCGCCAAGGGTGTGGCTGCCGTCAATGAATATCAGGTCAATGAGCGCGCCGGCCCGTTTCTGCCAATCCCGGGCCCCCATCACGGAGCTTTGGGGAATGATGGTGACGGTGGTGTCCTTCAGGTGCTCCCAGGCTTCCGCCGACGGGTAGGGGTCATAAGAAAAGATTTTTACGTCCCGGGAGCAAGTGGCGGCATGGAAGAGGTAAGCCGAACCTCCCTGGGCGGTGCCGATGTCCACGATGATTCCCTGGTCGGGGACCAGGGCCGCCATTTCCTTTAAAATTTCCTGCTCCTCCGGCCAGAGTTGCGAAAAGCTTACCGTGGCCGCGGGAGATTGGTGTCGCGGTTGCCTTATCATGATCTTAACATCCGGGTCAGGACTGATTGAACCGAAAACCTCCGCACCTAACTCTGATGGATTTCCAAAAATTTGGCAAGAGTTTCCAGAACGTATTCCATTTCTGCCAGCCCCAGGTCATGGTGCACGCCGATGTGGATGCCGTGGCGGCCCAGGTATTCGGCGTTGGGGAACTGCCCCAGCCGGTAGCCCAAATAAGCGAAGCCCGGGCATTGGGTGGGCATGGAGGCAAACAGCGTCCGGGTCTCAATGCCGTGTTCTTCCAGATAGTTGGTGAGTTGGGCCCGGGTAAAGGAGGCCTCCTCCTGGACCACCAGGGGGATGGCATGGGGGCCGATCCGCTCCCAAGGCTCTTCTTTAATGGTGGCCAGATAAGGGCTGAAGCGAGAAAAATGCTCCAGAACATAGAGCAGGTTGGCCCGGCGTTTGTTGACAATGTCCCGGTAGTTTTCCAAATTGCCCAGGCCCACCGCGGCCTCCAATTCGTTCATTTTACAGGAATAGCCCAGGCGTTCAAAGACGAAGCGGATATCCTCCCCCTCCGGGGTGTCGAACCGTTTGGGGCAATAATTCTGGGAGATATTCAGGACGCATTGCAGACATTTGCAGGCCCGCCCGTGGGAACGGAGCGAAATCAGGACCTCGGCGAATTCCTCGTTGTCCGTGGCGACGATGCCCCCCTCAATGGTGGTGATAATGTGGGCCACATACAGGCTGAAGGCCCCCAGGTGGCCGATGGAGCCCGCCGGCCTCCCCTTGTAGGTGGCGCCGTGGGCTTCCGCCGCGTCTTCCACCACGAAGAGGTTATATTCTTGAGCCAGGGCCATGACGGCGTCCATGTCCGCGGGCTTGCCCATGAGGTGCACCGGCATGATGGCCCGGGTCTTGTCGGTGATGGCCGTCTCGATCTGCTCCACGTCAAGGTTCAGGGTCTCCCGGTCCACGTCCACAAAGGCCGGGCGGAAACCGGCGTGGACCACGGCATTGCCGGTGGCTACAAAGGACAGGGCCGGGACGATGACTTCGTCGTCCCGTTTAGCCCCATAGTCGTGGAGCACCGCCAGGGCCAGGATGTCCGCGTCGGTGCCGGTGCTCACCGCCACCGCTTCTTTGACGCCGATGATTTCGGCGAACTTTTTCTCAAATTCCCGGACATACTTGCCGGAGGAGACCCGGGTGGACTCCAGGGCTTTGAGGATCAACTCCTTGGCCTTCTCCGGGATGGAGATGGTGCCGAAGGGGACTTTCATTTTTTTAGACATGAATTACCTTTTTAAGATACCTTGGCACAATTCAGATTGGGGAAGTGGACTAAGGGCAGAATTAGCAGTCAGCGATCAGCTTTCAGCTTTTTTTCTTTTTAATTGCTGATAGCTGATTGCTGATTGCTGATAGCTTATGTCCCGGCTCTCCACCCACCGGCTATTTTTCTCAGTAACCCTTTCAGTAGAAAGTGATCACTTATTTAACCAACTCCAAAATCGCCTGTTTGATCTCCTCTTTACCGAAGTAAAAGGCTTCCTCCAGGGTGTATCCCGCGGGAGTGGGCACATCCGGAGCCGCCACCCGCTTGATGGGGGCCTTAAGGTAGGAAAATCCTTTTTCCGCCACCATCGCCGCGATCTCCCCGGTCACCCCCCCGGTCTTCCAGCCGGTGTCGGCGATGACCAGGCGGCCGGTCTTGGCCACGGAGTTGAGAATAATCTCCTCATCCAGGGGCCTTAAGGTGCGGGGGTCGATAATCTCCACTTCCAGCCCTTCAGCCGCTAATTCCTGGGCGGCGTGGAAGGCCTCCAGCACCAGGTGGGAGACGGCCACCACCGTCACCGCGGTGCCCTCACGGCGGATGACCCCTTGGCCGATGGGCACCCGATAAATCCCTTCCGGCACGTTGCCTTTCTGCTTGAAGTTGAAGCGGTGTTCCAGGATGACCACCGGATTGGCGTCGGCGACAGCGGCGATGAGCAGGCCCTTGGCGTCGTAACAGGTGCTGGGCATAATCAACTTCAACCCCGGAATATGCATAAACAGTCCCTGCAAGGCCTGGGAGTGCTGGGCCGCGGAGCCCCAGCCCCGGCCGATACAGGCCCACACCACCAGGGGGACGCTTACGGCCCCGCCGAACATGTAATGCCACTTGGCCGCGTGGTTCACCAACTGGTCCATGGCCAGGAAGAGAAAATCCGGGCGGTTGTGAAAATAGACGGGGCGCATCCCGGCCAGGGCCGCGCCCACGGCCACGCCCATCAGCGCGGTTTCGGACAGGGGAGTGTCAAAGACGCGCTCCGGCCCGAACTCCTCTTGAAGCTCCCGGGTGGTGCCGAACATGCCCCCGGGCGCGTCTACGTCCTGGCCCATGAGAAAGACCTGGGGGTCATGCTTCAGGACCTGAAAAAGCCCGTCCCGCACCGCTTCCGGATAACTGATGACCCGGCCCTCTTCCGGGTTCTCAGTGAAAGAGCCGGGTTCATGCAGTTCGGGTTTGACTCGGGACCAGGGCATAATTTTTATTCGCAGAAGAGGTAAAGGGGTAGATCAGCCCGGGCCGGCAAGGGATCCTGCCGGGCGCAGGTAAAGGCTTCGTCCAGTTCGGCGGCGATTTTCCGCTCCATCGCCTCAATCTCGCTCCGGGTAATCATTGCCGCGGCTAGCAACCTCTTCTCCAGCATGGCGATGGGACACCTTGCCCGCCATTGCTCCACTTCGGCGGGGTCCCGATATCCTTGCGGCTCCTGGGCCTGGCAGCCGGCATGTCCCCACAAGCGGTAGGTCTGGCATTCCAGAAAAGACGGCCCCAACCCGGCCCGGGCCCGGGCCACCGCCGCGCCCGCCTGCTCATAAACCGCCAGCACGTCGTTGCCGTCAAGCTTGGCGCTAAGCAATAAATCCAGGTCCATGGCGTGAAAGACATACTCCCCCGCCTGCCGGGTGGAGACGTGGGAGCAGACGGAGAACTGGTTGTTTTCCAGGACAAAGAGCACCGGCAACCTTTTCAACACCGCGAAATTGATGCTTTCGTACAACACCCCTTCGTCCGCGGCGCCGTCCCCGAAGAAGGCGACGCTCACCCTGGATTGCCCTCGCATTTTGCTGGCCAGCCCCAGGCCGGTGGCGATGGGAATGCCTCCGCCGACAATGGAGGAACTGCCAAAGTGGCCCACGGCCACGTCCACCAGGTGCATGGAGCCGCCCCGGCCCTTGGAGCAACCCGTCTCTTTACAATGGAGCTCCGCCACCAGAGCCTTGAGATTCCCCCCCTTGGCCAGATAATGGCCGTGGCCCCGGTGGGTGCTGTTGATATAATCCTCCCGCTCCAGGTGGGCGCACACCCCCACCGGAATCGCTTCCTGGCCGATGCACAGATGCACCGGGGTCTTCATATCATTGTCCAGGTAGAGGGCGTCGATGCGCAGTTGCAGCCGGCGGATGCGCAACATTTCATAATATAGGCGCGTCAACGTCTCCCGGGGTAAATTCATGGGGCTTTAAGATCTAGAGGCTGGTAAGCTCTCGGAAAGGTCGAATGGAATTAATGGTCCTCTCTTTATCCAGAGTGGCGTAGTCCTCCCGGATGGGTTCAAAGAAGATCACCTGGGTTCCGGAGGATTCGAACTTAAAAGGCACATAGAGCAGTCCCTGCAAGGCCCGGCGCACCCGCTCCTGGGCTGAAGGCGGCACAAACAATAAGAGAAAGCCGCCCCCACCGGCCCCGGTGATCTTGCCGCCGATGGCCCCGTGCTCCCGGGCCTGGTCATAGAGTTCGTCCACCACCGGGTTGGAGACCTGGGAGCTGAGACCCCGTTTGAGCATCCAGCTTTTGTGGAGCAATTCCCCGAAATTACAGATGCAGCGGTTGCTCCCCAGAACGTCCAGGGCCTCATCCACCATCCCTTGCATGGCGTGTAAGTGGTCCTTCTTCTCGTCCAGATTTTCCACATAAGTCTTGGCCAAATCCGAGGCGGTCCGCTTGATGCCGGTATAAAAGAGCATCAGATGGGCGTTGAGCTCCTCCCGGCGTTCCTGGGAGACGGTCACCGCCCGGATGGCAATATCGCCGTTGGTCTTGAAAGTCAGGTGGTTCAGGCCCCCATAGGCCGCCATGATCTGGTCCTGGGAGCCCACCGTCTCCTTGATCATCTCCTGTTCAATGTGGATGCTCTCCAGGGCCAGCCGGTGCGTGCTGGGCATAATGCCCAGCAGGGCGTAGAGGGCGTTAAGGAGACCCACGGTAAAAGAAGAGCTGGACCCCATACCGCTGCGGGCCGGCAGGTCGCCGTCATGATGGATCTCCAGACCCCGCTCCAGTTTTAAAAAACGCAGGGTTTCCCGCACCGCCGGATGCTGGATCTCCTCCAGGGTGTGGCAGTTCTCAATCTTGGAGTAGACTACGCGGGTGCGATGTTCAAAGAAGGGCGGCAGATAACGGCAGGTAATATAGCAATATTTATTAATGGTGGTGGCTAAAACCTGGCCGCCGTTCTTCCGGTACCAGGCGGGATAATCAGTGCCGCCGCCGAAAAAGGAAATTCTAAAGGGGGTTCGGCTGATGACCATTACTGCCTCTCTCCATCAACGGATAATACCCTTAAGTCCCTGGAGATAATCCTGCACCGGCTGGCGGGCCGGGGGCGCGATCTCCCCGGGCAAGGCCTCCGGCGGGAAAAAGCGCAACTCCAGGCTCTCCGCACTTAAGGCCAGTTCCCCGGAGACGATCTCCGCCTCCAGGATGATGTCCACCAGATGGCGCACGTCGCCGTTATCCGGATAAGTGACGATGCGTTCCCCCGGTTCCGAATAGACGCCGACAAGCCTGGTGAGGCGGACTTCCAGGCCGGTCTCCTCCTTAACTTCCCGTAAGGCCGTCCGGGTGATGGACTCCCCCGGTTCAATACCCCCTCCCGGCAGACCCCACATGCCGCTGTCGCTTCTCCTCTCCAGGAGAATCCGCCCCCGAGGGTCTTTGACAAAGACCCCCACCCCCACTTTGACCCGGGTTTGGGCGTCGGCCTGCTTGCGGCTATACATGGCTAAGGCCTGGGGATTAATGGCGTTTCCCTCTATGGTGGAAGAAATTTGCTACTTGGGGGAGGTGGCTAAGGGCAAAAATAGCAATCAGCGGTCAGCTTTCAGCCATCAGCCAGGCTGTTGAAAGGCGATAGCTGCCTGCTAAAAGCCGATAGTTTGTGTCCCTGCTCCCTCCACCTAAATTACCCGCCGCCTTTGCCAAAAAATTTTTCAGCCTCTAAATACGACTCCGGCGTACCGATGTCAATAAATTTTCCGGTTACCGGGAAGCCGTACAGGTTCTTGCCGGCTAAGGCGGGGAAAAGCTCCCGCTCCAGGGAATAAGGTTTTCCTAAAGGTATTAATGATAACACGTGCTTTCTCAGGATGTAAACCCCGGCGTTGATCCACCCCGGGCCGAAGGCCGCGCTTTTCTCGGCGAACCCCAGGATCAAGCCGTCCTCCCTCACCTGCACGCTGCCGTAACGCCGGGTATCCCTCACTTTGGTCAGTAGCAGCCCCGCGTTCCGGTCCCTTGGGGCAAACCAGGACCAGAAAGCCGTCAGGTCCGCGTCGATAAAGGAATCCCCGTTCATGGCCAGAATCGGGTCGGAGGCGCAATGGGGCAAGGCCAGGCGCAGGGCGCCCCCGGTCCCCAAAGGCTTCTCCTCCCGGGAATATTTCAGGTTTAAGGATTGGTACCGGTCTCCCAATGCCGCCTCAATCATCTCCGCCTGATAGCCGGTGCAGAGCACCACCTCCTTGATCCCGGCCCGGGCCAACTGGTCCAAGAGGTAAGCGAGGAAAGGGCGGCCTCCCACCGGGGCCAGGACTTTGGGGCGGTCCGAGACCACCGCCTTAAGGCGGGTTCCGGCCCCCCCCGCCAAAATTACCCCGGTAACGACCTCCAACCCCGGCATACTCTTAGTGGTAAACTTCATCTAGACGATGATGTATTAACGAGGGCGTAAAAGTTATTTAATTCCCCCTCACCCCAGCCTTCTCCCCCCGCGGGCGGGGGGAGAAGGCTGGGGTGAGGGGGAATTA
>JBFLZI010000059.1:0-14487 GCA_040756315.1 Thermodesulfobacteriota bacterium | reverse complement strand
CCACACCCCCCTCCCAACCCGCTTAAGGGGGCCACGGAATTCGGGGCCTTAGCCCCCGAATTCCTGGCCCAATTCTTCCCCCTTAAGGGATTGGGGGTGGAGGTTTGGGGGAGGGGGTAAGGGGCTGCGCCCCTTAGCCCCCTCCCCAAAATCATCCTATTCCACCATCGCCTCTAGCAACCGGTTGCCACGGGGGCCGTGGGGGATTAGGGTGATCTCTCTTTGGGCTTCTCCGGTGATGGTCAGTTTTATTTCCAGGTGATTTTCAGGCAGCAGGTTATTCAGTCTTTCGGCCCATTCGATGGCGGTCACCTGGGGACCGAAAAGGTATTCCTCCAGCTCGGGGAGAAATTCCGGGGGCACCGTCTCCAGGCGGTAGAGGTCCAGGTGCACCAATGGGCAGCGACCGGGGTATTCGTGGACCAGGACAAAGCTGGGGCTGGCCACCGGCGTCTCCGGGGCTACGGCCAGGCCCTGGGCCAGGCCCCGGACAAACTCAGTCTTACCGCTGCCCAACTCCCCTTTCAGGGCCACCACGTCTCCCGGAGCCAGGTCCTTTGCCAATCTGGCGGCCAGGGTCCGGGTCTCCTCCGGGCTGCGGCTGATCTTTCGGAGGCTCTTCACCCGCCCCCTTCCCGGGCCAAGGCCCGGATCAGGTCGATCTTGCCGATAATCCCCACCAGACTTCCCTTTTCCAGCACCGGCAGGGTATGCACCTTTTTCCGCTCCATCAACGCGGCGATATCCGCTAGGGGGGTTTCCGGGGCAAGGCTGAGGGGGTCCGGGGTCATGACCTCCCGGACCGTGGTCCCCAGCATCTTTTCCAGGCGCCGCTGGAAACGGGAGGGGGTTTCCAGGAAGAGGTGCAGGTCCAAAATATTCAGGGCCGGGGGCAATTCCAGTTTCTGAGCCCGCTGGATCAGGTCGGCCTGGGTAATAATTCCCACCAGGCGGCCTTCCGGGTCCACCACCGGCGCGCCGTTGATGCGGTGGGTATCCAAAAGCCTGGCCAAATCGGCGATGGAGGCCTCCGGGGTGGTGGTGATCACCTCTTTAGTCATGATATCACGAGCTTTAAGCATGCGTCTTCCTCAGTTTCGGGTAGCCTTCCCTGGGCAAAGTCTTCTAAGACTTCCGGGAATACCGTGAGCAAATCCCCGGCGATCCAGCCCCGGGGGCCATGTTGCTCCGCCAGAAAGTCCGCGGCCAGGCCGTGGAGATAGACGCCCAGGCGGGCCGCGTCCCAGGGAGCGAGCTTCTGAGCCAAAAAGCCGCCCATGAGACCGGTGAGCACGTCTCCGGTGCCCCCGGAGGCCAGGGCCGGGTTGCCGGTAGGGTTGAGGCTGACCCGGCCGTCGGGCCCGGCCACCACCGTCTGTGCCCCTTTCAATACCAGCCAGACCCCATATTGCCCCGCCAGTTCCGCCGCCGCGTCCAAGCGCCGGGCCTGAATCTCTTTGGGAGTGCTCCCCACCAGGCGGGCCATCTCCCCAGGATGCGGCGTCAAAATCCGGGGCCCGGCCGCGTCCTTAAGGCAGGCGGGGTCGGCGCTAAGGGCGTTCACCCCGTCCGCGTCGATCACCAGAGGCTGGGGCAACTGGCGCACCAACTGGCGGATCAACTCCTGGGTTTCCGGATGGGTCCCCAGGCCCGGTCCCAGGGCCAGGGCGGTCTTATCGGTTATAAAATCCAATATCGGTTTTAAAGCTCCCCGGCCCAAGGCCCGGCTGCCGGCAGCCTCCGGCAGGGGCAAAGTCATGGCCTCGGTGAGCTTGGCCTCCAGGATGTCGTTCAGGCTGGCGGCCACCCCCACCGTTACCAGGCCGGCGCCGGCCCGCAAGGCCCCTTCTCCGGCCAGGGCGGCAGCCCCGGTCTTGCCTTCCGAGCCGGCCAGGACCACCAGGTGGCCGAAAGTGCCCTTATGGCTGCCGAAAGGCCGGGGCGGCAGAAGTTCCCGCAAATCTTCAGCTTCGGCCAACTCCAGGGGCAGTTCCCGGGCCAGGGCCGGGGGAATGCTGATATCCACCCGCCACAAGCGCCCCACATAGTCCCGGCCCGGGGGGAGAATCTGGCCGATCTTGGGCCAGCCATAGGTGACGGTCACCTGAGCCTTTATCGCCGCGCCTAAAGGCCGGCCGGTATCGGCGCTTAAGCCGGAAGGAATATCCACCGCCAGGACCGGCACCCGGAGCTGATTAACCCGGTCAATTAAGGCGCGCATCAGCCCCCGCACTTCGCTGTTGAGGCCGGTGCCCAGTAAGGCGTCCACCAGGAGGGCGGAGCGGGCCAGGCGGTGCCCCACCTCATTTAATTGCAACTCCTCCCGGACTTCCACCACTTCTACGCTCATCTGCGCCAAAATCTTCAGATTGACCAGGGCGTCCCCCTGGACCTGGTCCCGGGAAGCCGAGAGAAAGACGGTGACCGGCACCCCGGCGTTGGCCAGATAGCGGGCCACCACATAGCCGTCGCCGCCGTTATTGCCCCGCCCGGCCAACACGGCCACCGGCCCGGCGAGCCGGGGGAATTCCCGGCAGAGCACCTGATAGGTGGTGCGTCCGGCGTTCTCCATCAGGACCAGGGAGGGGATGCCCACCTCCTCGATGGCCCGGCGATCCAACTCCCGCATCTGGGCGGCGGTAACCAGCTTCATATCCCACCCTTCTTGGCTGCTTGAGAGGTAAAGATACCACATTCCCCGGGGGAAAGCCAAGGATGATATAGGGAGAGTTTTGGGGGAGGAGGGCCAGGGAAATGGAGGACAGGCGCCCCCGCCTGTCCAGGACAGCCGGGGGCGCCTGTCCTCCATCTGCCCTCCTCCCACACCCCCCAACCGCTTAAGAGGGGCCGGGGTTCAGGGGTCAGGGGTTAGTGTGAAAAAACCTGTTTTTCTGATCCCTGACCCCTGGCCTCTGATCCCTTAAACAGGAATTGGGGGAAGGGGTAAGAGCCTGCGGCCCTTAGCCCCCTCCCCCAATATAAAAAATGAGGCGGTGATTCTTAATGCCGGGCCCCATCATATTGATTGACTCCCTTCTTGCAGATTGATAAATTATTTATTTGAGCCAAATTTTCTATACTTTTACAGATTTTCCATGGTGGTTGTCATTGATTATGAGGCCGGAAATCTCACCAGCGTGGTGCGGGCCTTAGAGGCTATAGGAGTAGAAGGGGAAGTGACCCAGAAACCGGAGGTGGTCGCCCGGGCCCAGCGCATCATCTTCCCCGGAGTGGGCGCGGCCGGCCGGGCCATGCTTACACTCCGGGAACTGGGGTTGGATCAGGCCCTGACCCGGGCCTGGGAGGGGGGCGTCCCTATTTTGGGCATCTGTTTGGGTGCCCAGATCGTCCTGGATTACAGTGAGGAAAACGACACCCGGTGCTTGGGATTGCTCCCGGGACGCACCCGGGCCTTGCCCCGGGGGGAGGGTTTGAAGATCCCCCACATGGGTTGGAACCGCGTGCGTTTCGTCCAGGAACACCCGGTTTTTCAGGATCTCCCGGCCACTGCCGAATATTATTTTGTCCACAGTTACTATCCGGAACCGGCGGAAACCGCCATGGTCCTAGGGGTCACCGACCACGGGCGGGATTTTCCCAGCGCCGTGGGGAGGGGCAATCTGGTGGCCACCCAGTTCCACCCGGAAAAAAGCGGCCGCTTCGGTTTGCAACTCCTTAAGAACTTCCTGGCCTGGGACGGCTCTGATGCTGAGTAAGAGGATCATCCCCTGCCTGGACGTGCGGGACGGCCGGACCACTAAGGGCATCAAGTTTCTGAATAATGTGGACGTGGGCGACCCGGTGGCCATGGCCCAGCAATATTACGAAGCCGGGGCCGACGAACTGGTGTTCTATGACATCACCGCGTCCAGCGACCGTCGCAACATTATGATCGAGGTGGTGCGCCGGGTGGCCGCCAAGATTTTTATCCCCTTTTCCGTGGGGGGCGGCATCCGCAATTTGGAAGACATGCGGGCCGTGCTTCTAGCCGGCGCGGAAAAGGTGAGCGTCAATACCGCGGCGGTGTTGGACCCCGGGGTCATCGCCGCCGGGGCCGAGGCCTTCGGCAGTCAATGCATCGTCCTGGGCATGGACGTAAAACGGGTTTCACCCAGCCCGGCCATTCCTTCCGGTTATGAGATCGTCATTCATGGAGGCCGCACCCCAATGGGCCTGGACGCCTTATGGTGGGCTAAGGAAGGAGCCCGGCTGGGGGCCGGGGAAATCTGCCTCAATTCCATTGACGCGGACGGCACCCAGGACGGCTATGAACTTACCCTGACCCGCATGATTTCCGAAGCGGTGCCGATTCCGGTGATCGCCTCCGGGGGCGCGGGAACCCCGGAGCACCTTTGCCAGGTCCTTACCGAGGGACGGGCCGACGCGGCTCTCATCGCCTCCATGGTCCATTACGGCACTTACACCATTAAAGAGATTAAAGACTATCTTGATGGCCGGGGTATCCGGGTCCGCCTCACCTGGTAGCAGAACCCGGCCGGTTGGCTGAGCCCCATGGACGACAGGCACGACATGGATGTAAGCGAATACCAGGAGGAGTTCCCGGAGGTCCTGGAGCCGGAGGTGGAAGAGCTGCCGGAGGAGGAGACCCTGCCGGTTCCCTCCGAGGTTGACCCGCTGCAACGCTATATTCGGGAGGCCAATCGCTATGCCCTGCTCACTCCCGAAGAGGAGAAGAAAATCACCACCGCTTTTCACGAAACCAGGGACCCGGCCCTGGCCTATAAGCTGATCACCAGTAATTTGCGCCTGGTGATTAAAATCGCCCTGGAGTTTCAGAAATACTGGATGAAAAACCTGTTGGACCTGATCCAGGAAGGCAACATCGGGCTGATGCAGGCCATTAATAAATTCGATCCCTACCGGGGCATCAAGCTCTCTTACTATGCTTCCTTCTGGATCAAGGCCTACATGCTCAAGTTCATCATGGACAACTGGAAGTTGGTGAAGATCGGCACCACCCAGTCGCAACGCAAACTCTTTTACAACCTTAGAAAGGAAAAGGAAAAGCTCCGGGCCCAGGGGTTTGAGCCGGGCCCCAAGCTCCTCTCCGACGTGCTGCAGGTGCGGGAGGAGGAAGTGATAGAGATGGAACAGCGCCTGGGGGGCTGGGAGCTCTCTTTGGACGCCCCCTTGAAAGAGGGTTCCGAGGAGTATCATAAAAACTTTCTCACCGCCACCGAGCCCCAGGTGGAGGAGATCCTGGCGCAAACCGAACTAAAAGAGCTCTTTCGCAAGAAGTTAAAGGAATTCCACCAGGAATTGAATGACAAGGAACTGGATATCTTAGATTTACGGCTCCTGGCGGAAAAGCCCTTGACCTTGCAGGTAATCGGCGCCCGGCACGGCATCTCCCGGGAGCGGGTGCGCCAGATTGAAGACCGCCTGATTAAGAAATTACGTCATTATCTCAAGAGTGAAATCCCCGATTGGGATGAATATCGGCTTCCCCTGGGTGATTGAGGCCGGGGACCGGGAAAAATTATCCGCTTAGCCCAACCGACATGCTAAAGACCTTATATGCTCTGATCAATCCGGTCCAGGTAGCCAAGAGGGCCCAGGCCCTCATCTTTTTTGCCTGGTTGATCTGGCTGGCTACCGGGCCGCTGGGGTGCCACTCCCTGGTCCAGGTTATCCAGCCGGGAGGCCCGGGAGATTTCGCCCCAGGGGCAGGCACGCCCTTAAGTCAAGCCTATTACCATTACCTGCGGGCCCAGCGTTTTCTCCTGGCCGAGGACATTGGCGCCGCGGTCACTGAATATGAGAAAGTGCTGAAATATGACCCGGAAGCGGTCCAGGCGATGATCGAGTTGGCCGCGCTCTACGAACGCCAGGGGGAGTTAAAGAAGGCCCTGACTAACGTGGAAAAAGCCCTGAAGCTGGAACCGAGAAACCGGGAGGCCCACTTTCTCCTGGCCGGCCTGCACGTCAGCCTCAACCAGCTCAAGGAAGCCATCGCGGAATATGAGCGCATCCTGGTGATGGACCCGGAAAATCGGGAAGCCCGCCTCTTCTTGGCCACCCTTTACGCCCAACAGCGCCGCTTCTCCAAAGCCATCCGCCTGATTCAAGGAATCCTGCGCCAGGAACCCCAACTGTTGGTAGGCTATTACTATCTGGGACGTTTCTACATGGAAATGGACCAGGTGCGGAAAGCCAAGGAGGAATTTCACCGGGTCCTGACCATGGATCCCACCTTTGTGCCGGCCATGTTCGACCTGGCCGTGCTGCTGGAACGGGAGAAACATTACAGCCAGGCCCTGGCCTTTTACCACCGGGTACTGCAATACCAACCCAATAATGCCAGGGCCTGGGCCAATATCGGCCGGTTGCAGTTGATGCGGCGGCACTATGCCGAGGCCCTGAAGTCTTTCCAGAAGGTGAAAAACCTGGAGAAAAACGATGCCAGCGTCTTTTTCCAGATCGGCCTCATTTACCTGGAACAGAAATATTACACCGAGGCTATCCGGGAACTCCGGCAGCTCCTCAATTATCCCCGGTTCCGAGAGCGGGTCCGCTATTATATTGCCCTGGCTTTGGAGGAAAAGGGGGACCTGGACGCCGCCGCCCGGGAATATCAGTGCGTCGGACGGAGATCAGAGAATTATATTCCCGCCCGGCTTAGATTGGCCTATGTCTATTACCAGAAGCAGATGAAAGATCAGGCCCGCCAGGTGCTGGAGGAGATCAAGGCCCAATCTCCGGACCGGGAGGAGATCTATCTCACCATCTCGTACTTTTACGAAGAAGAAAACATGTGGCACCGGGCCATTGCCGCCCTTAAAGAAGGACTGGCCCGACTGCCGAAGTCGGCAGAAATATATTTCCGGCTGGCCATCCTCTATGAGAAACAGAAAGATCGGGAGGCTTCCATCCAGCAAATCAAGAAGGTGCTGGAACTGGAGCCGGAAAATCCGGACGCCCTTAACTTCTTGGGCTATTCTTACGCTGAGGCCGGGATTCATCTGGATGAAGCCGAAAGGTTAATTCAGGAGGCCCTGCAGGCCAAACCGGACAGCGGCCATATCATCGACAGCCTGGGCTGGGTCTATTTTAAAAAGGGGTTGTACGATAAGGCCGTGGCCGAATTGGAGCGGGCTTACCACAAACTACCCCAGGACGCCACGGTGGCGGAGCACCTGGGAGACGCCTACTTAAAACAGAACCGCTACCGGGAAGCCCTGCAATATTACCGCCGCGCCCTGACTTTGGAGAATCCCGATATCCCGCGTCTCAAGAAAAAAATCCAGGACCTGGAACTCCAGCTCCAAAAACAGTTTCTATGAGACTCCTGATCCTGCTCTGTTTCTGGGCCATCCTGGGACCGGGTGGGTGTCGTTCCCTGCCGCCGGCGCCGCCGCCACCCGTCCAGTCAGCCGCGGAGGTCCTCTCCCAGCTTAGGGCCCGGCAGCAAGACCTGAAGACCTTTGCCGCCAAAGGGCGTCTTACCTGGCTCTCACCGGAGCGCAATTATTCCGGCACCGGTCTGATTAAGGGGCGATTCCCCACCACCCTTAGGGTGGACATCCTGGATTTCTTCGGCCGGGCCTTATTGAGCTTTTCCAGTGACGGCCGGGAAGTCCAGGTGTTTTCCCCGAAAGAGGCCAAGTTTTTTTCGGGGGCCGCCACCCCCGCCAATCTGGCGGCCTTCATTCCTCCGGGGGTGACTCTGCCCCAAACCCTTAGCCTCCTTACCGGGGATCTGCCCTTAAGTAAGGAAGCCCCGGCCACCTGGCGCTATGACCCGGAGAAGGACGCCTATTTGCTGGAATGGCGGAATCCGGACGGCAGCCAGCGGGAGCGTCTCTGGGTGGCCGCCCCGGGGTCTTACCCCTTAAGGGAAGAATGGTACGACGCCCAGGGGCGCCCCCTCTTTACCGTGGAGTTGAGCGACTTTGATCGCCAAGGCTCGGGCCGGCCTCAGCACATCAAATTGCACACCCGGCACCCGGAAATGGAACTCCGCCTGGCCTACCGGGAAATGCAGTTGAATCCTGCCTTGCCCCCCGGGGATTTTACGGTATCCCGCCCCCCGGGAGTGGTGGAGGTGCCCCTTACGCCATGAAGTTCATCGTGGACTTACCCCTGGGCGGCCTGGCCAAATGGCTGCGCTTCTTGGGCCTCAACACCACGGTCCGGAGTCTTTCCCCCGGGGAGCCCACAAGTTTACCCGAGCCGGCCCCGGACACCTACCTCCTCACCGGTCAGGCCGTTTTTCAGCGGTTCCGGCGGAAGGATATCCTGGTCCTTGCCGGGGCCGGCCCGGAGGCCCAGTTGGAAGAAGTCGTAAGCCGCCTGAAGCTGTCCCGGCGGCACCTTAAACCTTTGAGCCGCTGCGTCCGTTGCAATGATCCCCTGGTGCCCCGGCCCCGGGAGCAGGTCCAGGGGCAGGTGCCGGATCACGTCTTTTTCAGCCAGACGGAATTCTACCAGTGTCCCCGCTGTCATCGGCTCTACTGGCCGGGCAGCCACCTGGCGACTATTCAGCAGAAACTGGAACAGGCCTTACGCCGCCCCCGAGGGGGCCGGAGCGGCAGGCCCGCCTGCCGGGAAGGGAGTATCTCATGAAACCTGACAAACCCGGAAAAACCAGCAGATCTCTTGGGGATCATGGTATAATTTTTATTTCTAACACCGGGCGGCGGTTCCTCATCCTGGGACGCTACTCGATGCTTTGCTGGCACCAGCAAAGGCTCCGCCGGGCCTGCCGGCGGCTAGGGACCCAGGTCCTGGCCGCGCTGGAGGCGGGGGAGGTTAATCCCCTCTTGACCGAAGCAGTTAAGGACACGCTGGAGGCGGCCAGGGGCATCAAAGAGAAAAAGGATCAGCATTATCAGGCTATCGCCGCCTTGCGGCAGAAGATGCGGGCGGCCCGGGCCGGGGAAAGCCCCCCGCCCCCGGAAGAGCCCGGCAGCTCCCAGGATACCGGCGGCCAACCCGGCAATAAAACCGAGTAGGAAAACTTTGGCGGCAAACCCAGGCAAAAGGCAAACCCTCCGGGAACTGTTGACCGGCGCCACCCCGGACCAATGCCGGGACACCGGCCTGGCCCTGGTCCTCATCTGTCTATTGGTGGCCTATTTCGGCCAGCGGCCTCAGCTTATCCCTTGGGCACTAATCCTCCTGATTCTTGCCATGGTTTGGCCCTCCATCTTCAGACCCCTGGCCGGTCCCTGGTTCGGTCTCTCCCACCTCTTGGGCGGGGTGGCCTCCAAAGTAATCCTCACCGTCCTGTTTTTCGGTCTGGTGCTGCCCATCGGTTGGGTCCGCCGCCGGCTGGGGGCCGACCCTTTGCAGCTCCAACAGTGGAAAAAAGCCACCGGCTCGGTGTTTCATGTGCGCCAGGGGCCGGTGCAGCCGGAAGACTTGGAAAAGCCTTATTGACCTGAGCCTCTGGCAAAATTCATTTAAAGACCGATGATCTTCCCCGGTTGCATAAAAATCGTCGTTAACACAGGCTTTGCAGCCTGTGCCCGCGCAGGCGGAAGCCTGCGGCTACATTTTGCCAGAGGCTCGACTGGAAAAAACCGTTTCTAAGGAGTAAAAAATGGATTTTCTGCGGGATTTATGGGGCTTCATGCGAGTCCGGAAAAAATACTGGCTCTTGCCCATAATTCTGACTCTCCTCCTCTTTGGGGGCTTGCTCCTGCTCACCGGGGGGTCGGCCATCGCCCCCTTCATCTACACCATTTTCTAAGGAGGTCCGTGGTGCCGGAGGCGATCCTGGGACTTTCCGCTTTTTACCATGACAGCGGCGCGGTGCTGCTGTTGGACGGGCAGATTATCGCCGCCGCCCAGGAGGAAAGATTCAGCCGCCAGAAACACGACCACTCCTTTCCCATTCAGGCCTGCACTTACGTCCTGAAAGAAGCGGGCCTGGGCGTGGGGGACCTCAAGGCCGTGGCCTTCTACGACAAGCCCTACCTCCATTTTGAGCGGCTCCTGGAAACATACCACAGCCTGGCTCCCCGGGGCCTCAGGAGTTTCCTCTCGGCCATGCCCTTGTGGATCAAGGAAAAACTGATGATGCGGCGCCTGCTCCGGGAAGAGTTGGCCAGAGTGGGTCCCGGCCAACCTCAACTCCTCTTTCCGGAACACCACCTGTCCCATGCCGCCAGCGCCTTCTACCCTTCCCCATTTGCCGAGGCGGCCATCCTCACCATCGACGGCGTGGGGGAGTGGTCCACCGCCACCATCGGCTTCGGCCAGGGCAAAGAGATCAGCCTGCTCCGGGAGTTGCATTTTCCTCATTCCCTGGGCCTCCTCTATTCCACCTTCACGTATTGGTTGGGCTTTAAAGTGAACAGCGGGGAATATAAACTCATGGGCCTGGCCCCTTACGGCGACCCCGACTCCGAGCAAACCAAGCGCTTCAAAGAGCTGATCCTGGAGGAACTGGTGGACTTACGGGAGGACGGCTCCCTGCTCTTAAATATGAATTACTTCGACTTTGCCACCGGCCTCACCATGTGCCGGGACGAGGTGTGGGAGGCCCTCTTCGGCCTGCCCCGGCGGGAGCCGGAGAGTTTCTTTAATCAGGACCACATGAATCTGGCCCTGGCTATCCAGCAGGTCACTGAAGAAGCGGTCCTGCGCCAGGCCGCCACCGCCAAGAAGCTTACCGGAGCGGACTATCTGGTCATGGCCGGAGGCGTCTCCTTGAACTGTGTGGCCAACGGCAAGCTGCTGCGCCAGGGGCTGTTCAAGGACATCTGGATTCAGCCCGCGGCAGGGGACGCGGGGGGGGCCTTAGGCGCGGCCCTGGCCGCCTGGCACATCTGGCAGGGCCGGGAGCGCTCCCTCAACCCGGGCCCTGACCTGATGCAAGGCTCGTATCTAGGCCCGTCATTCACAGAGGGAGACATAGTCAGGATGGCCCGGCGCTACCAGGCTCCCTACCAACACTATGCCGATTTCGGCGAACTGTGCCGGGAAGTGGCCCGCCTGCTGGCCGAGGGCAAGGTGGTGGGCTGGTTCCAGGGCCGCATGGAATGGGGCCCCCGGGCCTTGGGGAACCGCAGCATCCTGGGGGACCCCCGGAACCCGGAGATGCAAAAACGCATGAATCTGAAAATCAAATACCGGGAGGGCTTCCGGCCTTTCGCGCCCTCGGTCCTGGCCGAGGAGACCAGCCGTTACTTCGACCTGCACGGCCCCTCCCCCTACATGCTCCTGGTGGCCCCGGTGCAGCCGGACCATTGTCATCCCCTACCCCCGGACTATAAAAATCTGGACCTCTTTGACCGCCTCTACGTGCTGCGCTCCGATATCCCGGCGGTAACCCACGTGGACTTCTCCGCCCGCATCCAGACGGTGCATAAAGAGACCAACGCCCGCTACTGGCAACTGCTGAAAACCTTCCAGGAACTTACCGGCTGCGGCCTGGTGGTCAACACCAGCTTCAACGTCCGGGGGGAACCCATCGTCTGTACGCCGGAGGACGCCTACCGCTGCTTCCGGCGCACTGAAATGGACTACCTGGTCCTGGAAGACTGCCTCTTCGAAAAAACCCAACAGCCTGCCTGGCAGGACACCCAAGACTGGCGCCAGGAATACCAGTTGGATTAGGGTGAACGTGAGGGGAGGGCCAGGGACCTGAGCACAGGCTGGAAGCCTGTGCTACTGACCCTCCCCCCACCCCCTCCCAACCCGCTTATCATGGTAAATAAAAAGAATATAACCTATTCATTTATTTCCATCCTTATAGGGTTCATCTTAGCATTATTCATCACCGAAACATTAATTCGCTTGGTCGCTCCCCAGGACCTCTCCGGAGCCTGGTCGATATACAGTGAGCAGGGATACCACCTGAATAAAGCAGGTGGTTCCGCCCAGCATCAATTCGGAGACCGGACCGTGTGCTACAGGTTTAATGAAAACCATTTGCGGGGAGGTCCAATAAACGATAAAGGCCGGAGGGTGCTGGTAGTTGGTGATTCCTTTACTTTCGGCTGGTTATTGGACGAGGCGGATACCTATGTCAGCCATCTCCAATCTTATGCTGACCGTGATTTTGGCGCAAAACGTCTCCAATTCCTCAATGGCGGCGTAGTCGGTTGGGGAACGGCGCATTATTTGGCTTTTATTGAAGAGTTCGGCGAGGTCATTTCCCCCTCCATAATAATTGTCTTTTTGAATATGGACGACATCGGCCGCAGTATTTCAAGCAAGTTATACAATCTGAACAATCCCACAACTTTAGCAATGGAAAAATGCCGCATCGCTAAAACTACTCATATGTATATTAAAAACACTCTCCAGTACAATTCCTGCTACCAATGGCTTTTAGAACATTCCCATACGATACAATTGCTCAGGAAAAGTTACCTCTTCTTCCAAACCAGGGAAAAAGAGGTTGATGACGCCTATCCAGTGATTCCCTCATCTCCGGAGATCAAGAGCGAGCCGGTATTCGCCCAGACCTTTGGCCGGGCGCTGTTCCGCCGCCTAAAAAGCTGGTGCGACGCCCACGGCGTCAGCCTGATGGTGCTGACCACCGGCAATTATCAGCCCCAAGAGGCCTTGAAGTTTGAGCCCACCATGAACTTTATGGCCAAAGCCCGGGAAATCTTTCAGAAGGAGGGCATACCCTACCACGACCTTTCCGCCGAAGTCTCGGCAATCAAGCGTGGCCGGGAACAGGAATTAATCATACCCCGGGATGCTCACCCCAATGAGGCCGGCAGTGAGATCATCGCGGCAGCCGCCTGGAAATGGCTGGCTCCCCGGCTGGCGGTACTAGTTTCGAATAATCGGCTAGGGGAAGGGGGTTACGCGAATAGAACTCCCGGCAAATCTCTCCCCTAATTTGAGCCGCATTCGGCAGGGCTGCCCTGGAGTTTTTCCAGGGCGTGGGGCAGGGCGGGGAGGATGGCTTCCAGGTTTTCCCGGGCGCCTTTGGGGCTGCCGGGGAGGTTGATGATGAGGGTGGCCCCCCGGATGGCGGCCAGACCCCGGGAGAGCATGGCATGGGGCGTTTTGGCCAGGCTGGCGGCCCGCATGGCTTCGGGGATGCCGGGCACCAGGCGCTGGGCCACCGCCTGGGTGGCCTCCGGAGTGACGTCCCGGGGAGACAGGCCGGTGCCGCCGGTGGTGAGGATCAGGTCCAGGCGGTCCCGGTCGCACCACTCCACCAGTTGGGCGACGATGGCCTCCCAGTCATCCGGCACTATTTGGCTATGGGTCACCTGGAACTGCTGGGGGTCCAGGAGGCGGGCCAGCTCCGGGCCGCTGATATCGGCCCGCTCACCGGCTGCGCCCTTGTCACTGATGGTTAGAAGGCCCACCCGGTTTTTCATGGTCTTCCCTGCTGCTAAAGTCATTTAATCATGGTTAATTAATTATTAAATTAAGTCAGACTCCTTGCAAAGGTTCGGATTTCCCATAAACTAAACCAAATCAGTGTGCCCTTGTTCGGGTTAGAGGGTCACCATCTCGGCAAAAGGAGGTAGAGAGAATGGCAACTTTTGTGGTATTGGCGAAATGGACGGAAAGAACTTTTGGGGCAATGAAGGATGTGGCGGCGGCGTCCGAGGAAATTAAAAAATTCATAAGGGATATGGGGGCGGAAATCAAGGCCTGGTATATGCTGATGGGCCAGTATGATGAGATCTGCATCCTGGAGGCCCCGAACCCTGAAACCGTAGCCAAAATCGTTATCTCCTTAAGCGCCAAATACGGCGGCAAGACCGAGACCCTGCAGGCCTTCGGCGAAGCTGAAGCCATGAAGATCTTCACATCCCTGGGATAATTAAACGGTTCCCTGTTTTTAACAGGTTACTCTTTTCGCCAGCGGCCTCCGGGCCGCTTTTTTATGCCTTTTGGTGGTGCTGGGAGATTTAAGCAGAGCTAACCCGGAATCTCCAGCACTTCGATGAGGTCCCCCGGCTGCACCATCCCGCCCCGGATTATCCGGGCGAAGACCCCTTCCCGGGGCATGACGCAGTCGCCCACCAGTTCCCGGATGGCGCAGCCCTGATGGCAGGCCTTGCCGATCTGGGTGATTACCAGTTCCACTTCGTCTCCCACCTTGAGATGGGCCCCCACCGGCAGGGAGCAAACGTCCAGGCCCTGGGTGGTGAGGTTTTCAGCGAAGTCCCCGGGGTTGACTTCGGCCCCGGTGGCCCGCATCTTGTCAATGCTTTCCAGGGCCAGGAGGCTCACCTGGCGATGGCTGCCGTCCGCGTGGGCGTCCCCTTCCAGGCCGTGCTCTACTACCAGACGGCCCTGGGGAATGTTATGTTTCACCACGCCCTTGCGGTCGCTGAGAGAGACGGCGACGATGCGGCCCTGGTGGGTGGACTTGGGTTTTTGCTGAGGCATAACGAATATTTTATAGCACAGGTGAGACGTTGATGCCACCAGGACTCTTCCCTGCCGGCAAATCCGCCTTAAAAGGACACAGGCCGGAGGCCGGTGCCACTAAAAGATTATATTGAAGATTAAGTATGATGGAAGGCCGGTGGAGCC
>JBFLZI010000058.1:0-14513 GCA_040756315.1 Thermodesulfobacteriota bacterium | reverse complement strand
GGGAGGTATTTTTCTGTAACCAAAAGATCGCCCAAATTGATTTTAAAAACCAAAGACGTTTATAAAGAGAAAAAAGTGTTACCTATGTCTCCGAACAACTGTTACCCTTCTTCCCGGTCCAAACAGATTTCTGTATAAGGGATTGGGGGAGGAGGCTTGGGGAGGGGGCTAAGGGGCTGCGCCCCCTAGCCGATTGAGTTCGGGAAATAAGATGCTATATTTAAGGATATACTATGGACCCCATAACCCACGTCACCACGGGGCTGGTTATCTCCCAATTGCTGCCCCTGCCGTCCCGCTGGCTGGGGGCGCTGGCCGGGGTGATTTTTGCCCTGCTCCCCGACCTGGATTACTTTCTGGTGTTCCAGGACCGGCTGGCCTTTATCCGCCACCATCGGGGCTTTACTCACTCCCTGATGGCGATGCCCCTGTTCGCCTTGCTGGGGGCCAGCGTGGGCCGGATGCTGGGCGGCCCCCGCTGGTTCCGCCCCCTGTTTTATTTAGGCCTGGCGGTCCTGGCCAGCCACCTGCTCCTGGACCTGGCCACCTCCTACGGCACCCAGATCTTCAATCCCCTGAGCCGACGCAAGCTGGCCCTGGACTGGATTTTTATCATCGATCCCTACCTGACCGGGATTTTGCTCTTAGGAACAGTGGCGGCCCTGCTTTCCGCCGGGTGGGGCCGCCAAGTCGCGGCGGTCTGCCTCACCCTGGCCGGAGCTTATCTGGCTCTCTGCGGCCTTTACCACCACCAGGCCCTGAACCTGGCCCGGCAGGTCTTCGGCCCGGATAAGTCCGGGGCCGTAAAGGTGGCCGCCCTGCCCCAGCCCTTTTCCTGCCGGCGCTGGCAACTCCTTGCCGCCGGGCCGGAGGGCATCAGGCAAACTTTTGTCCAGTTGCCTTACCTGTCCTTCCTGGGCCTGGAGGCCGGGGTGCAAAAGGCCCAGGCCGCCATGGTCAACCCGGGACCCAACCTGCGTGCCCCGGAGGCTACTTACGAGCCCCCCGGCCACCTGATCATCCAGAATTGGCCGAATACCGCCTTGCACCTTGGCGAATACTCTCCGGAAGCCCGGCAGATTCTTGAGGCTTACCTGGACTTCGCCCGCTTTCCCCTGCTGGCGCGCCGGGAACTTAAGGGCGACGACCAGTTCTTCTCCTGGCTGGACCTGCGCTTCACCGTGCCCGGGCGGTCTTTTCCCTTTATCCTCCAACTGCACCTGGACCGGCGCGGCCACCTGCAGAAATGGCAGATTGGGCGGGGAGGAGGAGAAGGGAAGAAGTGATTTGAGAGGAGGGCCGGGGGAGCAGTGGCTCCCCCGCCCTCCCCTCAAACTCCCCTCCCAACCCCTATACTAAGAGAAAGAAAGATTTAGAGAAAAATGAGGACAGACGGTAATTTTACCTTAAGCAAATACTTAAGAATGGTTGTTAAGTTTTCATAACATGTTGAGACTAGGTATCGACCACCAGGCCAGTGGCACCGGCGTCTCGCCGGTGCTCTTTTCCCAAGATATTCCTTGAGCTATAATCCTTCCGTAAAGTCATTGATTAAAGCCGCCTGGCTGTCCGTCATTTTTCTGGTGACCATCAGCCCGGGGCCCTGGCCCGCTGGGGGGGAGACCATGGACCGCGAGGAAATCCGCGCCCGATTGCTGGGCCATCTGCGCTATCTGAGTATCACCCTGGGTGAGCGCTCCATTTATCGCCCCCGGAACCTCAAGGCCGCGGCCGCTTACGTGCAGCAAACCTTTCAGGAAATGGGCTACCGTCCCCGGCGTCAGACCTTTATCTATATGCGGGAAGAAGTGGGCAACATCATCGCCGGAGAAGAAAATCCCGGGGGCTATTACATTTTGGGGGCGCATTACGACACTGTGGCCGGCACCCCCGGCGCGGACGACAACGCCAGCGGGGTGGCGGTGCTCCTGGAAGTGGCCCGTCTGACCCGGAATTCCCCTCTACCTAAGCCCTGGACCTTCATCGGCTTCACCACCGAAGAACCCCCGGCCTATTTCACCCCCTACATGGGCAGCCGGGTCTATGCCCGCCAGGCCAAAAAACAAAGGGCAAAAATCCTGGGCATGCTCTGCCTGGAGAGCGTGGGCTACTTCCGCCGGGAGCCAGAAAGCCAGGCCCTGCCCTTCCCCTTGCGCTTAATGGGCTATCCCACCACCGGCAACTTTATCGGTATCGCCAGCGACTGGCGCTCCAAACCCCTGATGCAAAGACTGGCCGCGGCGCTGCAGCAAAGCGGCCGACTGCCCGTGGTCACCCTGGCCGTGCCTCTGGGGGGCTACTTCCTGCCGGAAGTGCGACTGAGCGACCACGCCAATTTCTGGGACGAAGGCTACCCGGCGCTGATGCTGACGGATACCGCGTTCTTCCGCAACCCTAACTACCACACCGCCACCGACACCCTGGAAACCCTGGACCTGGACGCCATGACCGAACTGACCCTGGGCCTGGTTAATTTTGTGAGAAATGAGGGGAAATAGGCATGTGGGGGGAGGGCCAGGGGAATTAGTAAACAGTGATCAGTTATCAGTTACCAGTTACCAGTCTCTCTAGGTGTTGTGCTCCTGCTACCTGATTACTGATCACTGCTCAGCCCCCTCACCCACAAACTCAGCCAATATGAGGTACTAGAATGACTAAGAAAAAATTCACCGGCAAGATTCGCACCGATCCCTGGGAGGCCCTGGCCTTGGGGCCGGCGGAGGTGATGCTCTCCCTTTGGGAGGAATATCTGGCCGATATTTTAGGGGCCGGTCCCAAAAGTGGCCGGTATCTGGTGCTCCGCCGGGAGATTGACAAGGCCGGAGGGTTCCGGGAGATAATCAAGGAGTGGCCATCCTTGGCGCCGGAAGCCAGGGCCGAGGCCTGGCGGCAACTGGTCACCGCGGCCCGGAGCCGGGCGGAGGCCGCCCGGGAGAGTTGTGTCCGTTGCGGCGAATGCTGCGAGCGTTTCAGCCCTACCCTGCTCCTTCCGGATCTGGCTCTGTTTGAGAAAGAAGTTATTACCTGGAATGAGGTTTATACCTTAAGGCAGGGAGAACTGGGGACTTCCCGGGAAGGCAAGGCCGTGCCCCTGAAAGAAGAACGTCTGAAAATCCGGCCGATCCCAGGGGGCCAGCAGTGCTGGTTCTATCTGGCCGCCACTTCCGGCTGCCGGATTTATGAGCACCGCCCGGAGCAGTGCCGCCGCCAGCAATGTTGGGGGGAGCCGGCCCCGGAGATTCCCTCCCACGAATTTTTAAACCGGAGCCATCTCTTCGCCCGGGTGCCGGAGGTCTGGGACCTGATCGCCTCCCATAGGGAGCGCTGCGACCTGGAGAGGGTCGGGCAATCCCTGTTGGATTTGGCCGCCGGCCGGGAAGAGGCCGGGGACTACCTGTTTGAGGCCCTGCATTTCGACCACTATCTTAGACAGATGCTTCTGGACGACTGGGAACTGACACCGGCAGCCACGGAACTCATCCTGGGACGGCCTTTGCCGGAATTCCTCCGGGCCTTAGGTTACCAGGCCACCTTAACTCCGGAGGGGACCTTTCGGGTGGAGGTGCGTTAGCCGGCGACTGGCCTTAAAAAAGGGGACCTTACCTCCCCTAATTACGAGGTTACCATGATCGAAGAACTAATCAAAAATAATCGCAGTGTGCGGCGGTTTCATCAGCAGATGGCCATCTCCACCGAGACCCTCACCTGGCTGGTGAACCTGGCCCGGCTGTCCGCGTCCGCGGCCAATCTCCAGCCCTTGAAATTCCTGTTGGCCAACGACCCCGAAAGAAACGCCGCCATCTTCTCCTGCCTGGCCTGGGCCGGTTACTTGAAAGATTGGCCCGGACCGGCAGAGGGAGAGAGGCCCGCCGCCTATTTGGTGATCCTGGGGGATAAGGAGATCACCGCCAACTTCGGCTGCGACCACGGCATCGCCGCCCAGAGCATCCTTCTGGGCGCCCGGGAGAAGGGCTTGGGCGGATGTATGATCGGTTCCATTAAACGGGACCGCCTCCGAAAACTCCTGAAGATTCCTGAGAAATTCGAAATACTTCTGGTAATCGCCCTGGGACGGCCCAAGGAAGAAGTGGTCCTGGAAGAAGTTCCCCCGGACGGCAGCATCAAATACTGGCGGGACGCCCAGGGACTCCATCACGTCCCTAAAAGAAAACTGGAGGAAATTTTGGTGCCCGACTAACTTCCCAAGCTTAACCACCAGGGCCTCTACATGGAATTCCGTTTAAGGAAAAGCCGGACAATTCCGATAAAATAACTAGTTTGTTAATCCGATCGGCTACATGGAGGTTTCAGGTGAATTGTTGGGAATTTAAAAAGTGTGGACGGGAAAGGAACTGCCCGGCTTATCCTAATGATGGCAGAGATTGCGCCCGGGTGGCCGGGACTCATTGCGGCGGCAAGGTCCAAGGAACCTTTGCCGTGAAATTAGCCTCTTGCATGGAATGTGATTTTTTCAAGAGCCCCTATTACGAACATAAAAAGCGGGCAGTGTAATCTAGCCCACTAGATTTAGGCTCAGGGCCGGTGAAATTTGGCTCTGCTGAGATCGTTTCCCATGAATTGTTGGGAATTTAAGAAATGCGGCCGGGAAAAAAGTTGTCTGGCTTATCCGGATTATGGCCGGCAATGCGCCCGGGTGACCAGGAGCCTCTACGTCGGCCTGGGCCACGGCATCTTTGCCATAAAACTGGCCGGTTGCCTCCACTGCGATTTTCACCGGAGCGAGTATTATGACAGAATTTATGGGAGGACCTTCGGGAAGACCTATGGGAAAACTCGCTCCGGCGCCTGGTTGAACGCTTAAACCACTCAACGCCCTCCTTCACCCAAGATAATCCAGAATCTTGCGCCAAAGATGGTCTCGGCCTTCCTGGCTAAGGGCCGAAAACCAGAGAAAATCCGCGGGGACTACCCCGAAAGGGGACAGCGCCCCGGCAATTTTCGGCAACTGCCGGGCCCGCTCCCCCCGCTTCAGCTTATCCGCCTTGGTCAGGACCGGGATCACCCGGCGCTGGCGGGACCTGAGAATCTCCCAGAGATAGAGCTCTTCCGGGCCGGGGAGACGGCGGCCGTCCTGGAGGAAAACCACTGCGGCCAGCTTCTCCCGCCCCTCCAGATATTCCATAATCAGTTGCCCCCAATTTTCTCTGAGTTCCTGAGAGACCGCGGCATAGCCGAACCCCGGCAGATCCACAAAATACCAGCGCCCGTTGACGAGAAAGAAATTCAAGGCCCGGGTGCAACCGGGCCGGGCGCTGGTGCGCACCAGACGCCGGCGCCGCAAAAGTGCCTTGATCAGGGAGGATTTCCCCACATTGGAGCGGCCCAGGAAGGCCACCTCCGGATATGGCCCTGGGGGTAGCTGGTCCGCCCGGTGGACGCTCAGCTTGAATTCCGCGGTGAGGATTTTCGGGACAGCCATAAGTGCAGCTTAGATACACAGGTACACATATTCGCTAATGAATTATTCAGGGGCACGGCAAACAGATTCAGTTCCCTCTCACCCTGCCTCTCTTTCCTCCCAGCGGGAGAGGTTAATCCGCCGGTATTTTTTATTATACTACAGGCCATGAACTTAAGAACCGAGGAAAGCCAGACTCAGGTGGACAACTGACCCAGACACTCCGGACCCTTAGCCCCAAAGGGAAAAAAATTTTGTATTTGAGTATTTAGCCAAGAAGGCCGAATTAATTTTTGATTAACACTGATTAAATCTACTCAAAGAGCGGACTACTTTGACGAAGATTGTGACCCAAGGAAAAGCCGGGGGCTTCGAGCCCTTAGAACCTGCTCTGGTGCGGACTTTGGTGGGGCGCATCCAGGAGATTCTGCCCTTGCCCGGGGTGGTCAATGCCATCCTGAAGGCCGCCAATGATCCTTATGCCAGCCTCTCCCTGGTGTCGGATATCATCCTCAAGGACCAAGGCATGACCGCCAAGGTCCTGAAGTTGATCAATTCCGCCTATTACGGCCTCTCCCAGCGGGTGGGCACCGTGTCCCAGGCGGTATCTTTACTGGGCCTGGAGAAGATCAAGAATCTGGCCATGGCCGTCTCTCTGTCCCAGGGGCTTTTCCGGTGGTCCGACCTCCCCTTCGGGCGGAAGGGGTTGTGGCACCATTCCCAGGCCTGCGGGGTGGCCACCTCCCTGTTGGCCCAGGAGGCCGGCCACCCTTCGCCGGAGGAGGCGCTGATCGCCGGACTCCTCCATGACATCGCCAAAGCCTTGTGGGGCGAACTGTTCCCGGAGCGCTTCCTGGCGGCCTTGCAGGCGGTGCATGAATATGGCGAGGAGCCTCTCGCCGCGGAGAAAGATTTTCTCAGCGTGCCCCACCCGGAAGTGGGGGCCTGGATGCTGGAGATCTGGCAATTGCCGGAGGTCCTGCAAAAGGCGGTGCTCCTGCACCACCAGACTGACATCGGCAAAGTGGATCACGCCGTCCGGTTCCTGAGCCATTCCTTATACCTGGGCAATCAAATGGCCAAACTCCTGAACCTGGGGAACGGCGGTCATTATCGCCTGAGCCCCATTCCTTTGGCTATGCTCAACTCTCTGCCTCTCACCCCGGAACGCTTCGTAGTGCAACTCATGGACCTGCCCCATGCCTACACCGATTTCTTAAGGGAACTGGAGATGGAAAGCCACGAAACCACCACCTTAAACTCCCTGGCGGCCCTGCTCCGGCAACGCCCGGTGCTGCTGCTCAGGACCGATGAAGACCCGGGACCGGTGTCCTACTTCTTTGCCGCCTTTGCCCACCGGATCGAGCCCCTGGCCCTGAAAGACTGGACCGGGGAAATTAAGGAACCCGGGACCGTGGTGGTGGGAGAGGGAACCGATCCGGGGGCGTTCCTGGCCAAGTGGCAACAATCGCCGCCACCCCCCCGGACCTGCCTGTTCCTCTTCAGCTACCAGGATTGGGAAAGCCAGAGACCCGCGCCGGGGACCGGCCCGGAGGTGCAACTGTTGGGACCGGAATGGCGCCTGCCGGAAGTGGTCAAGGCCTTGACCCCCGGGAAACGTAGTTGATAATTAGTGATTTTGGGGGAGGGGATGAGCAGTAATCAGTGATCAGGTAGGAGGAGAACCACACCTAGAGAGACTGTTTACTGATAACTGATCACTGTTTACTAATTCCCCTAGCCCTCCCCCCACTAAGATACCTTCGCAAGGAGAAAGCCGTTGTCCTTAAGTCCCCAGCCAGCCGCCGCCATCCTGGTGGCCGGGACCAGCCCCGCCAGCCGGAGATGCGCCCGCATCCTGGGCAAGGCCGACCTGCCGGTGGACCAGGTCCGGAACTGGCAGCAACTGCTGGAGCATCTGGATAACGGGGGCTTAAGCCTGCTCATTGTTGAGCCCGGCCTGAAGGGCATGAACCTTTTGGAAGGTCTGCGCCTGGTGCGCAAGATCTATCCCCACCTCTTTTCCCTGGTCTTGGGGCACATCCCGCCGGAACTGCAAGGCCCGACCCTGCAAGCCGGAGCCGAGGATATCATGCCCGGGGACCTGCCCCCGCCCCTGCTCCTCAACTGGGTGCAGAGCTTCGGGGAACGGCAGCGCCTGCACCAGGAAAATGAGGGGTTGCGCTCCCAAATCCTGGAAACCGAAGCCTATCTGGCCCAAATCCTGGACCAGTTGGAGGAGGGCATTCTCACCACCGACCTTGCGGGGCGGGTCCTGTCCGCCAACCGCACGGCTCAGGACCTCTTTCAGATGCCCAGCGTTACCTTTAAGGACCAGGCTTTAGATGGCATCAGCTTTGTGGGGGACGGCCTCCATAATCTGGCCCAGGGGGTGTTCCGAATCCTGGAAACCGGGATCTATGAAGGCCGGTTTCTCCTTACTCCCTGGGTGGGATCCCCTTTACCCGTCTATTTCCGGGGCACGGTGCACCGCCAGGGGGGCCAGGTGGTGGGCACCATTCTGGTCTTCCGGGATTTAACCGCCCAGGAAGCCCTGGAGTTGCGCCTGGAAGAGAGCGAGCGCCTGGCGGCCCTGGGGCAGATCGCCGCGGGGGTGGCCCACGAAATCCGCAATCCTTTGATGGCGGTGGGCGGGCTGCTGAAGCGCTGGGAGCGCAAATTACCGGAGGATCACCCCGGCCGGGACTATTTGCCGGCCATCCTGGAAAATGTCCGACGTTTGGAGAGCATGGTCCAGGAGATCGATGAATACCTGCGGCATGTGCGCGCCTCCGGGGAGTTGCAGGCCGAAGTGGACTTGGAGGCCGTCCTGTCCACCGCGATGGGGAAGCTGGAGGCCCACCTCAACCCGGACCTGGTGCTTCTGGAAATCTCCCCGGTGCCTCCCCTCAAACTCCTGGGAGACGCCGGTTCCCTGACGGAAATGTTCTTCCAGATCCTCTTGAATGGAGTGGAGGCCATGCCCCAGGGAGGCACCCTGAGGGTGGACGCCCGGAAAGAAGCCAACCATGCCGTTATTCGCATCAGCGACACCGGCCGGGGCATCGCCCCCGCGGACCTGGCCAGCATCTACCATCCCTTTTTCACCACCAAGATGACCGGCGCCGGCATGGGCTTGACCAAGGTGTACATGATCGCCCAGCGCCACCGGGGCCAGATCGAAGTGGACAGCCGCCCCAACCAGGGGACCACCTTCACCATAAGCCTGCCGGTAAGGACCTGAACCGGCCATTTCGGTTGACGCCGCCCCCTATTCCGGGTAATGATAGGCCATGGCTCCGGATCGCAGGAGGCCGTCATTGGCCTGGGGGTTGTGGTTCCATTTCTGGTTGCTGGTCATTACCATGCTGGCCGGCACCAGCGCCATTTTCGTCAGCTATTTCCGGAGAGACTTCATCCAGCCCATCGCCCGCTGGTGGGCCAGGACCCTGCTCTACTTCGGGGGTATCACCGTCCAGGTGCAGGGGCTGGAGCACCTCACTCCCGGCCAGACTTACGTCTTTGCCGCCAACCACCGCAGCCAGTTCGACATCTTTGTGCTCCTGGCCGTGCTCCCGGGAAATTTCCTCTGGGTCGCCAAAAAATCTCTCTTCCGCATCCCGGTCTTCGGCCAGGCCCTGACCCGCATGGGCTCCATTGCCATCGACCGGGAAAATCTTTCGGAAGCCATCCGGGGCCTTAACCAGGCCACCCGGACGGTGCAGGCCGGCACCTCCATGATCATCTTTCCCGAAGGCACCCGGGCCAATTCCCGGGAACTCCTGCCCTTTAAAAAAGGAGTGTTTATCATGGCCCTGAAGGCGAGACAGCCGGTGGTGCCGGTGAGCATCAACGGCACTCTGGCCATTCAGCCCCGGGCCACCCTGCGCCTGCGACCCGGACCGGTGCAGGTGGTCATCTCTCCCCCCATCAACCCCCGGGACTATTCCCTGAAACGCAAAGAAGAACTGATGAACGCGGTGCGCCAGGCCATCGCCGACCATTATGATTATGATTTTCCTGGGGAAAAACTGAGTTGACGGGAGGGGCGGGCAAATAAGTAAACAGTGATCAGTGATCAGTAAAAATCACGGGTATCAAACCTGCTTAATGCTTGACTTACTGATTACTGATTACTGATCAGCCCCTCCCCCAAATCACTCCATACACTGCCGCCATGACTACGGAAACCGCCACGGATAACTGGGTTGAGCTTACTTTTCTGGGAGGATTGGGGGAGATCGGCCTCAACCTGATGGTGCTGGAGACCGCGGATTATCTGGTGGTGGTGGATGCCGGCCTTATGTTTCCCGAGGACCACATGTTGGGGATCGACATTGTCATCCCCGACTTCTCCTATCTCCGGGAGCGCCGGGACAAGGTGGCCGCGGTGGTCCTGACCCACGGCCATGAAGACCATATCGGCGCGCTGCCGTTTCTGCTGAAGGAGATCCCGGTGCCGGTCTATGGCACCCCCCTGACCCTGGCCCTGCTCCGGGAGAAATTGAAGGAGCACGGCCTCCTGGAAGTGGCGGAACTGCGGGAGATCCACTCCCGGGACCGGCTCAGCCTGGGGCCTTTTGTCTTTGAATTTATCGGCGTCTCCCATTCCATCGTGGACGGGGTGGGCTTTGCCGTGGAGACGCCCCAGGGGATTCTGGTCCATTCCGGGGATTTCAAGATCGATCAGACGCCGGTGTCCGGCGCGGCCATGGACTTGAACCGCTTTGCCCATTACGGGGAAGCCGGGGTGCTGGCCCTGCTCTCGGACTCCACCAATGCTGAACGCCCGGGCTACACTCTCTCTGAGCGGGAGATCGGCCTGGCCCTGGAGGAACTGGTGCGGGAGGCCCCGGGCCGGGTGATCATCGCGGTCTTCGCCTCCCATATCCATCGCTTGCAGCAGATCGTCAATATTGCCGCCAAATTCGACCGCCGGGTGCTGTTTAACGGCAAATCCATGCTCATCAACACCCGCCTGGCCAGGCAATTGGGATATCTGGAGGTCCCCCCGGAGTTGGAGATCACCCTCGCGGATTTGGAGCGCCTGCCCCCGGCCCAGACCATCATCGTCACCACCGGCAGCCAGGGAGAACCTCTGAGCGCCCTGGCCCGCATCGCTTTAGGGGCACATAAACAGATCCACATCCAGAAAGGGGACCTGGTCATCCTCTCTTCCAAGTTTATTCCCGGCAATGAGAAGGCCATCACCACCCTGATCAACAACCTCTACCGCCTGGGCGCGGAGGTGGTCTATGAACAGGTGGCGGACATCCATGTCTCGGGGCACGCCTCCCAGGAGGAGTTGAAACTGCTTTTGAACCTGACCCGGCCCCGGTATTTCATCCCCATTCACGGGGAGATGCGCCACCTGGTGAAGCACGCCCACCTGGCCGAGACCGTGGGTATCCCGGAAGAAAACCTCCTTTTGGCCCAAAACGGCGACCAGGTGCGCTTTGACTCGGAGGGGGGCCGCCTCCGGGACCGGGTGGAGGTGGGCCGGGTTTTTGTGGACGGCAAAGGGGTGGGGGACGTGAGCCGCATCGTGCTCCGGGACCGCCGCCACCTGGCCTCCGACGGCCTGGTCATCGCCATGGTGGCCGTGGACCCCTCGGCCCGGAAAATCGTCACCGACCCGGACCTCATCACCCGGGGCTTTGTCCTGGAGGAGGAGCACACCCCCATGCTGGAACAGGCCCGGAAGGTCTTTCAGGAGATCGTCGAGCGGGGTCTGTCCGAGCCTACCCAGGACTGGCTGGAGATCCAGACCCAAGTGGGCAAAGCCCTGCGCAAGCTCTTCTTTAAGGCCTTGGAGCGCCGGCCCATGATCCTGCCTTTGATCCTTACTCTCTAAGCCATAATTCCCCCGCCTGCACTGGTCTTAAAAAAACCTTCTGGACATCACAATTTCCATAGTTAATATATAAAATTAAAATCATCTTGAAGATGGTCTGATACCAATTCGCCTGCATAACTGTATTAAAACGTAGGGGCGAATCTTGCATTCGCCCCAAATTGGTGGGCGAACACCAGGTTCGCCCCTACATCTTAATAAATTTTGAAGGCGAATTGGCATGAATCCCTGTTTCCCAAAACCCCAGGTAAAACCGACATGGAGAAAACGGTCATGCGCTACCCCAATAGGCAACACACCACTCTTCTCCTTTGCCTTTTTTGGGTACTCTTAGGGCTGGCCCTGGCCCTGCCGGCCGCGGCCCAGACCGATCTGCCCGAGGATCTTAAGACCCTGATCAGCGAGGCCCTGAAGGCCAACCCGGAAGTGAAGCAGAAGGACCGACTCAAGTCCGCCGCGAAGGAGGCCGTCGCCCCCGCCGGGGCCTTGGACGACCCCAAGCTTTCGGTAAATATCCTCAATCTGCCGGTGGATACCTGGAGTTTTGCCCAAGAGCCCATGACCCAAAAGCAGTTTGCCCTGTCTCAAAAAATCCCCTTTCCCGGCAAACGGCGCCTCCGTTCCGAAGTGGCCTCGGAGCAGGCCCGGGCCGATGAATTGACCTACCAGGATAAGCTCCAGGAGGTTCGTGCCCGGGTGATCCAGGGCTATTGGAATCTGGCCCTTACCTATGCGGGTTTTGACATCACCCAGAAAAACAAACTCTTTTGGGAGCAGGTGGTGCAGGTGGCGGAAACCCGCTATGGGGTAGGCCAGGGTCGGCAGGCGGACGTGCTTCAGGCCCAGGTGGAATTGGGCAATTATCTGAACCGGCTCTTGCAGTGGCGCCAGCGCCAGGAGTCGGTGCAGGCGGATTTGAACGCCCTGCGCTCGAAGCCGCCCCAGACGCCTATTCCTCAACCCCAGCCTCTCAAATCCCGGGCTTTTGGCCTCTACCTGGACCGGTTGTTAGCCCAGGCGAAGTCCCGGCCGCAACTGGAATCTCTCCAGGCCTTGATCGCCCGGCAGGACAAGGCAGTGGAACTGGCTCGCAAAGATTATCTACCCGATGTCAACATCGGGGTGGCCTATGGCTTCCGGGAGACCTTAGACCCCCCGGTCAGCCGCAAACAGGCTGACTTCTTCTCCACCACCATCACCTTTGATCTGCCCATCTGGTATGGTTCCAAGCTGAATCCCAAACTCAGGGAACAGTTGGACCGCAAATCCGCCGCCCAGGAGGCCTATCGCTCCCTCTGGGACCGCCTGGCCGCGGCCATCAAAGATCGTTACGCCAAGCTCCAACGCCTGAATCACCAGATCAGCCTTTATGAGCAGGGTATCATCCCCCAGGCCCGACAGGCGGCTGCCGCCTCCCTGGCCGATTACCAGGTGGGGATGCTGGGCTTCGAACGCCTCTACCAGAATCAGATCGCCGCCTATAACGCCGAGTTGGCGCTGCAAGAATATCTCAAGGACTTTGAAGAAAACTGGGCCGAACTGGAGTGGCTGGTAGGCCAGGACTTGCCCCGGACAGCCGGAGGAAGAAAATGACGCCATCATCCCGCCCCTATCTCAGAGGTCTGTGTCTCGGGCTGGGCCTCGGCCTCCTGGCCCTGGTGTTTTTATATTGGGCCGGATATCTGCAGAAACGCCAGGCCGCTCCTTCCACCGCCCCGGTGGAAAAGCCGGCCATCTGTTGGGTGTCCCCCACCAACCCGGATTTCATCCGCTATCAGCCCGGCAAAGATGATAAAGGCCAGGATTTAATCCCGGTCTATGCCAAGGAAGGGCCGATACCGCCTTCGGCCCCCGCCGCCAAAAAGGAACGCAAAGTCAAATACTGGGTGGACCCCATGGACCCCCGAAACATCTCCGACAAGCCAGGGAAGGCCCCCTGCGGCATGGACATGGTGCCGGTTTATGAAGAAGAAGGGGGTGAGGCCGCGGCCCCGGGCACCATTGCCGTGGACCCCAATACCCTGCAGTCCATGGGGGTGCGCACCGGCAAGGTGGAAGTCCGGGAACTCACCCGCAGCATCCGGGCCGTGGGGAAAGTCGTTTATGACGAACGGCGGCTCTCCCAGATCAATACCAAGGTAGCCGGCTGGGTTGAGCGTCTTTACGTCAAGGCCACCGGCGACCCCATCCGTAAGGGCCAACCGCTCCTCAACCTTTACAGTCCGGAGTTGGTCTCGGCCCAACGGGAATATCTTTTGGCTTTGAAGAACCTCAAATCTCTGGGGAAAAGCCCCTATGCCGAACTGGGGGAATCGGCCCAAAGGTTGCTGGCCGCGTCCCGCCAGCGTTTGCAATACTGGGACATCGGCCCGGCCCAGATCGACGCTCTGGAGAAAACCGGGGAAGTGAAAAAGGACCTCACCCTGACCTCCCCGGTGAACGGCATTGTCATCAAGCGCCTGGTCACCCAGGGCCAGTACGTCATGCCCGGCATGCCCCTGATGGAGGTGGCGGACCTGTCCACGGTCTGGGTGGAGGCGGAGATTTATGAATATGAACTCCCCTGGGTGAAGGTAGGGGAACACGCGGAGATGACCTTGACCTATCTGCCCGATGAGACTTTCCATGGCAAGGTCCAGTATATCTATCCTTATTTGAGCGGGGCCACCCGCACCGCCAAGGTGCGCCTGGCCTTCCCCAACCCCAAGCTGCGCCTCAAACCCGACATGTTCGCCCAGGTGACCATCAAGTCCCCCCTGCCCCAAGCCGCGGTGGCGGTGCCCTCTGAGGCCATTCTGGACTCCGGGGAGCGGCAACTGGTCTTTGTCGCCTTGGGCCAGGGCCGCTTTGAACCCCGGCCGGTGAAGCTGGGGGTGGAAGGAGACGGGGGCTGGCGCCAGGTAACCGAGGGCCTGCAAGGCGGGGAAGAGGTGGTCACCTCGGCCCAGTTCCTCCTGGATTCCGAATCCCGCATCCGGGAGGCCGCGGCCAAGATGCTCCAGGCCCCTAAACCTACACCGGGGAAAGAAGCGGCCCCGGTCCCCGGTAAGGAACCGGCCCCGGCAAAGCCCGTGGCTCCGCCGGTGCATAAGCATTAACCGTCTCAGTTTTCTGTTTTCTGTTTTCTGTAAAAAGGTACGCCACATCGGCATCAAGAAACTAGGTTTAGGAGCGGGTTATGCACAGGCTGGAAGCCTGTGCTACCAATTATGTAAGGGATTGGGGGAGGGGGTGTGGGGG
>JBFLZI010000057.1:0-14753 GCA_040756315.1 Thermodesulfobacteriota bacterium | reverse complement strand
TGGCCCCGCCTACCACAGCCCCCTTAAAGGGGGTGGGGAGGGGAGTTTGAGGAGAGGGTAGGGGAAAAACCCATGCTCTATCGCCGGCTCGTTGACCTGGTGATCTTATTCCATCTGGGCTTTGTGGTCTTCGTGCTCTTGGGCGGGTTTCTGGTCCTTAAGTATAAACGGGTGGCGTGGCTTCACCTGCCCGCAGTGTTGTGGGCCGTGCTCATCGAACTTACTGGGTATATCTGCCCCCTCACCCCCCTGGAACACTGGCTCCGGGTAAAAAGCGGGGCACCCCTGTATCACACCGGCTTCATCGAACACTATCTCCTACCCTTACTCTACCCGGAGCACCTCACCCGACAGGTGCAACTAGTCCTGGGGATACTGGTCCTGGCCCTTAACCTGGGAATTTACGCCTGGATCTGGGCCCCCTCCAGGCCGGGCCGGGGTTGCTGAATGAAGGGCGTAGTGTTTGTGGGGGGAGAGCCGGGGGATCAGTGGCTCCCTCCTCCAACCTCAATTAGTTATCAGACCGCGCCCCAGAAGAGGAAGGCCATGCCGGCGGCCAGGGCTATCCCATAGGGTATGCCAGGGGTGGGGGGAGTCGGTGCCGCCGCGGGTCCGGCCCCATGCTGGCGAACGAGGCACCAGTTGATCAGGGCCACCCAGCCTTGGCGGATTTTTAGCCAGAGGAGCCCCCGCCACCAGAGGACTCCCAGGATCAGGAGACCGCCGGCAATCCCCATATAGATAAAGAGGTAGAGGGTCTGTTTGGGTCCCAGCCAGGCCCCCAGCGCGGCCAGGGCCTTGACGTCCCCGGCCCCCATGCCGCCTTTGAGATAGATGAGGATGAGCAGGGCAAACCCCAGGCCCATGCCCAGCAGTCCCTCCACCAATCCCGGCCAGCCGTGATAACCCAGTTGAAAACCCAGCCCGGCCAGGGCGCCCCCCAAGGTGAGGTAATTGGGAATCCGCCGGGTGCGGCAATCCCCCCAGGCCATCCAGACCGAAAGGCCCAGAGGCAAGAGGAGGTGGCTGTGGGCCGTCAGCCAGGGAACGGCTTTGGTAAAAATATCCGACAAGGTGTAACCCCCAATAAAATTTTTCGGAATTTTGGGAGAGGTGCTTGAGTTTTATTCGGGAAGATTTAGCTGATGACGGCTAGGCGGGATTCTGGGGTAACCCCTCTTAATGATGGTGCGTAAAACGCACCCTACATGATTATATCTTCTTGAAAAGCCTTTTGGCTTACCTGGCAAGGGCTTACCTGGTCTTTAGTCCTAAGGTCCGGGTAAGGCGGGGCCAATGGCCCCGCCTTACCCGGACCCCATAAAGGGGGTTGGGAAGGGAGTTTGAGGGGAGGGCGGGGGAGCCACTGCTCCCCCGGCCCTCCCCTCAAAAATCCCTCACCCTCCCGCCGCCCGGCGGTCCCGGCCCTGGACGTCGCAGACCATGACCACCAGGTCCCCCCGGTTGCCGGCCTGGTCCTGGACCAGGTCTTCGAACACGGCCTTGACGGAGAAACCGGCCTTTTTGAACAGGGCCAGGGCCGACTGGGATTGCAGGTGAATCTCGGCCACCAGTTTTTCCAGGCCGAACTCCGCAGCCAACTCCACAATCTCGTTGACCAGCAGCGTGCCCAGGCCCCGGTTCTGGAAGTCATCGGCCACCACCACCCGGACGTTGCCCAGGTGGCGCTTCCAGCCCACCTTGCGCATGTGCAGGGTGGCGTCGCCGACGATGCGGCCCTCCACTTCGGCCAGCAAAGGGAAGACCCGGCGATAGTCGATGTGGCTGACCCAATCATCAATAACCGCCGGGTCCCGCACATCGCTGCGCAAAAACAGCAAATCCTTCTCACTCACCCGGCGGAAGAAATCCAGCAATTTCTCCCGGTCCTCTTTCACCAGAGGCCGAAGGATCACCCGGGTGCCGTCCTTTAAAACTCCTTCTTTTTGGTAAGCTGCCATCGCTCTCCCCTCTGCCTAGATTCCCTGGGCCAGGCGCTCCGCCAGAAATTCCGGCAGACCGGCCTCCAGAATACGTCGTTGGGCTGCCGCCACATCATAAGCCGCGGATTTAAATTGGATGGAAAAGTCCTGGTCGTCAAAGACGGCGTAAGCCGCGTCCGGGCTGCCGTCCCGGGGCTGCCCCACACTGCCGGGATTGATTAAGTAATGGCCCTGTGGGTCCAGGACCAGTCTGTCCGGGGTGATTTTTTGCAAGGCCACCTTGCCCCGGATGTCCCGGTACCACAAGGCCCGCTTGTGGGTGTGGCCGAAGAAGCACACCCGGAAGGGGGACTCCTTCTGCAAATAATTCAGGACCCGTTTCCCTTGGAAATGAAAGCTGACATAGGCGTCCACACTGGTGGGGGTGCCGTGGCAGGCCAGAAAGCCCTCCCCCTCCCGGAGCAGAGGCAGGTTGCGGAGGAAATCCTGGTATTCCGGCCTTACCTGCTCTTTGGACCAGATGATGGCCTGATAGGCGATAATATTAAAAGATTCGGCCCGGGCCAATTCCAGCAGGGCCAGGTCGTGATTGCCGGCCAGACTCCACACGGGCCGGTGCTCCAACAAATCCAGACACTCGTTGGGAGCGGCGTTATAACCGACGATGTCCCCCAGATTTAAGACGGCGTCCACCCCTTCCCGGTCAATCCGGGCCAAGACCACCTTCAAGGCGTCAAAATTACTGTGAATGTCTGATATAATAGCCAGACGCATATTTTATTTAGGGGTAAGGTATGGGGGAGGGGGCCAGGGGTCGCAGACCCCTGCCCCCTCCCCCACGCCAGACTTCCCTTCCCTTGACATTTCCGGGGATTCTGGTAATTTGCCCCCATTTTAACATGGAACCTGGATATCTCATCGAATTCTTTGAAGAGAAGCGTCTCCTTTGTGCCGTGGTCTTAGAGCTTAAAGGAGAGCGCCTCCACGTCCTCACCCAGACCTCCCGGGAAATGACGGTGGCCCGGAAGCGCATTCTTCATGCCGGTCCCGGTCCTTTCTCCTTGAAACAACCCCGCCAAAAGTGGCTGGAACTTCTGGCCGACACCGACCAAAAGCGGGAAGCCTTAAAAGACTCCATTAATTTGGAAGAATTGTGGGAACTCCTGGCCCAGGAAGACAAGTCCCTGACGGTGGAAGAGCTTACGGACCTCTGGTTTGGCGGGGCGTCTCCGGATCAGGTGGCGGCCATGGGGCGGGCTTTGTATGAGGATCGTTTTCTGTTCAAGTATAAAGAGGGCCGCTGGGTACCCAACCCGCCGGAGGTGGTGGCCAATCTTCAGGAAAAAGTCCGCCGGGAAGAAGCGGCGCGCCAGGAACTGGAGGCCGGGGCCGGCTGGCTGAAGACCGCCTGGGAGACCGGGGCCATCCCGGATGACTATTGGCGTCAGCGCCTGGTGGAGCTCCTCCGGCAGATGGCCGTCTGGGGCACGGAGGCTCCGGAATTCCCCCAGGGCAAGGCCTTTCTGGAGAAGGCCCGGTTGACTGCCGAGGACGCCCCCTTTCGCCTGCTGGTGCGCCTGGGGGTCTTTCATGAGGACGAAAACCTGGACCTCTACCGTCTGGAGGTGCCCCAGGAGTTTTCCGCCCCGGCCCGGAACCTGGCGGCCCACCTGAGCCAGGGCGACTTCCCCGACCCCTATGCCCCATACCGGCAGGACCTGGCCGACCTGGAATGCATCACTATCGATGGAGAGCGCACCCGGGACTTCGATGACGCCCTCAGCCTGGAGACCCTGCCCCAGGGCTGGCGTCTGGGGATTCACATCGCCGATGTCTCCGCCCTGGTTACGCCGGGGACCCCCCTGGATTTAGAGGCCCAGGAGCGGGGCACCTCCATCTATTTGCCGGAAGTCCGGCTCGCCATGCTGCCGGAGGAGATTTCCGAAAATACCTTGAGCCTCCTGGCCCAGAAGGAACGATTGGCCCTGAGCTTTCTGGTCGATTTGGATGCCCGGGGGGAGGTGCGGGATTGGGAGATACTACCCAGCCGTATCACGGTCAAGCGCCGCCTGTCTTATCAGGAGGTGGACCGGCTTCTGCCCCAGGACCGAATGTTGGCGACCCTGTATAACTTAACCCAAAAGCTCAAGGAAGACCGGCTCGCCAAAGGGGGGTATGAACTGAAGCTGCCGGAGGTCTGGGTCAGCTTTAATCATCATGGCCAGATTCAGCTAACGGTGGAGGACCAGGAGACCCCCAGCCGGAAGTTGGTGGCCGAAGCTATGGTGCTGGCCAACTGGCTGGCGGCCCGGTTTCTGGCCGACCGGAATTTTCCGGCCATCTACCGGTCCCAGCCCGAGCCCCGGGAGCCCATCAACCGGGAGGAACCCAAGGAACTCCTGGGCTTATGGCAGGACCGCCGCCGTCTCAGCCGGGTGGTGATGGAGCTTGTCCCCCAGCCCCATTGGGGCCTGGGCCTGCCCCTGTACACCTTTGCCACTTCTCCCATCCGGCGTTATCTGGACCTGGTAATTCACCGGCAACTGCACCGGGCCCTCCAGGGAGCCGCGCCGGTCTATGAGAGTGACGACCTGGAGGAGATTCTCACCAATATTGAGCCGGCCATGCGCCGGGCCGGCCTGTTGAAGGCCCGGCGCCTGCGCTATTGGCTCCTCAAATATCTGGCCGGGCAGGTGGGCCAAAAGATGGAGGCCCTGGTAGTAGAGGCCCTGCCCCACCGTTACCGTCTGCTCTTCCCCCAGCTTCTCCTGGAAGTCTTTTTGCCGACGCCGGCCTCCCTGCGGCTTTATCCAGGGGACCTGGTGCAGGTGCGTCTGGACCGGGTGCTGCCCCGGGAAGACCAGGTCAAGCTTTCCCTGGCTTAGTCCCCAAGGCCCGGGCCAGCAGGGTGTCCCGGTAGCGCAGATGCCGGCTCAGGTCGAATAATTCTGCCAGTTCCGCCCCGGACAAATGCCGGCCGATGTCCGGGTCGGCCTTGACCAGTTGGGCGAAATCCCCCCCCTGCTCCCAGACCTGCATGGCCGGGCGCTGCACCAGGCGGTAGGCCGCATCCCGACTGAGACCCTTCCGGACCAGGGCCAGGAGCAGCCCCTGGGAGAAGACCAGCCCCCGGCTCAAGGCCAGATTGGCCGCCATATTTTCCGGATAGACCTGGAGGTTTTTCAGCAGGCGGATCAGGCGGTGGAGCATGAAGTCCAACAAGATATTGCTGTCCGGGAAGATGATCCGTTCCGCCGAGGAGTGGCTGATGTCCCGTTCGTGCCACAGGGCCATGTTCTCCAAGGCCACTAAGGCGTTGCCCCGGAGGACCCGGGCCAGGCCGCAAAGGTTTTCCGACAGGATGGGATTGCGCTTATGGGGCATGGCGGAGGAGCCCTTTTGCCCCGGCGCGAAAAATTCTTCGGCCTCCCGGACTTCGGTGCGCTGGAGGTGGCGGATCTCGGTGGCCACCTTCTCGATGCTGCCGCCGATCAAGGCCAGGGTGGTGAGATAGTGGGCATGGCGGTCCCGTTGCAGGATCTGATGGGAAAGGGGCGCGGGCTTGAGGCCCAGACGGGCGCAGGCCCCGGCCTCCACCTCCGGGGGCAGATGGGCAAAAGTGCCCACCGCGCCGGAGAGCTTGCCCACGCTCACCGTGTCCCGGGCTTCCTCCAGGCGGGCCCGGTGACGGACAAATTCCGCGTACCATAGGGCAAACTTCAACCCCAGGGTGATGGGTTCGGCGTGCACCCCGTGGGTGCGCCCCACCATCACCAGGTCCTTGTGGGCCAAAGCCCGGTCTTTCAGGACGGTGAGAAGCTCGTCCAGATCGGCTAGCAGCAGGTCGGTGGAATCCTTAAGACGCAGGGCCAGGGCCGTGTCCAGGACGTCCGAGGAGGTGAGGCCCAGGTGAAAGAAGCGGCCGTATTCCCCCAGGGTGGCGGCCACCTGGTCCACAAACGCGGCCACATCGTGATGCGTCTCTTTTTCCCGGGCGGCGATGCCTTTCGGGTCCAACCGGGCCAAGGCCCGGACCTGGGCCGGCACCTCCGGGGGGATCAGCCCCTGGTCCCCCATGGCCTCTAAAGCCGCCAACTCCACTTGGAGCCAACTGGCAAACTTGCTCTCCTCCGTCCAAATACGGGCCATAGGCTCGCGGCTGTAGCGGGGAATCATGCTGCACCTCGTTTCGGGGAAGTGTTTTTGGGGGAGGGGATCAGGGGCCGGTAGCACAGGCTTCCAGCCTGTGGGAACCCCCTACCCCCTCCCCCACCTCCCCCCCAACCTCTTAGTCCAGAGAAACCTTCAGGGGTTGCGAAAAAGAGCGGAGTGGAGAGGAGACACACCCCGATTATAATCAGAATGCTTTAAACAGGGTAAAGGAATTTGTATAAATATTGATAAAGGGTGGGGAGAGGGCGGATGGAGGGCAGCCGCCCCCGGCTGTCCTGGACAGGCGAGGGCGCCTAGCCTCCATTAAACTTGCCCCCCAATTGACCTGAAACTAGACCGCCATGCCTGATTGGGGCCAGATTTTCGCCGATCCGGGAATGCAGCAGCTTGAGCCTAACAGCGAGGTTTTGGCCCTGGTGCCGGAACTCAAGGCGGCGGGCTGCCGCCTGATTTTGGACGCGGGGTGCGGGGCCGGGCGGCATCTTTTGCCTTTGGTGCAGGAGGGCTTTCAGGTCCTGGGAGTAGATCAGGAAGGCGTGGTATTGGCGAAACTGAAGGGTAGACTAAAGGAATACCAGGGCCGGGGCCACCTGGTGCAGGCCGATTTAGGCCGGCTGCCCTTTCCGGCGGCCAGTTTTGATCTGGCCCTGAGCATTAATGCCATCAATCACGGCTACGCTCAAACCTTCCGGGATTATTGTCGGGAACTGGACCGGGTCTTGAAGATACGCGGACAAATCTTCATTTTCGGCTCCCCTCGGGAGGCCGGGGAGACGGTGCGGTTGCCCCGCACCCGGGAGTTGGAGCCCGGCACCCTGGTGCAGATTGCCACCCCGGACGGGGACCTGGTGCACCACTTTCCCACCCTGGAAGAACTTCAGGCCCAATTCCTCCGCTATCGGATAAGTCGCCTGGAGGTCATCCGGTCGTCCATCCCCTTCATGGGAGGGGTGGAACTGCCCCAATTCCTTTTTCTGGCCGAGAAATTGGCGTGACTGATATCAAGATGCGCCCAAATGGAGTTATAAACGTAGGGGCGTGATTCATCTCGCCCAAAAGGGCGCAATAAATTGCGCCCCTACGAAAAATTATCTATCTGACCGCAACCTGGCATGAGCGACTGTCGCAAAAAAATTAAGCCGGGCCTTGGCCCGGCTTAACTTTACCCCGTTTATCTCCCCTCCTGCACAGGGGTATGGTCCCCTGGATTAACGCTTCAGGGACAGGATCTCCTCCAGCATGGTGTCACTGGTGGTGATAATGCGGGAGTTGGCCTGGAAGGCCCGCTGGTAGAGGATCATGTGGACGAACTCGTTGCCCAGGTCCACGTTGGACTGCTCCAGGGCATTGGAAGTGATGGTGCCCAGCCCGTTGGTCCCCGGAGCGCCGGTTAAGGGCACGCCGGAATCCTGGGTCTCGGTGAACATGTTGCTCCCCTCCCGGTGCAGTTTGCCGGCGGCATTGAACCGGGCCAGGGTGAGCTGATAATGGGGGATGATCTGGCCGTTGGAATAATGGCCGGTGATGACCCCTTCATTATCGATGGACACCCGTTGAAGAAATCCCGGACCGTAGCCGTCCTGGGAGGCATAGTTGGTCACCGACGAAGCGGCGTACTGGGTGGTGCTGCCGCCACTGGTGTTGGCCAGATTGAGGGTGGTTAAATTTGTGGTGGTGTCACCGATGTTATAGGCCGACAGGTCCATGGAATAATTGGTCCCGGAGATCAAGGTGCCGTTGTCGTCGAAGACCATGTTGGAAGGCCCACCGCCACCCACGTCGGTGATGGTGACAGCGTTGCCGTCCAGGGTGGCGCTGGGCAGCCAGTCATGTTCCCCCGCGCCCCGGGTGGTCATGACGAAGTTGCCCGCGGCCCAGGGGGTGTTCCCATCGGTGGCCCAGGCCGCTGCCCCGGTATCGGCATTGGTGATGGTGATAACCGCGGCGCCGGGGGCCGGACAACTAAAATCAGCTTCCGCGTCGATGGCCGCGGCGGTGGCGGTGGCCACCTGGTTGGCAGTGGCCAACGCGGCCACGGCCACTTCAATGCCCGTCCTCCCGGACACTGCGGGATCGACTCCGGCCCCGCCGACGTTGTACCAGACATAATAATCCGTGGTGGGACTGGAGATGAGCCAATAGGTGCTGTTTAAAGTGCCGGCGTCAGCCTCACAAGTCACGGTGGAAACCCCGGCGGCTTCCGTGAGTTTGGTGTAGGTCATATCCAGGGTATGAACGTTACCGGTGGTGTCATAAAGAGAAATGGCGGAGGTATAATAGTCAGTGGCGGTGGTGTTGGAGTCCAAATTCATCACCATGTCCACTGAAGAAGAGGCCCGGGGCGAGGCATAATTCTGGCTGAGAATGATGTCCGTATCCACGCCGGTGGGAGTTTGGGTGACCGGGTCGATTTCCTTGCCCTGGACAATATAGCCATGAGAATTGATGAGATAGCCGTCCTTGTCGATGGAGAAGTTGCCGTCCCGGGTATAATAGAGGCCCCCTCCCAGAGGTTCCTTAACGATGAGGAAACCGGTGCCGCTGATGGCCACGTCCACATCATCGGCGCTGGTCTCCATGGATCCCTGCTGCCAGACGGTGGAGATGTCCGAGAGGCGGGCGCCCCGCCCCACCTGCCCGCCGCCGGAGCCGGTGGACACCAATTGGGCCATCAGATCCTCGAAATGGACGGAACTATACTTGAATCCGGTAGTATTGAGATTGGCGATGTTATCCCCAACAACCGCCATGGCCTCGCCGTAACAGTTGAGGCCGCTTAAGCCGGTGTACATGGCGCTGGATATGGACATGGTAAACTCCTCCTCAAGGGAACCTGTTATAGGGGCCGGCGGTCATCAGGCCGGCCCCGCAATTGACCGTCAGGGAGTAATGGAAACGATATTCTCCAGGAGCATCTGGCGATCACCCACTTTGACCCAGATGCCGGTGGAATCCATATAGACCTCCTGGACGACGCCGGTGTAGTAATTAGTAACGTCTATGGATTGGCCGGCGCTGTCTTTGGCAGTCACCGTGAAGGTGTAAGTGCCGTCGGCCACCGTGGTGCCGCTGCTGTTCTTGCCATCCCAGGCGAGGGTCTGATCGCCGGCGGCCAGACTCCCCAGGTTCAAGGTGCGGACCACCGTACCGGAACTGTTGGCAATGGTGACGGTTACCTCTTTGGCCGCTTTGGCCAGGTTATAGGAGGCAGAAGTCGCCTGGCCGCTGGCTACGGTGATGGTGTTGCCCACTCCCTTCACCGTCTTGCCTAACATGGAGACGCCCTCGGCCATTTCATAGGCGTTCTTCAAGGTCCCCAGAGACTTGCTGAGATTTTCCAGATTCGAATTCGTATTGATCTGCTGTTCCAGGGAGGTGAACTGGGCCAGTTGGGCTACAAAATCCTTGGGGTCCTCCGGGTTCAGGGGGTCCTGATTCTGCAGTTGCGTGATCAACAGCTGCAGAAAGTCCTCCTTGCCCATGGTGCTGTTGGTGGCTGAGGTTAAAGCAGTGCTGGTGCTAGTGGAGCTACTGCTGGTCGCGGCAAGCGTGGAAGTCGTATCGATCATGGCTCTTCCTCAAATCATAATAAATAATGAACGTCTGTGGCTCTGCCAGCCTTCTTCCCGGAGGAGCAGGGAAGACAGGTGAAAACAAATGGGTTACGCAAAACAGTCAACCTCCCCGACCTTACTGGTCTCCGCCACCGTTGACTTATCCTTGCTCTCCTCGTCCTTTTTCCCCCCTTGCCTCGGGCCGGACGCAGCCAAAGCCGAGCGGTCCCCCCCGTCCTGGACCTGCACATGGAATTGAGTCAGGATCAAACCCTGTTGGGAGAGGGACTGAACCAGTTGTTGGACCTCGGCCTGGGCCAATTGGGCCACTTCCGGGCGACTGGTTGCGGCGGTTACTTCTACAAAGTCACCTTTAACGTTCAAGGTCAGGAGGACATGACCCAGCTCCGGGGGTTGGAGGGACAGTTTGACCTGAGTCTCCCCGGGAGTCAGGTTACTGAGGATTCCTTCTTGAAGCTGAGACCACATGGCCTGGCGCACCTCCGGACTCAGGAAAGCATAGGGTGACTCAGTAAACGGATTCGAGGTTCCGGCGGTGGCCGGGACGTGGAAGGAAACGGGACTGCCGCCGGGGAGCGGGGGCAGGGAGACTTCCTGGGTCTCCGCCCCCAGGGTTGGGGGAGGAGTGAGATTAGGCGTTTTCCCCCCGGTTGCCATATTCAGATTTGCTTGGGATTGCCCCTTTTCACCGGCTGGCTGTTGGTCCGAAGGGGTTTTCTCCTCCAAGGCCAACACCTTCAAGCGCAGATTGTCTGGAAGATAAAGGGGCTTGGGCCCGTCCAGGGCCTGGGGCGCCGGCGTGGCCGGGGCCACTTGCAGCAAACGTTCCTTTAAAGTTTCGGTATTGCCCGGCTCCTGGGAACCGAGTAAGGCCTGGGCCACTTGGGGATTTAACCCGGCCTGGACCAGAATCTGACGCCACCCCTCCAGCTCCTGGGCGGCTCCCTGGAAGAAAGGCGGAACGGTCACGCTCCCGTCCGCCTTGGCCTGGGGTTGAGCCTGGGCCTGATCGGCCCCCTGTCCGGCCCCCTGACTTTGCCGGATCATCTCCCAGACCTGGGTCAAAGGCAGGCCGTTAGTGCTGGCCTGCTCCTCCACCGCGGCCAGGACTTCCGGTTGGACTCCCAGCCGTTGCAGCTCCAGGCGTAATTGACCCCAGGCCCCGGCCGGCACCGTCAACCGCGACCACTGGCGTTGATACCCCGGATCGCTGGTAAGCCGACTTAACTTCGAATCTTGGGGGACGTTTTGGCCGAGTTGCCGGGCGGCGTTCGCCGGACCCTCCGACTGGGTGCCCTGCACGGTCTTCAACCAGCAGGACTTAAGATCCTCGGCCGTGAGCCCGTTTTGTTGGACCCCGGGGGAATTGAGCAGTTGCTCCACCTGTTTTTGGGGAAGCCCGGAATTGATCAGCAACGCGGCAATTTCGGCCTGGCCCTCCGGGGAAACCTTTAATGGGGTTTGCTCTAGAAAAGACAGGAGTTGCCTCAGGCCTGGCGGCAACTTGGCATCGGCAGAATTTGCCGAGGCCTGGGTCAATTGGTCGGATAATAAAGAGGCCACCGAGGACTCCGAAGAAGCCGCCGCTTTTGGGGTAAACTTCAGGAATTCCTGGAAGTTTTCCGGGGCCGTCCCTTGATCAACGGCTGAGGCCTCCCCTTCGGCCAGTTGGTTATTGCTCCCGGCTGCAGCCGCCAGCCATTTTTTTACCTGCTCCGGGGGAACCCCGGCCTTGACCAGCGCGGCGGCCATTTCCCGTTGTTCCCCGGAGGTCTTTACCCGGCTCCACTGGCTGCCCCCTTTCGTGGGCTTCGGGTCAGACGCTTTGGCCAGGCCCCCCTTGGCGGCTTTGGCCGATATCACTTCCGGGGCTTTTTCGCTCCTCAGGGTTTCTCCCCGGGAGGCGGGAAAATTCTGCCGCCGGCGGGAATTGCTGGTTTTCTGGGAAATGCTGGATTTATTGGTGGAGGCTTTGGAATATCTCTGGGACACCAGGCGCTTCTGGAGCATGGCCTGAAAGGTGTCGGTGGTAGGCTGGGCCTGGGCCTGGCTGGCTCTCAGGTAACGTGTATTCAGGATTGTGGCGCCAGGGCTGTTAGCCTGCATCGCTTCTCCTCAAAGCTGAATGACAAAAAGTCTGATGTTAAAGCAAGCAAGGCCCATGCCAGTCATGGAAATCAGGATTATTCAAGTAAATTTGGAACAAAGTTAAAATTAACTGGAAGAAAGCGGCAAAATCATTCCACTTACCCCGGCAAAAAATACCTCCCGGCCTTGCCTATGACGGCAGGATGAGCCTTAGGGGAGGGGGCTAAGGGCAAGGTTAGCATTCAGCGGTCAGCTTTCAGCAATCAGCTTTGGCCTTTTCTCTTTAAAGGCTGATAGCTTGTGTCCCGGCCCTCCAAATCCGTTTTCCCAAAGGTCTCAACTTGCTATCCCGGCGGGCTAACGATAGAATCTTCTTAAGACATTTAGTCGTTAAACCCGAGGTCATAACCCATGAAGTCCAAACCGACCAGATCCATCTATGTCGGCCCGGTCCAGATCGGGGGTGGGGCGCCAGTGGCGGTGCAATCCATGACCAATACCGACACCTGCCAGGTGGAGGCCACCCTGGCTCAGATAGCGCGCCTGGCCGCGGCCGGGTGTGAAGTGGTGCGCCTGGCCATCCCCGATATGAAAGCGGCCCGGGCCTTCCGGGAAATCAAAAGAGAAAGCCCGGTGCCTTTGATCGCCGATATCCATTTCAACCACCGCCTGGCGTTGGCCGCGCTGGAGTCCGGGGCCGACGCGGTGCGCATCAATCCCGGCAACCTGGGGGGCCTAAAGAAGACCCGCCAGGTGGTGGCGGCCTGTCAGGAACGGGGCGTGCCCCTGCGCCTGGGGGTGAACGCCGGTTCCCTGGAAGCGGACCTGCTGGCCCGATACGGCGCCCCCACCGCCCCGGCCCTGGTGGAAAGCGCGCTCCGGTGGGTTAAGCAGTTTGAAGATTGGGGTTTTTTTGACTTTAAGATTTCTTTGAAATCAGCCGATGTTCTGACCACAGTGGCGGCTTACCGGGAATTGTCCCGGCAGACGGACTATCCCCTCCACGTGGGGGTCACCGAAGCTGGCGGATTGATCCCGGGTACGGTGAAATCCGCCCTGGGGATCGGCCTGCTCCTGGCCGAAGGCATCGGCGACACCATCCGGGTCTCACTCACCCGGGACCCGGTGGAAGAGGTGCGGGTGGCCTGGGAAATCCTCCGGGCCCTGCGCCTCAGGGAACGGGGCGTGGAGTTCATTTCCTGCCCCACCTGCGGCCGCTGCCGCATCGACCTCTTTGAGTTGGCCGAAGCGGCCGAACGCCGCCTTTTAAACGTCACCACCCCCATCAAGGTGGCCATTATGGGCTGCGTAGTCAACGGCCCGGGGGAGGCCCGGCAGGCGGATGTAGGCATCGCCGGAGGCCGGCGACTGGGGGCACTGTTCAAAAAAGGGGAACTGATCCGCAAGGTGCCGGAAAGGGAACTGCTCTCCACCTTACTGGCCGAAGTGGCGGCCCTCACCGGAGAAGAGGTGGACTCGAGCTGATAGGGGAAAAAGGATGCAAAAGAAATATTTTTTCGGGTTGTTAGTCGGGATGGGGCTGATCTGCTTGGCCAGCGTGGCTCTGGCCTTCGCCTCTTTCTTAGGACCGCCTCCTTACACCGGTATAATCATTAACAAGAGCAGTAAGGATGTCTCCTTTCCGTCCCAAGACAGCGGCGCGGCCCTGATCGTGCCCGCCGGTGGCAACCTGGAATACATCGCCTGGTCCAGGGAGTTTAATCTGCTGGGTTACGTGGCCGACCAGCCTTATTTTTGCCGGAAGATCAAGATCGGCAACGTAAAATTTCCCTACCACTGCAAGCACTACGACTTTCTGGCAGAAATCAAAAGTGACCGGCCGGCCCCCTCCCGCCAACCCCTGCGGAAGAAGCCAAGAGTAAAGCGGAAGCCCCCAAAATGTTAGAACGGGGCGTGGAAGGGCTGGCGGAGTTATTAAAGAGGTGACCCTCAAATCAGGCGGGCGGCGGTGATCCCTCCCCCCTATCCCAGAGGGCCTTGACTGGCGTCGCCCGCTTCAACAATCTGGAAATCTAAAGGGTGGGGGCGATAAACACCAGCAGCCTAAGGCGGGTTACGGCCTTCAGGCCATGAGGCTCGCTTACCGGCATGACCTGCAACATCCCGGTCCGGGCCGGCAGGTCCTGGCTCCCGCCAGTGAACACCCCTGCCCCTTCCAGGACCAAGAGAGCCACTTCCGAATCCCCCGGATGCGAATGCACCGGCATCTCCTGGCCGGGTTCGAAATTAAAGGTCAAGACCCGTAAGTTAGGAGAATCAAAGAGTAATTCCCGAAAAGGTTTATCACCGCCAAATCTGTTAAATTCCTGCAAGTCGATCATTTTCATTTTTCTAGCTTTCCTTGATCCTGGTTGATCATCCCTCGAATCCGCCATCATTATCTATTTTGCCAATGAGCATAGAACCTTGACTATTCCTTGTCAACAAAACAGCCCACCGGTCAAAAGGTTTTTTTACTGTCCAACAACAAAGTGACCGGGCCGTCGTTGATTAAGCCCACTTCCATCATCTGCCGGAAGCGGCCGGTGCCCACTTTGAGACCATACCCCGTTAAAGCCGCCACTAATTCTTCGTAAAGCTTCTCCGCCAACTCCGGCGGCGCGGACAGGTCAAAGGAAGGCCGCCGCCCCTTGCGGCAGTCCCCCAAAATGGTGAACTGGGGCACCACCAGGGCCTCAGCCTGGAGATCCAACAGGGACAGGTGCATGAGCCGCTCCCCCTCCGAAAAGATCCGCAAGTTGGCCAGCTTCTGGGCTAGATAAGCCACATCCCCCGGCCCGTCATCCGCCGCCACCCCCGCTAAGATCAAGAGACCGGGGCCGATGCGGGAAACCTCCTCCCCCCCCACCCGCACCCAGGCCTCCTTCACCCGCTGCACTACCGCGCGCATGGTTTTCTCCTATGGTTGGTGAATGATTTATGGGGGGAGGGCCAGGGACCTGAGGTCCCTGGC
>JBFLZI010000056.1:0-14762 GCA_040756315.1 Thermodesulfobacteriota bacterium | reverse complement strand
TAGAATAATTTATGGGGAATATTTGCTTAATCAATTAGTTATTGAGGCTTGGAAACATGGAATTATTAAAGAATTAAAAATGAAAAAAGAGGATTTGATTGAAATATTAAAAGAGCATGGTTGGATTTATGACAGTAGGAATCATTACTGGTCTAAACTAACTAAGCCAAGTGATTATCTTTTTGTAGATTAAAAATAATATAGGTTTTATTAGTGCACTTCACCGAGCTCTTCATCCGCCGGCCGGTCATGACCACCCTGGTCATGCTGGCCATCCTGATTTTCGGGGCCATGAGCTATCGCTACCTGCCGGTGAGCGATCTGCCCAACGTGGATTTCCCCACCATCCTGGTGAGCGCCAACCTCCCCGGAGCCTCTCCGGAAACCATGGCCTCCGCGGTGGCTACTCCCCTGGAACGCCAGTTCTCCACCATCGCCGGTCTGGACTCCATGAGTTCCACCAACGCCCTGGGGCTCAGCCAGATTACGCTGCAGTTCAACCTGAGCCGCGATCTGGACGCCGCGGCCCAAGACGTCCAGGCGGCCATCGCCAAGGCCGGCAACCAGTTGCCCCCGGACCTGCCCAATCCGCCGGTGTACCAGAAGGTGAATCCCGCGGACCAGCCCATTCTCTACCTGGGCCTCTACTCGGACACCCTGCCCCTGTCCACCGTGAATGAGTATGGTGACACCCTCATGGCCCAGCGCATCTCCATGGTCAACGGGGTGGCCCAGGTGGTGATCTTTGGGGAGCAGAAATTCGCGGTGCGCATCCAATTGGATCCCAAAGCTCTGGCCAGCCGGGGCCTCGGCATCAATGAAGTGGCCGACGCGGTCCGGAAAGAAAACGTCAATCTGCCCACCGGGACCTTATACGGCGCCCACCAGGCGGTGACGATCCAGGCCACCGGCCAGCTCACCACCGCCGCGGCCTACCGGCCCCTCATCGTGGCTTACCGGGGCGGCAAGCCCGTGCGCCTGGACGAGCTGGGCCGGGTGCTGAACAGCGTCGCCAACGACAAGGTGGCCTCCTGGTTCAAAAACTCCCGGGCCATCGTACTGGCCATCCAACGCCAGCCGGGGACCAACACCATCAAAGTGGTGGACGACATTAAGAAGCTCTTGCCCGTCCTGAGAGAGCAGATCCCGGCGGCCGTGCACATCGTCACCCTTTATGACCGCTCCGCCACGATCCGGGAGTCGGTGAACGACGTCCAGTTCACCCTGCTCCTGGCCCTGGGTCTGGTGGTCCTGGTGATCTTCCTGTTCCTCCGGAATCTCTCGGCCACCATCATCCCCAGCCTGGCTCTGCCCATGTCCATCGTCGGCACCTTCTCGGTCATGTATCTCTTGGATTACAGCCTGGACAACCTCTCTTTGATGGCCCTCATCCTGTCGGTGGGCTTCGTGGTGGACGACGCCATCGTGGTCCTGGAAAATATCGTCCGACACCTGGAGATGGGGGAGAAGCCCTTCACCGCGGCCTTGACGGGCTCCCGGGAGATCGGCTTCACCATCCTCTCCATGACCTTGTCCCTGGCCGCGGTGTTCATTCCGGTGTTCTTCATGGGGGGTATCCTGGGAAGGCTGCTCCATGAATTTGCAGTGACCATCGCCGCGGCCATTCTGGTGTCCGGGCTGGTGTCCCTGACGCTGACCCCCATGCTCTGCAGCCGTTTCCTGAGACCGCCCAAAGAGGAGCGCCATGGCCGCCTGTACGCCCGGACGGAGCGATTTTTCACCGGGATGCTCCGGCTTTACGACGTGACCCTCCAGTGGGTGCTTCGGCGCCGCCGGGCCACCATGATGGCCTCCCTCTTGCTCCTCATCCTCACCCTGGTCCTATTCGGGGTGATTCCCAAGGGTTTTTTGCCCAACGAAGACCAGGGCACCATCTTTGCTTTCACCGAAGCGGCACAGGGGATCTCCTTCGATGCCATGGTGCGGCGGCAGAAGGCAGTGATGGACGTGGTCATTGAAAATCCGTATGTGAAAAACTTTTTCTCGGCCATGGGGGCCAGCGTCCACAGCGTTTCCGGCAACACCGGCCGCATCTTTATCCGCCTGGTTCCCCGCAACCAGCGTCCCGGGGTGGAAAAAATCATTCAGCAGCTTCGGCCTCAGTTTGCCCAGATTCCGGGCATCCGGGTCTTTCCCCAGGTCCTGCCGCCCATCCGTATCGGCGGCATGCTCACCAAAAGTCAGTACCAGCTTACCTTGCAGAGCCCGGACATCAAAGAACTTTACCACTATGCCCCCCTCCTGGAGGAGAAGATGCGGACCCTCCCCGGGCTGATAGACGTGACCAGCGATCTGCAAATTAAAAATCCCCAGGTAAACGTGGTGATCAACCGGGACAAGGCCGCCACTCTGGGGGTCACGGCCCAACAGATCGAAGACGCCCTCTATTACGCTTACGGCTCCCGGCAGATCTCCACCATTTACGCGCCCAACAACGAATATGACGTCATCCTGGAGCTGGAGCCCCGCTACCAGATGGACCCCGCGGCTCTGCAATGGCTTTACGTCCGCTCCAGCAGCGGGCAGCAGGTGCCCCTGGACACCTTGGCCGCCCTGACCCGGGGCCTGGGCCCCCTCACCATCAACCATTTGGGACAATTGCCGGCGGTGACCATTTCCTTCAATCTGAAGCCGGGGTCGGCCCTGGGGGACGCGGTGGCCGCGGTGAGCAAACTGTCCCGGCAGCTCCTCCCGGCTACCATCACCACCAGCTTTGTGGGCGCGGCCCAGGCCTTTCAGGCCTCCATGCAGGGCTTGTGGCTCCTGTTGATCATGTGCATCCTGGTCATCTACATGATCCTGGGCATCCTCTATGAGAGCTTCATCCATCCCCTCACCATCCTCTCGGGACTGCCCTCCGCCGGGGTGGGGGCGTTGCTGGCCTTGATGATCTTCGGCCTGGACTTGAATATCTATGCCTTTGTGGGGGTGATCATGCTGGTGGGCATCGTCAAGAAAAACGCCATCATGATGATCGACTTCGCCCTGGAGGCCCAGAGAAGTGAGAACAAATCTCCTTTGGAGGCCATCTATTCCGGGGCCTTGATCCGCTTCCGGCCTATCATGATGACCACCATGGCGGCCCTCATGGGCTCCCTCCCCATCGCTCTGGGTTTCGGGGCCGGAGCCGAATCCCGCCGGCCCTTGGGCATCGCGGTGGTGGGGGGCCTCCTGGTCTCCCAACTCCTGACCCTGTACATCACCCCCGTCTTCTACCTCTATATGGAATCCTTCCAACACTGGGTGGGCAGCCTGACCCAAAGACGCCGAGCCGCAAGCCAGGTGCCCAGCCCCGCCAACCCCTCGTTGGAAGAAAGCCCCCTCCAGCCGCCGCCCAAATGATTAAAGGTGGTAAGGCGGGGCCAACGACCCCGTCTTGGCCAAACTTATAAAGCAGACCATAAATTTCTGCTTGTTATATAACGTTATCCGTTATAAATTATTTTCATGATTAAAGGCTTCAAGGATAAGGAGGCAGAAAGACTCTTTAACCGAGAACCCTCACGAAAATTAGCGCCGGGAGTGCAGCGAGCCGGCTTGCGGAAGTTGCGGATGCTGCATCGGGCGAAAACCCTGGAAGACCTGCGGGTTTTTCCGGGAAACCGCCTGGAAGTTCTCAAAGGCGAGCGCCTGGGGCAATATAGTATCAGAATCAACGACCGGTGGCGTATTTGCTTTGTCTGGGAACAGGGCGACGTTTATGAGGTGGAGCTAGTCGATTATCATTAGAGGATAAAGGCATGCGGAAAAAAAGAAGATTAGCTCCGGTGCATCCCGGGGAAATATTGCTGGAAGAATTCCTGAAACCTTTGGGGCTCAGCCAGACCAGGCTGGGCCGGGACCTGGGCGTCTCCCCCCGGCGCATCAATGAAATCGTGCACGGCAAGAGAAGCGTCACCGCGGACACGGCTCTGAGGTTGAGCCGTTATTTCGGCATGTCCCCGGAATTCTGGCTGGGTCTCCAGGCCGACTATGACCTGGATACGGCATCCGACCGTCTGGCGGAAAGGATTGAAAGAGAGGTGAAGGTTTTCTCGCCCGGGCAGGAGGCGCAAGGGCTACCAGTTTAAAAAAGGGGGAAAAGAGTAGAGGGCGAAAAGGAAAGAAACTTTATTACCTTTTCGCCTTTTCCCCTTTTCGCCGGTTCCCCTAAATTTTTTAGCCCCTTAGCCCCCTCCCCCAAAACTACTTACCGTAACCCAACAGGCTGGTTCTGAGAAATTTTCCGGTGGGGTCGAAGTCGTAGGCCACCCGGGCGTAGCCCAGAGTGGGGCAGGCCCGGCAGCCGTCCTGGATGGCAAAGGCAAAGATAAATCTCTGTCCGCCCCCGGGGCGGGGCACCATCCGGAGGAAATTGATCCGGGCGAACCAGTCCGCCTTAGGATAATCCTTCACCCAGGGGTTGCCCCGGAAGTTAAGGTGCCGCCAATATTGTCTTTCCCCCACTTTGATAAGGGGCGGGGTGCCGTTGACCAGGAGGTAGTCCGGATCGGCGTTTTTGAAGGGAACCTGCATCTGGGCCAGGTCCACCCGGCCCATTTCGGTGAAGGAGGTGAGGAAACCTTCCCCCTGGACGGCCCGGGTGAAGGCCAGGGCTTGGGGAGAAGCCCCCTGGCGGCGCATGAAGGATTCCAGGCCGGCCAAGACTTCCCCATGATGCCGGGCAATCAGGCGCCAGTCCGCCGGCCACACCGCGTCCGGGCCTATTCGGGGGAAAGCTCGGTCCTGACCTAGGACGCCATTAGAAGTAAGCCCCATCCAGAGCACCAAAAAAAACCCGGCCGAAAGCAGTCCCGGCCGGAACCGCCGGCTAAACCCGGACATCGATCAGGTCAGGGGGTTGGGAAAAATAGCGGTGGCATTGGGCGTAGATCCGGTAGCCCTGGGCCAGGGGCCGGGAGGGATCAGGGGGCGCCGGGGGATAGGCCGGATAGCTTTCCTCTCCCAGGAGGGTGAGGAGTTCTGCTTCGGTCTTAAAGGGGCTCGCCTCATCCCGGGCTGGGGCGGGAGGAGAGGAAAAAGGTACGGGGAGGTTAGGCTGGTTGGCCGGCGCCTGAGGTTTGGCGCCGTCGGTGAACCTGCCGGAACGTAGCGCCAGGATGGCGGCTTCCGCGGTGGCGTATTGTTGCGAGGCCTGTTGGATGGCCTGCCAGGCCTCCCGGAAGGCCGGGCTGCGGCGCAGCCACCCGGCCACCTCTTCGATGCGCCCGGCTTTATAGAGCTTCTCAATGTAAGCCAGGGCTTCCCCGGGGGTCTGGGCCGCGGCTGGGTTATCCGGGGAGAACCGGGGGCTGGTTGATCCTGGGCGGCGGTTCTCGGAAAATGGGGCCTGGCGCCAGAAAGGCGCCTCCCAGTTGCGAATGATTCCGGCTAAGCCCAAACCATAACTCCTGTGGTAGCTTTAACGGCTTCTTGCCAGGCTTTTTAGGGCTTATGGCCAAGCGAGAGGTTTTATGGTGCCAATTTCTTCCTCAGGCCGCGGCCAGGCTGACGCATTTTTACCCAAGCAAATTACTTGCCAGGTTCTTAAAGTATTTAACTAAAGTTATAAGTTATTGTTACTTTCCTCTAGGAAGTTATTAATAAAGTTAAAGGAAAACCATAAGTTGGAAATTTTTATATCATATATTTTAATTTAATGGAATAGGTGTTGACAAATTTTATTGTTTATTTTTTCAAACATTGAATTTACAGGATGTTTAAAAAGGTGGCCGGTACCACTCCCCCGACTCCTCAACCAATCCCCTTAAATGGGCCAGGGAATTCAGGGTAAGTTCCCGAATTCCCTGGCCCATTTTATACCTTAAGGGGTTGGGGGAGGGGGCAGGGGTCTGCGACCCCTGGCCCCCTCCCCCAAACATTATACCGGCCCCCGGATTTCCCCTTGAATCTGGAAGAGGAGTGAGTTAAATTGAGGCAAAGCCCCTGAATTTTAATATAAATTGTCTTTGTTTCCCGAAGACTGGAAGAAGAGGTTTTATGAAGCGTTACGAGGACCCCGCCTGGATGGCCGGCCAGGCCCTCCGGTTGGATTATAACTATGCTATGGCGGATTTTGTGGGGGAAGCGGGCCTGAGCTCCGAGGAACTGGAGGCCCTGACCCCGCGCCTGGAGGCTATCCATGAAAACCTAACCGCGGAGCGCCAGGCCGGTCGCCTGGCCTTTTACGATCTGCCTTATCAACGGGAGGTGGTCAAGGAGATTCACCAGGTGGCCAAGCCTTTGCTGGAGTGGTGTTGGGAATTTGTGGTATTGGGCATCGGCGGCTCGGCCCTGGGAGCCCGGGCCTTGCACCAGGCCCTGTGCCATCCCCAGCATAACCGCCTGACCCCGGCGCGGCGTCACCATAAGCTGGGGCTGTGGGTCCTGGATAACATTGACCCGGATTACTTCTACGGCCTTCTGGACGGACTGGACTTGCGGCGCACCGCGGTCAATGTCATCAGCAAGTCCGGCAATACCCCGGAAACCCTGGCCCAATTTTTATTCCTCTACGGCTTGTTCAAAGGGCGCTTCGGGGAGGAAAAGGCCCGGGAGCGCTTCATTATCACCACCGATCCGGAAAAGGGCAGTCTTAGGCGTCTGGCGGAGCGGGAGGGTTTCCTTTCCCTGAGCGTCCCCCCCCAGGTGGGAGGCCGGTTTTCGGTGTTGACCCCGGTGGGGTTGTTGCCCGCGGCCGTGGTGGGCATCGACCTGGAGGAACTCCTGGCCGGGGCCCGCTTCATGGATCACCGCCTGAAGGAGAGCCAGGTCCGGGATAATCTGGCCTACCGCCTGGCGGCCCTGTATTATCTGTTTTCCATGACCAAGGGCCGGCCCATCCTGGTAATCATGCCCTATGCCTCCTCTTTGGCGGGGCTGGCGGAATGGTTCTGCCAGCTTTGGGGAGAGAGCCTGGGGAAAAGGTTGGACATCTCCGGTCAGGTGGCGGAAGTGGGGAGCACCCCGGTGCGGGCCGTGGGGGTTACCGACCAGCATTCCCAATTGCAGCTTTATATTGAAGGCCCCCAGGACAAAGTCATTACTTTTCTGCAGGTGGAGAAATTTCAGCATCAGATAGACCTGCCCCCGTTATTTGCCGATCTGGACAGCCTGAACTATCTGGGCGGTCATTCCTTGAATGAACTTTTCCGGGTGGAAGAGACGGCCACGGCCTTTAACCTCAAGCAGGCCCGGCGGCCTAATTTGACCCTGGTCCTGCCGGAGATCAACGCCTTTACCCTGGGCCAGTTGATCTTTCTCTGGGAAGTGGTCACCGTGGCGGCCGCAGGCCTCCTAAAGGTGAATCCCCTGGACCAACCCGGGGTGGAAGGGGGCAAACTGACCACCTATGGCCTGATGGGCCGGCCGGGATTTGAGAATTACCGGAGTGAATTTGCCGACGCCGCCCCCAAGGTTAAGGATTACATTATTTAGGCAAGGGGATGCCGTTAAGGGTGATTTTACCCCGGCCTAATTTAGGGATTAAAGCCACAGAAGCGCCTTGCCATGTTTAAATTCAGGAAGCCGGGCATTATTAAGACCAAGTGGTGGCCCGCCGGTCAGGACCTGCAAACCTTCCGGCTGGTAAAATTCTTCTCTCTGACGAGTTTTGTGGTCATCCTGGCCTTTACCCTCATCCTCACCGTGCTTCTCACCAACCGGGCCCAAAGATTGGCCCTGAAAAAGAGCGAGGATTATATCAAGCTGTTGGCGGCCAACCTGAACCATCAGGTTTTTCAACAATTCCTGGTGCCCACGGCCATTGAAAAAGAGGGGCGCATCACCATCGCCGACCCGGAGCAGTACAAGCGCCTGGACAGCGTGGTGCGCAACACCATCCACGGCTTTCACGTGGAGCAACTGGTGATCTATGACCAGTTGGGAGTGCTGTCCTACAGCACCAGCAATCTGCCTTTAGGCAAAGATTCCTTTGAAATTACCGGGGTAAGGCAGGCCCTTTTCGGAGAGCAGTATTTCGACTTGCCGGACCGCAGTCCTTTCTGGTCCATGTTGGGGCGCTGGGGTACCAAAGAACAGCGCCTCCGGGCCTATTTCCCTTTCCGCCTGGAGGGTAAGCCGGGGACCGGTTTGGGACCGGTGGTGGGAGTCTTTGAGATTACCCAGAATATCTCCGGGGATTTGGCCGAAATCGGCAGGTTTCAGATCCTTATTTTCGTCACTTCCATGTTGATCATGGGGGGATTGTTTTTTGTCCTCAGGCAGATCGTCAAGCAGGCGGAGATCATTTTAGAGCGCCGCCAGGAAGAGCAGCGCTCCCTGGAGGCCCAATTGCACCATGCCGAAAGGCTGGCGGTCCTGGGGGAGATGACCGCGGGGGTGGCCCATGAAATCCGCAATCCCCTGGGCATCATCAGTTCCACCGCCGAACTTCTCCAGGAGCGCCTGAACCGCTATGAACCCCAAAACCGCCTGGCCCAGATCATTGTGGAAGAGGCCAACCGTCTCAATGAAAAGGTTACGGAATTCCTGGATTTCGCCCGGCCCCGGATTCCCAACCTGCAGCCCTGCTCCCTGGAGAAGGTGGTGGAACGGAGTCTCGAGTTTCTCCAGCCCGAAATCGACAAGCGCCAGATCTCCATTGAGCGCCATTATCAAGGGGACGGCCAGCCCCAGATGGCCGACCCCGACCTGCTCCACCAGGCCTTCTTGAACATTCTCTTGAACGCCATCCAGGCCATGCCCCAGGGCGGGGCCTTGTCGGTATCCATCGATCCCGGCCCCAACGGCCAGGGTTACCAGATCAGCTTTGCCGACAGCGGCGAAGGGATAGATGCCGACACGGTGCGCAAGGTCTTCAATCCCTTCTTCACTACCAAAGAAAAGGGCAGCGGCCTGGGCCTGCCCATCGTCAAAAGCATTATCGAAAGCCACCAGGGAGCCATCAAGATCGACAGCCACCCGGGCCAGGGCACTACGGTGACTATCGACCTGCCGGCCCTCTCTCCCAGAAAGGAGGGCTAGCCTCTTGTTTTGGGGAAGCTGTCCAGATGCTATTTCAAAACCTATTTTTTCTGTCATCCTGAACGGAGTGAAGGATCTCAACTTATTGGAAATACGAGATTCTTCGCTACGCTCAGAATGACACTTTACTATCTATCCAGGTTTTGCAATAGCTTTTAGCAAAACCGAAAACCGAAAACTGAAAACCGAAAACCCAAAATTATGGATACCATCTTAGTAGTTGACGACGAAGTCAATTATTTGACGGTCATGGAGACCCTGTTGGGGGAGGCCGGCTATGAGGTGCTCACCGCGCCCAGCGGCCTGGAGGCCCTGAAGATCGCCGGCCAGAGCGACCTGGACCTGGTCCTCACCGACATGAAGATGCCCAAGATGAACGGCATCCAACTTTTGGAAGAAGTGCGGCGTCTCTATCCGGACCTGCCGGTGATCATCATGACTGCCTTCGGCACGGTGGAGAAGGCCGTGGCGGCCATGAAAACCGGGGCCTTTGATTACATCCTGAAGCCCTTTAAGAATGAAGAGATCCTGGTGACCGTGGCCAAGGCCCTGGAGCATCGCCATCTGCTCCTTAAGAACCGCTTGCTCAGCCAGGATTTGGAGAAAAAATACGGCTTTCCCAATATTGTCGGGGACAGCCGGGCCATGCAGGAGATTCTCTCCCTGGTGAAACGGGTGGCGGGCTCCCGGGCCACCGTGCTCATCAGCGGGGAGAGCGGCACCGGCAAGGAACTCATCGCCCGGGCCATCCACCAGAACAGCCCCCGGGCGCCCAAGACCTTTATCTCGGTGAATTGCGCCGCGTTGACGGAATCCTTGCTGGAGAGCGAACTTTTCGGCCATGAGCGGGGGGCCTTTACCCACGCCGTGGCCATGCGCAAAGGGCGCTTCGAGTTGGCCGACGGCGGCACCCTGTTTATGGACGAAGTGGCGGAGATGTCCCCGGCCCTCCAGGTCAAACTCCTGCGGGTGCTCCAGGAGATGGAGTTCGAACGGGTGGGGGGCAGCCGCTCCATCAAGGTGGACGTCCGGGTAGTGGCCGCCACCAACCGGGAACTGAAAGAAGAAGTGGAAGAGGGCCGGTTCCGGGAGGACCTCTTCTATCGCCTCAACGTGGTGCACCTGCATATCCCTCCATTGCGGGAACGCCCGGAAGACATCCCCCTGTTGGCCGCCCATTTCCTGAAAAAATACGCCCTGGAAAACGTCCGGGGTAAGGTGCTCATCACCCCCGAGTCCCTGAAGTTGCTCCTCCAATACCCCTGGCCCGGCAACGTGCGGGAGCTGGAAAACGTCATGGAACGGGCGGTGATCCTCTGCGGCGACAATACCATCACCCCCCAGGACCTGCCCGGGGAACTGGCCGCCGCCACCCGTGAACCCCAACTGGACATCGACCGCTTCATCCCCTTGCATACCCCCTTGCCGGAAGCCCTGGACCACATCGAAGAACAGATGATCAGGCGGGCCCTGGAGATGAGCGGCAAAGTGCAGGTCCGGGCCGCGGAAATGTTGGGGATTACCAAGAGTTTGTTGCAATACAAGTTGAAAAAGTACCATCTGACCCAGTAGAACAACCTCTCTATTTTATTGAGCTTTTGAAGTAAGGGGGCCTGAGATGGGCAAACTGGCCAATTTCTGGCAATGGTTTTCCACCCCGAAAAATTTGAAAGCCATTTCCGCGGTGGGTGGTGCTTTAGTCGTAATAGTGGGGGGTATTTGGGCCGCGTATACTCACTTTTCCAAGCCTTCGGACACCGGTCCCCGGCAGCCCGTCTCCGGCATCCAGGCGGGCCGGGATATCATTGCCGGAAGGGATATCATTAACGTTAACATTCCTCCTGAGCAGTTGGAAAAATTCCTTAAGGAGAGAATGAAGGAAATCCTGGCCCAGATGCCCCAGGCCGATCCCGCCCGGCAAGCCGTGCTGGAAAGAGAACTGAAAGCAGTCCAGGAAAAATCCGCTAATTTAGAGAAAACTAAGGAAGAATTGGAGGCCAAGCTGGCGGAAGCCGCCCGGGCCTTGGACGATTTTAAGAAGGAATTGCCCCCTCAACAGATCGACACGGCCAAGCAAGCCCTGGCTCGGGGTGATACCAAAGCCGCAGAGGCCCTCTTCCAGCGAACCCTGGAGAAAGGCAAGGAGCACACCGCCGAGGCCGCCTACCAATTGGGGGTGCTGGCGGAGAGCCGTATTGATTACCAAACCGCCAGCCATTACTTCCTGGAAGCCGCCCACCTCCAGCCGGATAAACCGGAGTATGTCCAGGCCGCGGGCCACATTCTCTATGTCTTGGGAAAGTATCCCGAGGCCGAACCCTTCCTTAAACGCGCCCGGGACCTGAGGGAACAGACCTTAAGTCCCGACGATCCCCGGGTGGGCACCAGCCTCAACAATCTGGCAGTACTCTATAAGGCTCAGGGTAGGTATGCCGAGGCCGAACCTCTGTACCAGCGGGCCCTGAAGATCACAGAAAAGGCCCTGGGGCCGGAACATCCGCACATGGGCACCAGCCTCAACAATCTGGCAGAACTCTATCGTGTCCAGGGCAAGTATGCCGAGGCTGAACCTCTATACCAGCAGGCCTTGAAGATTTGGAAAAAGGCCTTGGGGCCGGAACATCCGCACATGGGCACCAGCCTCAACAATCTGGCATTACTCTATCAGGCCCAAGGCAAGTATGCCGAGGCCGAACCTCTATACCAGTGGGACCTGAAGATCGCGGAAAAGGCCCTGGGGCCGGAGCATCCGTCCGTGGGCACCAGCCTTAACAATCTGGCAGCACTCTATCGTACCCAGGGCAGGTATGCTGAGGCTGAACCGCTATACCAGCGGTCCCTGAAGATCTGTGAAAAGGCCCTTAGTCCGGAGCATCCGCTTGTGGGCACCAGCCTCAACAACCTGGCAGCACTCTATTATACCCAGGGGAGGTATGCCGAGGCCGAACCGCTATACCAGCGGTCCCTGAAGATCTGTGAAAAGGCCCTTAGTCCGGAGCATCCGCTTGTGGGCACCAGCCTCAACAACCTGGCAGCACTCTATTATACCCAGGGGAGGTATGCCGAGGCCGAACCTCTGTACCAGCGGGCCTTGAAGATCACGGAAAAGGCCTTGGGGCCGGAACATCCGCACGTGGGCACCAGCCTCAACAATCTGGCAGAACTCTATTATGCCCAGGGCAGGTATGCCGAGGCCGAACCCCTGTACCAGCGGGACCTGAAGATCACGGAAAAGGCCCTGGGCCCGGAGCATCCGGACGTGGGCACGGTGTTGGGAAATTATGCCGAATGTTTGCGCCGCACCGGGCGGGACCTGGAAGCCGCGCAGTTGTCAACCCGGGCCCAAGCCATCCGGGATAAGCATGCCGGGCAGAAACAGCAATAGTGATGTATTAGGGAGGGGTTAAGAAGACGTCCTGACTAATACCAAGTTTGAGGTCAAAAAGATAATTTTTCGTAGGGGCGCAATTTATTGCGCCCGCAAGGGCGTGATAAATCACGCCCCTACAATTATTACTTCTATGGGCGCAACTTGATATGAGACGCTAAGCGGAGATGACATGAAATTAGCGGAATTTCCCGAAGATATCCGTCCCTTCCTGATCCCCGCTCCCACCGGCGACATGTTTTACCGCTGCCTGGAATGCGGGGCGGAGTATGGCATCTCGGAGTTGCTCTATACCTGTCCTAAATGCCGGGGGTTGTTTCTCCTGGAGGACCGTAACGAGGCCCGGCTCAAGGAGCGGTCCGGGCCCTTCTGGCAGCGTCTCTTCGATTACCGGAAGATGCTGAACCTCCCGGCCCTGAAGGGCATCTTTCTTTATTACGAACTCATCGCGCCGGTGATCCCCTTAGAGCAGATCATCTATCTGGGGGAAGGCCACACCCCCCAGGTGGCGGCCAATAGCGAACTTCAGGAGGAAGTGGGGCGGGCCTTTTATTTCAAGAATGACGGCCAGAACCCCAGCGCCTCCTTCAAGGATCGGGGCATGGCCGCGGCCTTGAGCTATCTCAATCTCCTGGCCAGCCGACCCGGAGCCGGAAAAATCCTGGCCATCTGCGCCTCCACCGGGGATACCTCCGCGGCCGCCGCTCTCTATAGCGCCTATCTGGGGGAGCGCATCGCCTCCGCGGTGCTGCTGCCCCACGGCAAGGTCACCCCCCAGCAACTGGCCCAGCCCCTGGGGGCCGGGGCCCGGGTCCTGGAGATTCCCGGGGTCTTCGACGACTGCATGCGGGTGGTGGAGACCCTGGCCGACAACTACCAGGTGGCCTTGCTTAACTCCAAAAACTCCTGGCGCATCCGGGGGCAGGAGTCCTACGCCTACGAGATCGCCCAGTGGTTCGATTATGACCTCAAGGGCAAAGCGGTCCTGGTGCCTATCGGCAATGCCGGCAACATCACCGCCATCATGCAGGGCTTCCTGAGACTCCACGATTTACAGATCATTGACCAACTGCCCCGGGTGGTGGGGGTCCAGTCCCGGCACGCCAACCCGGTGTTCCGCTATTACGCCGAGGCGGACCCGGCCAAAAGGGTCTTTGTGCCGGTGACCGTGCAGCCTTCCGTGGCCCAGGCCGCCATGATCGGCCATCCCGTGTCCATGCCCCGGGTCATCCGCCTGGCCCAGGAATATACCCGCCGGGCCGGGGAAGGCGGCATGGCGGTGGTGGAAGTGAGGGAACAGGAGATCATGGACTCCATGCTCCTGGCCAACCGCTTTGGCCATATCGCCTGCACCCAGGGGGGCGAGTCCCTGGCGGGCCTCAGGGCCGCCATCAAAGCGGGCCTGCTGGATAAAGGGGAAGTGGCGGTCCTGGACGCCACCGCGCATCACCTGAAATTCATCAGCTTTCAGCAGATGTATTTCGACAACTCTTTTCCCCCGGAATTCGAAGTGACCCCCAAGCCCGCATACCAGAACCGGCCCCAACTGCTCAAGCCCCGGACTGACGATCCAGAAAGGAAGACCCAGGACTTATCCGAGCAGATCGCCGCGTTGCTGAATTTGACCCCCAAAGGGAGGGGATGATTGTTTTGGGGGAGGGCCGGGGGACCTGAGGTCCCCCGCCCTCCCCCAAACCCCCTCCCCACCCCCGCAAAGGGGTAAAAATGTGGGGCGCGTCTCACGCGCCAAAAATCGGAGGTCTCGGAGAACCTGAAGGAATTTCTGCTGCGTAAGACGCACCCTACATTTTGCCCTACTAGTTTAAGGCAATGGCTTGAATTGATAAAAAGCCAACAAATTCTTGGGAGACTTCCCGGTTCAGAATAAACAGATTCCCATGTCATCTACCAAACCAAGCTCAAAGGCCGAAACCTTGGGTGTCCCGGAAGCCGACCGTTATTGCTTTGTCTGCGGCCCTGACAACCCCCGGGGCTTGCAGATCAAGGTAAGATACCAGCCGGAAGAAATGGCCGCGGAAACGGAACTCACCCTGCCCCGGGAATTCCAGGGTTGGGTGGACGTCATCCACGGGGGCATCCTGGCCACCCTGCTGGACGAAATGATGGCCCACGCGGTGTGGCGCTTCGCCGGCCCCGGCCTCACCTTGAGCCTGGAGGTGCGCTTCCACCACCCCTTAAAACCTGAGGAAGCCATCCGGGCGAGAGGAGTGCTCACCACCACTAACGGCAACCGCCGCACCGCAGAGGCCGAGATCACCCGCGTAAGTGACGGCCAACGCATCGCCAGCGGCAAGAGCCGGTTTCTGCTGTTGGAAGGGAAGTGAATTGTTGTGGGGGGAGGGCCAGGGACCTAAGGTCCCTGCCCTCC
>JBFLZI010000055.1:0-14846 GCA_040756315.1 Thermodesulfobacteriota bacterium | reverse complement strand
GGGGGAGGGGGTAAGGGCCTGTGGCCCTTAGCCCCCTCCCCCAAAATCCTGATCAACCTCCCCAGCCCTTTAAGGTGTTGGTGGCTAGATAATTATACATTTCTTTGGCGGTGGCCGAATCCCGGGAGATGAGATGGGGATGCGACCTCTCAAAGGTCTCGTAGGCGTTGACGATACGGACATAGGCGGTGGCCAGTTTAAGAGCAATGTCCGGCAGCCGGGCTTGCCGCCTTTTCACCAAGTCGCTGACATCTTGGCCCTGGATGGCGTCCAGGATGGCGGCCACCCGGTGCCGGGCGGTGTGGGCCTGCATAACCGCAGCGTGGCCTTGGGCGGCAATCTCTTCCCGCTCCGCTTCGTGTGCCAAATAATAATGGGTCAATTCCAAGATCTGTGCCACGTTGCCTTTGGCGTACAGGGCCAGGTGCACTTTATCTTGGAACAGCTCTGACAAGCCGTTGCCGATATTTTCCATGAGCAGAAAGCTGCCGCACCCCAAGGCCTGAAAAGTCCGGAAATTCAGGTCGTTAAAGGAGCACTGGTTGAGGACCAGCTTGGCGGCATTGAAAATCGGCACATAATCCCCGCCGGCGGCGTAAAGGGGGAAATGTTTTTTGATTTCTTCAATGAGGCGGACCCGTTCCGGATGGAGGAGGGGGTCCAGGGTGCCCACAAAGGCCAGGTCATGGGTCTTGGGGAGGTTCAGCACCCGGTCTCTTTCCGGGCGGCAGAACAGGGGCAGCCACGCCACTACTGGCCGGGCGCTATCCTGCCGATACCTATTGAGGTAATCCTTTTGGGCCACAAAGATGAGATCAAACGCCGCGGCATAGTCGCGGTGCCAGGGATGGCGATGGGAGTCGATGGCGTACCACGCCAGGGGGATGTCCAGGAACTCCAGACCCAAGAATTGGGGAAACTTGCTGTCATCCCCTAAAAAGATCAAATCCGGCTGCCACCCCGATGGCAGGGCCGCCAGGACTTGATGGATGTCTACGGGGAGCGGCCCTTTGGGCACATCCTGAGGGCGGGAAGGATTGGAGGTGCAGAGCAAGACCTGATGGCCTTGCTCCTCCAACTCCCCGCGGAAATAGGCATTCCCCAATAAGAGAATCTTCATCGGTCAAGGGCGATGGTGGGGGGGTAAGGGGGTTGAAGAGGGGAAAAAGGCGAAAGGGCGAAAAGGCGAAGAGGGTTTGTGGTTCATAACTTATTGCTTTTCCTTTTCGCCTTTTTCCCTTTTCCCCTTTTCGCCCTTATCTATTTTGTTGCCCTCCCCCCACATCATTACCCTTTCACCCGCCAAATAGTCCCCTGGGGGGTGTCCTCCAGCAGAATCCCCATCTCCGCCAGGTCCCGCCGGTAGGCGTCCGCCCGGGCCCAGTCTTTGTTCTTCCGGGCTTCGCTCCGGGCGGAGATGAGCAACTCGATCTCCTCGGGGCTGAGTTTCAGGTCCCAGGGTTTCTGGCGCAAGGTGGTCACCATCTCCGCCGGGTCGGCCTGAAGCAGGTTCAGCACCCCCCCCAGTTCCACCAGGTCCCGGGAGATTTGACTGACGAAGGAGAGATAGTCGGGATCGGCCCCGGGGGCCTCCAGGAGGCGGTTGGTGAGGCGCACCGCGTCAAAGAGATAGCCCAGGGCCTGGGCCGTGTTCAGGTCGTCCTCCATGGCCTGGATAAAGCGGTCCCGCAGGGAATGGAGCCGGGCCACTTCCTCTTTGGAGAGTGGCGCGGCCGTAAAGTCCGCTCTACCCGCCGCGGGCAAAGTCGGTCGCCCCCGCAGCAGTTCCCGGATGCGGGCCAGGGGGGTGTAGAGGCGCAGCAGCGCGGTCTCCGCTTCGCTCAGGGCCTGGTCGGAAAAGTCCAGGGGGCTGCGGTAATGGCCGTTAATCAGAAAGAAGCGCACCACTTCCGCGGGGAACCGGGCCAGCACCTCTTTGATGGTGAAAAAGTTCCCCAGGGACTTGGACATCTTCTCCTGGTCGATGGTGAGCAGCCCGTGGTGCAGCCAGAAACGGGCGAAGGGCTTGCCCGTGGCCGCTTCGGACTGGGCCAGTTCGTTTTCATGGTGGGGGAAGACCAGGTCCTGGCCGCCCCCGTGCAAGTCGAAGGTTTCCCCCAAATAGCGCATGCTCATGGCGGAGCACTCGATGTGCCAGCCGGGGCGCCCCGGTCCCCAGGGGCTGGGCCAAGCCGGTTCCCCCTCTTTGCTCCCTTTCCACAGCACAAAGTCCAGGGGGTGCTCCTTGTGGGGGTCCACCTCCACCCGGGCCCCGGCCTGCATGTCCTCCAGGCTCTGGCCGGAGAGCTTGCCGTAGCCGGGGAAGCGCCGCACCCGGAAATAGACGTCCCGGTCCCCCTGGTAGGCAAAGCCCTTTTCCTCCAGGCGGGCGATTAAGGCCAACATCTCCGGGATATGCTCTGTGGCCCTGGGTTCAATCTGGGCCGGGGGGATCCCCAACGCGGCCATGTCTTCCTGGTGGGAAGCGATATAGCGTTCGGCCACTTCCTCCCAGGGCACGCCCTCTTCCTGGGCCCGGCGCAGAATCTTGTCGTCGATGTCGGTGAAGTTGCGCACCCAGGTGACGTCAAAGCCCCGCCAGCGGAGATAGCGCACCAGGACTTCGAAGACTACGGCGGAGCGGGCGTGCCCCAGGTGGCAGTCGTCATACACGGTGACCCCGCAGGCGTACAGGCCCACCTGGCCGGCGGCCAGGGGCTGGAAGATTTCTTTCCGTCTTTTTAAAGTGTTATAGAGCTGCATACGAAAAATAGGTTGACAAGTCAGGCAAGATAGGTGAAGTCATTTCCCAGCCCGGCAGTGGGTCGCCGGGAATCAAGGGGAGGCATGATGTCCGAAGTAATCAGTCGCGTCACCAAAAACGCCCGAGAAGTTCTGTTTCTGTCCTTGTCGGAATTCAAAGGCCATCGCCTTATCGATATCCGGGTGCACGTGCCCGGGGACCAGGAAGGGGAATGGCTCCCCACCAAAAAGGGAGTCTCCCTGGCGGTGGGCCTCTACCCGGCTTTCAAACAAGCCCTGGCCCAACTGGAGTCAGCCCTGCTGAACCAAAACCTGCTGGACCCCGAAGACCTGGAACCCCCGGCCTAAAGAGTTCTCTTTCCGCGCTGATTCTACTCGATAAGCTCCAGGTAAGCAATAGGAGAGGGGCGAGGGAATAGTTACCAGTTTCGAGTTGTCGGGAATTGGCGATTTTTTCTCGAAACTCGAAACTAAAAACTCGAGACTCAAAGTCCTCAGCCCCGCAAATATCGATAAATTTACCTATGTGCCTTGATTTGGCTAAGATCCGGACTATCTTTAGGAGAAAGTCATTGGCCCCTGGGGCCGGAAAGGAGTAAGCATGAGTTATCAGGCCAAGGATTATGGCCACCTGTTAGGGATGTCCGGATTCAGCGACACCTTGCTCAAGAACCATTTTACCCTCTATCAGGGTTATGTGACCAATACCAATAAGCTCATGGAGCTGATGGGGGCCATGCTCAAGGAGGGGAAGCAGGGCACGCCGGAATTTGCCGAACTGAAACGGCGCTTCGGCTGGGAATTTAACGGCATGCGTCTGCACGAGTACTATTTCGAGAACCTGGGAGGCGACGGCAATCCGGCGAAAGCTCCCCGCTTGGGCCAGGCGGTGGCGGACCAGTTCGGCTCCTTTGAGGCCTGCGCCGCGGACTTCCAGGCTACGGCCACCATGCGGGGCATCGGTTGGGTCGTCCTTTACCAGGACACCCAATCGGGGCTGCTCTTCAACCAGTGGATCAACGAGCACGACGTGGGGCACCCCGCCGGGCTCAATCCCTTACTTATTCTTGATGTCTTTGAACACGCCTTTATGATTGACTATGGGCTGAAGAGGGCCGACTATATCGCCAGCTTCATGAAAAACCTCAAATGGGAGGCGGTAGAGGCGCGTTTCAAGTAGTCAGGGGTCAAGGTTCAGGAAGACTGGATAATATCTTTAAAAGGTCCCTGACACCTGACACCTGACCCCTGAAGAAGGAATTTAGGGGAGGAGGCAGTGGTTTTTGACCTTTAGCCCCTCCCCTAATATTGTAGCCCCCCGCTCCGGGGGGTTAAACGCGTTGGTAAGGAGGAGTTGATGGTGTTCAGCACCGGCTATGTTTATGATGAGCGCTACTTGCGCCACCGCCCCGGGGGAATGCATCCGGAGCGGCCCGCCCGGCTGGAGGCCATTCAGCGGCGCCTCCAGGAGACCGGCCTGATCAAAGAATTGCTGCTGATTCACCCCTACGAGGCCCCCTTGGCCTGGGTGGAGCGGCTCCATGATCCGGAATACATCCGGCGTTTTAAATTAGCCTGCGAGAAGGACATGACCATGTTCATGAGCCCGGACTGCGGCATCTCCCCGGAATCTTATGAGATTGCCTTGCTGGCGGTGGGAGGGGTGTTCGCGGCCATTGAAAACATAATGAACGGCATGGTGCAGAACGTCTTCTGTGCGGTGCGGCCCCCGGGACATCATGCGGAACGCAATCGGGCCATGGGTTTCTGTTTCTTCGATAATGTGGCCCTGGGAGCCCTCTATCTTCTGGAACATTTCGGCCTGGAGAGAGTGGCCATTATCGATTGGGACGTGCACCACGGCAACGGCACCCAGCATCTCTTTGAAGCGGATCAGCGGGTTTTTTACCTGTCTTTGCATGAAGACCCGGAATCTTGCTACCCGGGGACCGGCTATTACCTGGAACAAGGTAAAGGCCGGGGTAAAGGCTATACTTTAAACCTGCCCCTGCCCACGGGCAGTGGCGATGAATTGTATCTCAAGGCCCTGGAGGGAGAGGGTCTGCCCAAGCTGCGAAAGTTTGCCCCTCAATTTGTGTTGATCTCCGCCGGGTTTGACGCGCACCAGGATGACCCCCTGGCTCACCAAAATCTTACCCGGGGAGGTTACCAGGCCATGGGGCGGCATCTGGTCAATCTGGCCCAGGAAACCGCCGGCGGCCGCCTTATCAGCGTGCTGGAGGGCGGCTATAATTTAACGGTGCTGGCGGACTGCGTGGAGGACCATCTGCGTCTGCTCATGGGTAGTCGTTGAGGTCGGCGGCCGGGCGGAGGGACAAGGGCAACGCGCCTATTTCCTAATAGTTGTTAAGAATCAGGAAATTCCTTGACATCTTCCCGGAGTTGTGCTAAGCATTCCCATCTCTCCTTTAGTCAGGCGTAGAAAGCATTGCTCGGGGCGACACAGTAGGACAAGTAACCATTACGGTAGGGCGTAAGCCCACCGTTTTTTTTTGGCCTGCTCCCCCACCGCTGAAAGCCGGCAGAGGAAGGCAAGATTATGCAGTAGGAGGTTTTATGCGCTTTACCGGCAAAGTCAAGTGGTTCAATGAGTCCAAAGGCTACGGCTTCATTCAGCGGGATGAAGGCCCCGATCTGTTTGTGCACTACACCAACATCATGGGCAAAGGCTTCCGCACCTTAAAGGAAAACGACGACGTGGAATTTGAGGTGAACGAAGGACCCAAGGGACTACAGGCGGTTAACGTCAGCAAAGTTTAAGACTGAATCAGCAAAACCCAAAAACCAAAGGGGCGCTCCCGCGCCCCTTTTTTGTTTTGATTTTTGAGGGGAAGGCCGGGGAAAATTAGTAATCAGTAATAAGTGATCAGTAAACAGTAAACAGTTTCATTGCGTGTTATTCCCCTACTCATTGATTACTGATCACTGTTCACTGATCACTGCCCAGCCCCCTCCCCCACAACACTCAACCAATCTCCTCCTCCGTCAAGTAACAGGCGGGGTCCGGGGCCCAGAGGTCGCCGGTCAGGGCTTCGGCCCGGACCCGGAAGTTGCCGGCGCATGCATCCAGCCAGCGGCAGGTGTGGCAGCGGCCGGTGACGTAGCGTTTCTTATCTTTCAGGCGGGCCAGGAGAGGGTTGCTGAGGTCGGTCCAGATGTGGCTGAAGGGGCGCCGGCGCACGTTGCCGAAGGAGTAGTGGCGCCAGAACTGGTCGGCGTGGACCTCTCCGTCCCAATTGACGCAGCCGATACCCCGGCCGGAGTTGTTCCCTTCGTTCATCTTCAGGAGTTCCAGCACCTGGGCGGCCCGCTGGGGGTCTTCTTTCAGCAGTTTCAGATAGATATAGGGGCCGTCGGCGTGGTTGTCCACGGTGAGGACCTCCACTTGGCGGCCCTGGTCGAAGAGCCGCCGGGTGCGGGCGCAGATCAGGTCCAGCAGCTCCCGGGTCTCGGTGTGGCTAAGGGCCTGGTCCACCAGTTGGCTGCCCCGCCCGGTATAGACCAGGTGGTAAAAGCAGATGCGGGGAATCCGGTATTCTTCCACCAGGTCGAAGATGGCCGGAACTTCCCGGTAGTTGAGGCGGCTTAAAGTGAAGCGCAGGCCCACTTTGAGGCCTGCTTCCTGGCAGTGGCGCACCCCGGCCAGGGCCGCGGCAAAGGCTCCCGGCTGGCCCCGGAAGTGATCATGGGTAGGTGCGACGCCGTCCAGGCTGATGCCCACGTAAGACAGGCCCAGGTCCTGAAGGCGCTGGGCCAGCTCCCGGGTGATCAGGGTGCCGTTGGTGGAGATCACCGCGCGCCGGCCCGTGGCAATGGTGGCACCCACCAGGTCCAGGAGATCGGGGCGCATCAGAGGCTCGCCGCCGGAGAACAGGACCACCGGCACCCCGAAATCCTTCAGGTCCTGGATCAGGGCCAGGCCTTCGGCGTGGGTCAGTTCATCGGGAGCGGCCGCAGCCCCGGCGTGGGCGTAGCAATGGCGGCATTTCAGGTTGCATTGCCGGGTGACGTTCCAGACCACCACCGGCTTTTTGTCCAGGGAGAATTGCAGGAGATGGGAGGGCAACTCCCCGGAGCGGCGGCCATAGCGCAGCACATCCCCGGCTTCCACCGCGCCGCAATATAGTTTGGACACTCCCACCATCAGGCGGCCCCGGTTATTCTCCGAACAGGGTTTTCTGGTAGTAGTCCCGAATCACCTGATTAAGGTAAGCGTCCAGGTTTAGGATGGCTTCCCGGGTGAGGAGAAAGCTGTCCTGGGAGGTGCGCTCCCGGACCAGCTTCAGGGCGTACTCCAGGTCTTTGGACTGGTCCTGGCAGATGCTGAAAGCGGAGGTATTTTTTTCCAGGGCCTGGCTCAGGATTTCGTCCAGGGCCTCCGGATCGAAGTGGAGCTCAATTTGGTGCTCCTCGAAGAAGCGCTCCTCAAAATGCCGCACCTGCTCATAGAAGCGTCCCATCTCTTCAAACGCGGTCTTGAGGTCGCAATCCCAGCGGAGATACTGGTCGATGATCATCTCCACCCGATTTTCCGTCAGCGGCAGATGGTAACGGTGCAGCAGTTCGCTCTCCCGGCGCCAGATGGACTCCCGCAGGAGTTCCCGCTCTCTTTGGGTGGCCTGCTGAAAGCGCTCTCGAAATTCCGGGTGGTCGGCCTGGTCCAGGTATTTGCGCAGCTCCTCCTGGGCCTGCTGGACCACTGCCGGGGTGACGACAAATTCCTTAATATCCGTGGAGGGGAGACGTTTTTCAAATTGGATCAGGACCCGCTCGATAACGCTGACCAGCCCCCGGGCCCCGGTCTTTTCCCGGCCGGCCTGTTCCGCCAGCAACCTTAAGGCCTCGTCTTCAAACTTGATGTCAATGCCATAAGCCCGAAAATCCCGCTTCTTACTGGTAATAATGGGATTATTCGGGTTGATCAGGATCTCGTAGAGGTCGTCCGCGGTGAGTTCGTCCAGGACGGTGATCACCGGCAGGCGGCCCACGAATTCCGATTCGAAACCGTATTTGATCAGGTCTTCCGCGGATACTTGCTTTAAGAGCTGGCGTTCCTGTTCCCTGGAGGTGATGTTGGCCCCGAAACCGATCTCCTGCTTGCTGAGACGTTCTTTGACGATGCGCTCCAGGCCGTTGAAGGCGCCGCTGACGATGAACAGGATGTGCCGGGTGTTCAGGGTGCGCTTCTCCTTCTTGCCGGTGCGCCGGTATTGTTCGATGGCCTGAATCTGGGAGACCGGGTCGTGGGCCACCTTCAGGTCCACTTCCGTCTCTTCCATGGGTTTCAGCAGGGCCCGCTGCACCCCGGTGCGGGAGACGTCCGGGCCCCACACTGAACCGGAGGAGGCGATCTTGTCGATTTCGTCCAGGTAGATGATGCCGTATTGGGCCAATTCCAAGTCGTCATCCGCAGCATAGACCAGGTCCCGCACCAGGTCTTCCACGTCGCCGCCCACGTAACCGGTCTCGCTGAACTTGGTGGCGTCCCCTTTGACGAAGGGCACGCCGATCTTTTTGGCGATGAGCTTCACCAGGTAGGTCTTGCCGACGCCGGTGGGGCCGATGAGGATGATGTTATTTTTGATGGCTCCCACCCCGGGGTCGGGCTCCCGGCCCTGCTCCAGAAAATGGCGGATGCGGTTGAAATGGGTGCAGACCTTGGTGGCCAGGATGCTTTTGGCGTCATCCTGCTTGACCACATATTCGTTGAGGTAGGCCTCCAACTCTTCCGGTTTGAGATCGAAATTGATGCGGCTGAGCTTGCCTGACGGGCGTTGGCCGGCAGTCTCTTTTTCCGGTTTGGCCACCCAATAAGGGGAGATGACCTTAATCCGGCTGCCGTATTTCTTACTGAGATAATCGCTCAGTTCCTTTTCCAGTTCTTTTTGTTCCGGGATTTTGTCCATAAGTCTCAGGGCGTTGCTTTTGAAAAGATTTATCCTTAAGGCGTTATTGCCTTCCCTGGCTAATTAATTATAGCCAGCCTTCCCTTGGGTTGCAAGGGTGAGGAAAAAGGCCTGCCTTGACTCCACCCCGCCGGAAACTTACTTTTAAATTAACCGGTAAAGGTAACCTAGGCTGACAGGGTGAAAACCCGGGGAGGTGCCATGCAACAGTATGAAGAGATTATTCGTGAAAAGGGGTTGCCCGAGGTGGGACAGATCGTGCGCAGCAAAAGATACGGCACTATCTGGCGGGTCCTGGAAAAACGGGAGGTCTGGCAAAACATCGCCGATGACCCGTTGACCAATGAGCCGCGCCTTGTTCCGGCCATCTACCTGGCCTTCTGGCGCGTCAAAGAAGGAGAGCCGCCGGGGGTGGGCAAAATGATGGGATATATGTATACTCTCTACGACAACACCTTTGAGGCCAACTGGGAGAAGGTATCCTGAAGTTAGCGTCAGGGGAGAGGGGCTAAGGACTTTAGGCCCTTATACCAATTCGCCATCAAACGACAATTTTTGTCGTAGGGGCGAATCTTGTATTCGCCCTAAATCGGTGGGCGAACACAAGGTTCGCCCCTACATTTTAATACCTATCTGAGTGCGAAATGGTATAAGCTCCCGTCCTACCCCAATCCCTTAGGGTAATAAATATTTGTTTGAGTATTGGCGGCGGAAGATTATTATTAAGGCCGGGGTAAAGAAAAGAGTTTTAGAGCATCATGACCACATCGTTTCTTAGTGACCTGGCCCAGCCCCGACCCGACCCCGGCGGCGGGGCGGCGGCGGCCTATGGGGCCACCTTGGCCCTGGCCTTGCTGGAGAAGGTCATCCAACTGGAACTCCGGCGTCCTCATCATGAAGCCTCGGGGCGGCTTTTTTGGGAGCGGCAGCTAATCAAGGCCCGGGAATTAACCGCTTCCCTGTCCCAATTGCAGGAAGCCGACGTCCGGGCCTATGCCAGATTGGCCGCAGCCCGGGCCTCCCAAGTAGAGGGCGGGCCTTGGTCGGAGATCGTGCAGACTGCCATTGACTGTCCCCTTTCCATCATGGCACAAGCCAGGGAGGCAATGACCCTGGTATCCTCCACCGGAGTTTCCTGCCAAAGACACCTGGTCTCCGACCTGCTGGTAGCTTTAGAGTTTCTGGGGGGAGCGATCAAGGGGGCGGCTCATATCGCTTTAGCCAATCTGCCCTTGCTGAATCCGGAAACGGGACGGAAGGAGTTCTCCGCCAGGATCTCCCGAGCTTTCCAGCAAGGAAAAGAGGCCCTCCGTTTAGTCAGGGACCGGCTGACGCTGGTGGGAAATTCTCCGCCGGGGGCGCCGTGATCCTGGCGGCGGATAACCTGAACCCTTCCAATTCCGCGGTTGCCGAAGCCCTAAGAAAACTGGACCCCCAGCCCCTCCAGGCCCTGGCCCGGCGCTGCCGGGAGGCCGGGGCCGGGCTCCTGGACCTCAACCCCGGTTATCTGCCTCCCCGACGGGAAGACCGCATCACCTTCCTGGTGGACGCGGTCCAGGAAGCGACCTCCCTCCCCCTGATCCTGGACAGCCCCAACCCTAAAGTTCTGGCCAAGGGCCTGGCCGCCTGCCGGAATAAGCCCATCCTGAGCGCCCTGACTTTGGAAGAGAGAAAACTGGCGGAAATTTTACCTCTGGCCGTGGAGCACCAAACCGATCTGGTGCTGCTCTTGCTGGACGAACGTTCTTTTCCGCCTCCCTCTCTGGAAGGAAAGATCGCCCTGGCGGTGGAACTCCGGGAACGGGCCCTGGCCGCCGGCCTGGAGGAGAGCCGCTTGATTTTCGACCCCGTCCTCCCTAACCTCAGTTGGCCGGACGCTTGGGCACAGGTGGGCGCGGTGGCCAAGGCCGTCCGGTTGCTCTCCAGCGGCGCCGCGTTCGGCCTTCCCGCCCGGACCATGATCGGCCTGTCCAACCTCAGAAGCGGCCTAAGACGGCAATACCCGGTGAGCCTGGAACAGACCTGCCTGGCCCTCCTGGCCGGGGCCGGACTGAAAATCGCCCTGGCCGACGCCCTGCAATCTGAACTGGTGGAAACCGCTCGATTTTTGCGACAGATGGGTTAGAATAGAATTTGGGGGGAGGGCCTGGGTATCAGTGGCTCCCCCGCCCTCCCCTCAAGCTCCCCTCCCACCCCCCTTTAAGGGGTTGGTGGAGGGGGCTTGGGGGAGGGGGCAGGGGTCTGCGACCCCTGGCCCCCTCCTCCAATAAAGCGAGGTAATCGAGATTAACCGGCCTTTAGGGAATTTGGCGGGTATCAAGCCCCAGCAATACCGGCAACTGGAGCGGCTCTACCGCCGCAAGGTGCCCCCCGCGGAGTTGATCACCCCGGAGTTGGCCCGGCAGTTGGCCCAGGTATCCCGGGACCTGCACCGCCAGGTGGGTATCCTGGTGGACCGGTCCGGCGCGGTTAATTATGTCATTGTGGGTGATGCCAAGGGATTGCTCATTCCCCCCTTAAGGCGGGAGCGGGGCGCCCGGGGCCGTCTTAAGGGGCTGCGCCTGATCCATACCCATTTGGACGCCGGTCCCTTGAGCCAGGATGACCTCATGGACCTGGCCTTACTGCGCCTGGACGCAGTGGCCGCCCTGACCGTGACCCCCGAGGGCCTCCCCGGCCCCCTGCAGATGGCCCATCTCTTGCCCCATGAGGAAGACGGCCGCAATTGGGCCGTGGTGGCCGCGGATCACGTGGCCCTGCTGCAACTCAATTTTGCCGATCTCATCGACTCCCTGGAAGCGGAGTTGGCCCGGGTGGGGGTGGCGCTGGGGCAGGACGGCCGGGAAAGGGCCATCCTCATCGGCGTCACCCACAAGAAGCAGGTGACAGCGGAGGATTCCCTCCAGGAACTGAAGGAACTGGCCCGCTCCGCCGGCCTGGAGGTGGCCGCCGCCATCATCCAGCAGCGCGCCAAGATCGACCCCCGCTTTCTCATGGGCAAAGGCAAACTCAGTGACTTGGTGATTCAGGCCCTGCAGGTGGGCGCGGACCTCCTGGTCTTCGACGCGGAACTGACCCCCTCCCAGGTGCGCTCCATCACCGATTTTACCGAACTCAAGGTCATTGACCGCACCCAGTTGATCCTGGACCTCTTTGCCCAACGGGCCCGTAGCCGGGAGGGCAAACTCCAGGTGGAGATGGCCCAGGTGAAGTACCTCTTGCCCCGGCTCCGGGGCCGGGATGACGCCCTCTCCCGCCTCACCGGGGGCATCGGCGGCCGGGGGCCGGGGGAGACCCGGCTGGAGATCGACCGCCGCCGCCTCCAGGAGCGGTTGCACCGCCTGAACGCGGAGTTGGGCCAGGTGCGGGCGGAGAGGCGGGTACGCCGGGGGGTGCGCCGCCGCCACCGCCTCCCCATCCTCTCCATCATCGGCTATACCAACGCAGGGAAATCCACCCTGTTCAACGCCCTGACTAACGCCCAGGTCCTGGCCGAAGACCGCCTCTTCGCCACCCTGGACCCCACCAGCCGCCGCCTCCGCTTCCCCCGAGAGCGGGAAGTGATCATCACCGATACCGTGGGCTTTATCCAGGACCTGCCCAAAAACCTCCTGGAGGCCTTCAAGGCCACCCTGGAAGAACTGGAAGAAGCGGACCTCCTCATCCACGTCATTGATCTGAGCAATCCCCGCTTCCCGGAGCAGATCGCCGCGGTGGACGGCATCCTGGCGGACCTGAACCTGGCGGACAAGCCGGTTCTGAAGGTCTTCAACAAGATTGACCAGGTAAACCCCAGACTGGCCGCGCTCCAGGCCCGCCTGCACCACGGCGTGGCGGTTTCGGCCCTGGATACGGGCACCCTACCGCCCCTCATCGCCCGCCTGGAAGACAAAGTGGAGGAACTGGCGGCCCAACCGAAGGCGACCCCGCCAGAAGGAGAGAGGTTAATGATGGGCGAGAGCTATGATTGATTTATGGGAAATAGTTTCAGAATACCAGACAAACCTTTTCCGTCACAAATAAGCCATATCTCATCAAAGTAGTGTTTTCGCGGTATATTGATTTGGTTAATATACTGTTCAAAATCATCTTTAAACCAAATCGGATAGGCGTTCCGGATAACTAGCCATGTATTTTTTCCATAATTGTGATTTGCTTTTTCTAATAAAGTACGATTTAGATCATACGGTATACGGCAATTCAAAGGTATAGGAGGATTTATGCGACTTTGTATATTTCGTTCATTCTTTCTTTCCCTACCGAATGATGATCTTGCATCTCTCTCGCTACCATATAAATGAGCAATTTCAATACCGATTTTCTTCCCATCTAAATTACAATAGAAATCAGGATTAGGTGGATTAGAGAATTCTTTTAAAATTAGCCATCTTTTGTATTCTTTGCGCATTATCCTGATAAAATGGATAACTGCCCAAACTTCAAGCCTCCTGTTTTCATCCAATTTTTTTATATTGATCGACATAGAGAATTAGCGGTATGGCCACTTGGTTCTTCAATGAAGGCGCACCCTTGCCTAAACTTAACTTCTTTTAGCCGATTGTCAGGCCAGCCAGATCTGGGGATGAAAGTGCCATGCACCCTGCTGGTGAGAGACAAGTCCCCAACCACAGCCCTGAGGCCCCTGGCCGGGACATAAGGCCGCCGGGGTTCCTTGGAGGGCCACCGGCAAGGGCCAGGCCGTGGCGGGGATGGCTTGGTGGGAGAGACGGTTTTCCGCTATCTGTCCTAGGTCTCCTGTCATGAAAGGAACATGGTCCACTGCCCTACTGACCCCTGACCCCTGACCCCTAACCCCGGCCTGATGCACATGGCCATGAAGGCACAGCACCTCATTAAAGCGGCCCAACAGAGGCAGGAGCCGGAACGCGTCCCCGGTCCATTGCTGCCAGGGATGGAAAATCCGGTCCAGGGGAGCGTGGGAGAGGATGAGTAAAGGGGTTTCCGGGTCCAGGCGGGGCAGTTCCCGGGCCAGCCAGCGGGCCTGGGCCTCCCCCACCTGAAAGACCGGGCCAATGGGGGTGGGGAGCCAGGCGGTATATAACCCCAGGAGGTTCAGGCCCTGATAAGTATGGAGAAAACCCGCCTCCCCGAATAGCTGTCCCCAGGCTCCGGAGGAATCCGGAGACGCATCCCCTTCCCCCGGCACCAACAGGAGGGTCCCCGGCAAGTCCATGAGAATTTCCCGGCCTAAGCCCAGGGCCGGCCCGTCACCAGCATGGGCCAGGTCACCGGCGAAGAGGGTCAGGTCCGGGGCCGGACGCAAGGCCCGGATTTCCGCCACGGCCCGGGCCAGGGCTTGGGCTTCGGGGCTGCCCGCATGGCCGTCCGGCAGATGCGCGTCGGCCAGGAGGGCCAGGCGCAGCTCCGGGCCGCCCCCCAGCGCGGTGCGGGGCCAGGCCAGGCGGCTGCCGGCCCAGGCCCCGGCCAGGCCCAAGCCCAAACGCTGCAAGAATTCCCGGCGCTGCATGATCTAAATCCAGTTTAGGGTTGGTGAATTTAGATGATAGCGAATCTGGGGAATTTTTCAAGGAACAGTCTTTAATACCGTTTTCAGTTTTCGGTTAAAAGAATAAAGCTGAAGAAATGTAGCCGCAGGCTTCAGCCTGCGCCGGCACAGGCCGGAAGCCGGTGCCACAAAGATTAGATTTTTATGATTTTCTGATTCCCAAGCTAACCTTGGGAACGAGCCATTCAGGTTCCCAGGGAGCAACGAAAGCCAGGAAAATTTATGTAGGGTGCGTTTCACGCACCATTTTTGGCGCGTAAGACGCGCCCTACAACAGACATTTTCAAAGCAGCAGAAAAAATGGAGCACAGCCGCCCTCGGCTATTCTTGGTAGGCGCATGGCGACCTGACCTTTTAGGCCCTGAGGGTCTATTCTTAAGGCGCAGGCTGAAGCCTGCGGCTACATTTTCAGAGCAGTTCCTCATGGACCTGTGGCCCACCCATAAAACATGAAATATCGTAGGGCAGGCGTCCCCGCCCGCCACCAGCATTCGGTGCGCAGTGCGCACCCTGATATGGTTGAAAGTTGTCAAGTAGGCGCAAGCCCCCCTTGGGTTTTGGGTTAAGCCGCGAGATGATTCTCAGGCTCCAACGGGGCGGGACGCTTTAGCGACGTTTGATCACTCTGA
>JBFLZI010000054.1:0-14857 GCA_040756315.1 Thermodesulfobacteriota bacterium | reverse complement strand
CGACGGCCCCTGCCCCCTCCCCCAACCCCTTATAGGGGGTTGGGAGGGGAGTTTGAGGGGAGGGCGGGGGAACTGTTTTCCCCCGGCCCTCCCCTCAATCTTTTTTCTGCTTCTTCGCCTTCCGGGCGTGGGCCAGCCAGCCGGCCAGGAAGCCCATGAGAAAGCAGCTATAGATAATCAGGGCCTGGGGGATAGGTAGGAAGGTAAGACCCAGGAATTTCACCGGGGGCGAGGGGTAATGCCAGTTTTCCATGGCAAAGATCAACAGGAGCAGGGAGAGGATTAACAGCAATAGACCTCTAAACTTAGTCATGGCCTTCCCCTGAGTATTAGTCTTTAAGGTAGCGTCTTACCGCGGACTTGAGGTCCTCCAGGTCGGAAGATTTGACCAGGTATTCATCGGAGGCCCAGGTGGCGAAGTCCTGGCGGTATTCTCCGTAGGCGGTGCTCAGGAGCACCGGCAGGTCCGGGCGTTTTTCCTTGATCTGCCTCAAGGCCTCGATGCCGTCCATTTCCGGCATCTTGATGTCCAGGATCACCAGGTCCAGGGGAATTTTTTCCACAATCTCCAAGGCTTCTCTACCATTGCTGGCCTGATATACCTCGTATCCTTCCTCTTTAAGCTCTTCACTGTAAAGGAGGCGAATACTCATCTCGTCGTCGGCTACCAGGATCTTCTTCATCGCCATCCTCCTGTGGGACCTTTGAAGGTGCTGGCCAGAGCCGCGCCCTGACCGCCGTTCTTGACCAAACAATATTTCGCGATAGGCAGACTCACAATAAAGGTCACCCCTTTCCCCAGTTCATTTTTGACTTCGATCTGGCCGTAGTGGCGGGAGATGATGCGTTGGGCGATGGACAGGCCCAAGCCGGTGCCGTAGTCCTTGGTGGAAAAGAAGGGATTAAAGATATTATGGAGCACTTCCAGGGGAATGCCGCCCCCCGTGTCGGAAATGGCCGCGGCGGCATAGACGCCGTCTTCTTTCTCCAGGGTGAAGGTGCGAATGGTCAAGGTGCCGCCCTGGGTCATGGCCTGACGGGCGTTTTGAAAGAGGTTATAAAAGACCTGTTTGATCTGGCGGTCATCGCAATGGATGCGGGGTAGGGGAGTTAATTCCTTGACCAGCTTAATATTATTGGCCGCCAGATCACGTTGCACCAAAAGCAGGGTGTCGTCGATGAGGTGGCGCAGGTCATGGTCGCCGAAATAACTGAGATTTTCTCCGGTAAAGTCCAGGATTTCCCGGAGGAGTTTCTCCAGGCGGGCCACTTCCTCCTGGATGACCTCCACATACCCCCGCAAGGGAGAATCTTTCTCCACCAGTTTACTGATGCGCCGGGCAAAGCCGCCGATGGATACCAGGGGGTTGCGGATTTCGTGGGCCATGCCGGAGGCCAGGCTGCTCAGCGCGGTGAGACGGTCGGATTCCAGCATCCGCTCCCGGATCAACATTAGTTCCCGGTTATTGGCTTCAATAGTGGAATAGAGGTGGGCGTTCTCCAGGACCAATGCCGCCTGGGTGGCCAAGGCCTGTAAGGCGTGCAAGGGTTCCTCGGCCAGAGGCCGTCCGGAGGACTGATTATCCACCACCAGCACGCCGGTGGCCCGGTCTTTAACCACCAGGGGAACCACAAAAAATTCCGACGCCGTCAATTTATTCTGCCAGGGGTAGGAGACCCCCGGTTCCTTTTGCGGCTGATGAAAATGGAAGGGCCGCATCTGTAGCGCCGCCAGGGCCAGGGGACCCTGGTCCGGCCCCAACGGGATTTGCCAATCGTCCACCGGTATTTCCGACTTAAGGGGCAGAAGCAAGGCCTGGGGAAGGGGGGCCTTGATGGCGTTGTTCAGGCTTTGGGCGCCTTTGGCCCCCCGCAGGGTTTGGGCCGTTTCATCCACCACCAGCACTAGAGCCTGGTCAAAACCCAGGCCCTGCTTCAGGGTCAGACCCTGAAGAATGATTTCCAGCAGCCGGTCTTCCTGGACGGTGGTCAACATGGCCTGGGAAATCTCCTGGAGGGCGGTGAGATTCTGCACCATGCGCTCGTTTCTCTCCGCCAGGGTCTCCACCTGTTGATAAGTCAGGGCGTTCTCCAGGGCGTTGACGATCAGCCCGGCCATGGTGTACAAGAGTTGGCGGTTTTCCGGATCAAAGGCCTGATGTTCCCCGGTGGGACTGATTTTATTGAAAACGCAGAGGGAACCCTGCAATTTACCCTTGAAGGTGAGGGGCACCACCAGGTAAAAGTGGGCACGGCCTTCGGAGTCCAGTTCCTGGCCCTGAAGATAAGGGGGTTCCGCCAGAGGCCCCGGCCCGGGGGTTACTGCCACTGTCTTCGGACAAGGCAGCATAGGGGGAATCTGGCCATACTGGGAGGAAACCCGGGTTTCGCCGGTGTCCTGGTCAATAATCTGCAAGGCCGCCCCCTTGGCGTTGATCACTTTGGCGGTGGTGGTGACGATGCGTTCCAGGAGGTCGTCCAACTCCACCGTGGCGCTCAGTGCCTTGCCCACTTCAAATAAGACGGAGAGCTCGGCGATGCGCTTTTTGGCTTCTTCCTGGACCAGGGCCTGGCGCAGGGTGCCGGCCAGCATCAGGGCCGCCAGTTGTACGGCCTGCCGGTCCCCCGGGGCAAAAGACCGGTCCTCCCGGTCCAGCATCAAGAGAACGCCGTAAAGGAAGTTATCGTCGGCCACCGGAAAAGCCGCCAGGGTATGATAGGCGGGATGCAACTTCTCCAGGGGAGCGTTGGCCGCGCTGACTCCGGGGTGGTGGCGATGGCTCACTTTGATCTTGCGGCTGCTGGCCGCTTCTCCCACCACGCCCTGGCCCACGGGAAATTCCAGGCGCAGATGGGGGGGGACCGGTCCCTGGCTGCTGATTTGCAGAGAGAGGGTCTCCCGGTTCTTGTCCAGAGCGAAATAAAGGGAGATGTCCACCTTCAGATGGCGGGCCAGAAGATGCACCATATTGTTGAGGCGCTCTCCAAAGCTTACCGTGGAGGTAAGCAGTTCCACCATTTGGGCCAGAAAGGCCAGGCGCTCCGAGGCCATGAATAATTACTCTCCCGCCGGGAGTTACCGTTTCTCCTGGGCGAGCCGGTAGAGGTCCAGATATTTGGGGGCCACGGTATCCCAGGAAAAGTCCAGGGCCATATTCTTCCGCATCAGCGCCTGCCAGGCCTTCCGGTCCTTATACATTCCCAGGGCCTGGTGGATGGCGCTTAGAAATTCCGCCGGGGTATAGCCGTTGAACTTGAAACCGTTACCGTCCCCGGTCTTGGGGTCATACTCCTGAATGGTCTGGTCCAATCCCCCGGTGGCCCGCACCACCGGCACGGTGCCGTAACGCAGGCAATAGAGTTGGTCGAGACCGCAAGGTTCATAACGGGAAGGCATTAGAAAGATATCGCTGCCGGCAATGATCTGCCGGGCCAATTCTTCGCTGTAGCCGATGCTCAGGCCGAACCTCTCCGGATACCTGAGGCTGATCTCTTGCAAGAGATAATGATGCCGCTCTTCCCCGGTGCCCTGCAGGACAAACCCCACCTCCAACTGCAACAAATCATCCAGGATGCCCGTCAAAAGGTCAATGCCTTTCCGTTCAAAGAGGCGGGTAGTCATGCCCAACAGGGGGTGGGTCAGAGGCAGGTCCAGGCTGAAGTGTTTGAGCAGGGCGGCTTTGCAGGCCTGTTTTCCCTCAAGCTGCTGACGGTCGTAAGTGGCGGCCAGGCAGGTGTCCCGGGATGGGTCCCAACGCTGATAGTCCACTCCTTCCAGGATGCCGAAGAGTTCAGCGGCCCGCTCCTGAAAAAGCCCTTCCAGGCCGAAGCCGAACTCCGGGGTCAAGATCTCTTCCCGATACTTGTTACTCACCGTACTGATAAGATCGGCAAAGACCAGCCCCCCCTTCATAAAATTGATTTTCCCATAGAATTCCAAGGCCTTGGGCGATAGGAGCTCCCAGCCCAGGCCGGTTAAAGGCAGGTCGTAAGCCGAGAAGATGCCCTGGTAACCCACGTTGTGCACGGTATAAAGCACGGGCAGGGGGGAGAGCCGGGGCCGTTCATGATAGAGGGTGCGCAGATACACCGGTACCAGACCGGTTTGCCATTCATGGCAGTGGCAGATGTCCAGGTCCAGTTCCAGGGCTTCCACCATCTCCACTACCGCCCGGCTGAAGAAGATGAAGCGTTCGGCATTGTCTTCGAAATCCCCATATTCCGTGCCATAGAGGCCTTCCCGGTTATAAAGGGCGTCCTGGCCGATGAAGTAGAAATCCACTTGGTCGTCGATACGGGAATGATAGATCTCCGCGTCCAGGTTTTTCCAGGACAGGGGGATTGAGAGGGTTTGCCCGGTAAATTTGAGGGGGAGCCCCGACTCCCGGACCTGACGGTAAAGGGGCATAACCACGTTAACCTGGTGTCCCAGTCTCACTAAGGCACAGGCCAGACCGAAGATCACTTCGGCCAGCCCGCCGCTCCGGGCAAAGGGATTGGCCTCCGGGGTAACTATGAGGATGCGCATAGTCTGTCCTTCAAAGGAGTTACAAGGTTACTTCCCTGAGATACTGGGCCGCATCTTCCGGGGGGGTGGGATTGATAAAGAACCCGGAACCCCACTCAAAACCGGCCATCAGCGTCAGTTTGGGCATGATCTCGAAATGCCAGTGATAATGCGGCAGTCCCGTCTCCCCGATGGGCGCGGTGTGGAGAATGAAATTATAGGGAGCCTTTCCCAAGGATTTTTCCAAGCGCTTCAGAGTCTCGGAGAAAATTTCCGCCAAGTGTCGGTAGGACTCCTCCTGCAAGCCCACATAGGAAGAATGGTGCGTTTTGGGGAGGATCCACACTTCAAAGGGAGAGCGGGGGGCAAAGGGGCAGATGGCCACAAATTCCTTGTTTTCCAAGACCAACCGCGTCTTCTGGTTTAATTCCTGACGGATCATATCGCAAAAGACGCAGCGCTCTTTCCAGCCATAATAAAACTTGCTGCCGTTCAACTCCTCCATCACCAGTTCCGGCACAATGGGCAGGCCGATGAGCTGGCTGTGACTGTGTTCCAGGGAGGCCCCGGCTGCCCGCCCCTGATTTTTAAAGATCAGGACGTACCTGAACCGGGAGTCCTGGCCCAGGGTGTGAATGCGCTCGCCGTAAGCCTTGAGAACGTCCACAAAACCATCCAGAGAGATGCTGGCCAGGGTGACCAGGTGATCGGGATTCTCGATGATCACCTCATGGGTGCCGATACCCGCCATCTTGTCGAACATGCCCTCCCCCTGGCGGTCCAACTCCCCCTGGAGGATCAGGGCCGGGAACTTGTTGTTCACCACCCGAAGGCGCCAACCCGGGGTGTTGGGCTGGGTGCCCGGCTCCCGGTAGGCAAAGATTTCCGGGGGGGTGGTATGCTCATTTCCAGGACAGAAGGGGCAAAAACCTCCCTTGACCACCTCCTCCTCAATGACAAAGTCGTGGGGGCGTTTCCCCCGTTCGGTGGCGATGATCACCCAGCGGCCGATAATGGGGTCCTTGCGCAACTCCGGCATCTAGTCCACCTCAATGCATCCCCGAGATTTGGCGGGATAAAATACCATCCCAGTATACTTCCCCAAGGAAAATGTGCAAGTAATTTGCCAGACATGCGAGTCCCCGGCAACTATTTCCGAAAAAGATAGAGGAGTAAGGTTAGGAGCACACTGAGAAGGATGCAGGTACCCAAGGGGAAATAAAAGGTAAACCGGCCCCGCTGCCAGGTGATATCTCCGGGCAGTTTCCCCAGCCAGGGAATCTTCGGGGCCAGCCAGAGAACCAGGCCCACGGCCAGCAACAATAAGCCAATAATTACTAAAAAGCGACCCAACTCAGACATAATCTATAGATATTATTAATAAATAATCATAAAATTTCAAGGGCCTTTACTCGTTAAGGAGAAATATCCCCGAGCCAAGGATTGTCAGTCCCTCTTTTCTCAGTTAATATAATTTTTCTATTGGTTATGATCATCTTTCCTGCCATCGACATCCGGAACGGCAAGTGCGTGCGCCTGCGCCAGGGGCGTAAAGAGGAGGAGACCGTCTTCGGGGACGATCCCGCGGCCATGGGTCTCAAATGGCAGGAGGCCGGGGCTGAGTGGCTCCACGTGGTGGACCTGGACGGGGCCTTCAGCAGCCGCCCCCAGAACCTGGAAGCCGTCCGCCGCCTGCGCCGGGCCCTGACCATCCCCATGCAATTGGGGGGCGGCATCCGCACCCTGGAGACCATCGCCACCTATATTGACCTGGGCATTGATCGCCTGATTTTGGGCACCGCGGTCTTAAAGGACCCGGACCTGGTGGCCCGGGCCTGCGCCGCCTACCCCGGCAAGATCGCCATCGGCCTGGACGCCAAAGACGGCCTGGTGGCCGTGGAGGGCTGGACCGAAACCTCCTCGGCAACGGTCCTGGAAGTGGCCAAAAAACTGGTACTAATGCAGCCCGCGGCCCTGATTTATACGGACATCGCCCGGGACGGGGTGAAACAAGGCGTCAACATAACTGCCACCCAGGCTCTGGCCCAGGCCGTGCCCATCCCGGTAATCGCCTCCGGGGGGGTGAGTTCTCTCGCGGATATCCGGGACCTCCTGCCCCTGGAACCCCTGGGGGTGATGGGGGTAATCATCGGCCGGGCCCTTTACGACGGCAATATTAACCTGACCGAGGCCCTGAAACTCGCCCAAGAGGGCGCGGGAATAGTTAATTGAGTGGAAGGCGTGGGACCTGCGGTCCCCCGCCCTCCACTATATTCCAGTTTTTGTGGGGGGAGGGCCAGGGAGATGATCTCCCTGCCCTCCCCCCACACCCCCTTCCCAACCCGCTGAAGGGTTGTCCGTGGCAGTCGGTGCTAAAGGCACCGACTGCCACGGACAAAATTTTGACCCCATTAATGGATTGGGGGAGGGGGCTTGGGGGAGGGGGTAAGGGGCTGTGCCCCTTAGCCCCCTCTCCCAAAAACACTAATCGCCCAATCCCTTGGATAATCGTCCTTATCTCAGTCAGGTCAAGCGTCCCAGCCGTTATTTAGGCCGGGAGGTCAACGCGGTTTACAAGGACCCCCGGGCTATGGCGCTCCGGGTGGCCCTGGTCTTTCCCGACCTCTATGAAGTGGCCATGTCCCATTTAGGTTTGGGGCTGCTCTATGATTTGCTGAATCAGCAGGAAGACCTCTGGGCCGAGCGGGTTTACGCTCCGGCCCCGGACCTGGAGGCCTTGCTCCGCTCCCAGGGTCAGCCCTTGACCAGCCTGGAATCGGGCACCCCTCTTAAAGACTTCCACCTCCTGGGGGTCAGCCTCCAGTATGAACTGGGCTACACCAATCTTCTGAATATTTTGGATTTGGGGGGAGTGCCCCTCTTGGCCGCGGAGCGCAGCCCCGAGGATCCGGTAGTCCTGGGCGGGGGTCCTCTGGCCTTCAATCCGGAGCCGGTGGCCCCCTTTTTCGATGCCCTGGTATTGGGAGACGGGGAAGAAGTGGTCCTGGAGGTGGCGGCCGTGGTCAAATCCTGGCGGGCCGCCCGGGGCAGCCGGGAGGAACTGTGGCAGGCCCTGGAGGAGGTGCCGGGAGTTTACGTCCCCGCCTGTTTTGATCCGGCCTTTGACGGCGAAGGCTATCTTCGGGAGATCATCCCCCGGGGCCGGCGGGCCACCATAGTGAAGCGGGTCCTGGCTGACCTGAACCGGGTCTCCTTCACCCCCCGGCCCCTGGTGCCTTATTGCCAGATCATTCATGATCGCCTCAACGTGGAAATTTCCCGGGGTTGCACCCGGGGCTGCCGGTATTGCCAGGCGGGGATGTTGTACCGGCCGGTGCGGGAGCGGACGCCGGAAGCACTGGTGAACTGGGTGGCCGCGGCGCTGGCGGCCACCGGCTATGAGGAAATCTCCCTGTTGACCTTAAGTCCCGGCGACTATCAGGCCCTGCCCTGGCTGTTGGACCGGCTCATGGAACGTCTGGAGCCGGAGCGCGTGGCCCTGTCTTTGCCGTCCCTTCGGGCCGACACCCTGACCCCGGAGATGGTCAGCCAGATTCAACGGGTGCGGCGCACCGGGCTGACCATGGCCCCGGAGGCCGGCACTAACCGCTTACGCACTTTAATCAACAAGAATCTGCCAGAAGAGGTGATCCTGGCCTCCACCGCCAAGGCCTTTAGCGCCGGCTGGCGTTTGCTTAAGCTCTATTTCATGATCGGCCTGCCCACCGAGTCTCCTGAAGATCTGGAGGCCATCTCCACCCTGACCCGGCAGATTTTGGACACCGCGCCCCGGGGTTCCCGGCCCCGGCTTAACGTCAGTCTGTCCACCTTCATTCCCAAGCCCCACACCCCCTTCCAGTGGGAGGGCCAGACGGGCCTGGAGGAAAGCCGCCAGCGCCTGCATGCCGTGAAAAACCGGCTGAAGCACCCGGCCCTGAAGGTGAAGTGGAACAGCGTGGCCCAAAGCTGGCTGGAAGGGGTGTTCTGCCGGGGGGACCGGCGTCTGGCCCCGGTGCTGCTGGCCGCGTACCGGCGGGGCTGCCGCCTGGAGGCCTGGAGCGAGCACCTGCGCCTGGAATCCTGGCACCAGGCCTTTAAGGACGCGGGGGTGGACCCAGAATTCTATCTGCGCCCCCGGGACCCGGGGGAACCCCTCCCCTGGCAGCACCTGGACAGCGGCGTGAGTCGGGATTTCCTCCTCCAAGAACGGGAGCGGGCTTATCAGGGCGTATCCACCCCGGACTGCCGCACCGCCGGTTGTCAGGATTGCGGCGTCTGTGACCAGGAAAAGATCGCCCTGCGCCTCAGCCAGGCTCCGGCGGCGTCGCCTCCTCGGCCTGCCGGGCCGGTGGCTCAGGCCTGGCAGCCCATCTGGTACCGCCTCTCGTTCGCCAAAATGGAGGAGGGTCGGTGGCTCAGCCACCTGGAGATGATTGCCGCCATGTATCGCAGCCTCAGGCGTTCCGGCTTGCCTTTGGCCTTCACCGGGGGCTACCATCCCCTGCCCCGGGTGGCCTTCCACCTGGCCTTGCCCGTGGGGGTGGAAAGCCTGGCCGAAACCCTGGACCTGGAGCTGGCCGCCGAAATCGGCGCCGCGGCCCTGATTCAAAACCTGAACCTGGTTCTGCCCCCGGGACTAAAGATTTTACACGCCCAACGCCTCCCCCGGCACCTCCCGCCCCCCCGCCTGAGTGCCGCCATTTATCAGGTGGAAAGTCCGGAGCCGGTCTTTGACCTCCAGGCGGCGGCCCGGTTCCTGGCCCAGAAAGATTACCCGGTAAAGCGGCGGCGGCCCGGAAAGGACCGGACCATAGATTTGCGTTCCCTGGTGGCTCATCTGGAGGTCCTTGACCCCTATCAACTGCAACTGGAAATCCGGGTGCGGGAAAAAGATAACCTGAAGATAACCGAGGCCCTCAACGCCATCTTCAACCTGAACGAAACCCAAACCCTGAACCTGCAAATCCTGAAGATGAGGAGTGTTGGTGAGGAGTTGCAGGGAGGGCCGGGGGAACACAGGTCCCCCTCCCTCCCCGCAAACACCCCTCCCAACCCCCTATAAGGGGTTGGGGGAGGGGGTTTGGGGGAGGGGACAGGGGCCACTGGCCCCTGGCCCCTGGCCCCCTCCCCCAAAGACCTAAATAACTATGAACAGTCAATTAATTATCAGTGTGGCGGAGTGTGATACCCGGGTGGCCCTGGTGGAAGATGGGCGTTTGGCGGAGTTTTATTTAGAGCGCCATCTACATCAGCCACCCACCGGCAACATTTATCAGGGCCGGGTGTTGAAGGTCCTTCCCGGCATGGCCGCGGCTTTTCTGGACCTGGGTCTGGAGCGGCCGGCTTACCTTTATGTGGAAGAGGTGTCGGACCCGGGGGATGATCTGGTTAATCTCTGGTTGAAGGAGGAGGCCGGGGAGTTGGACGAACCTGATATGGGCCGGCCTTCTCCGGCCCCCATCGAGGAGCTCCTGCAACCCGGCCAGGAGTTGTTGGTACAAGTGTTTCGCCCGCCTCTGGGGAACAAGGGTGCCAGGCTGACCACCCAGATCACCTTGCCCGGCCATTATCTGGTGTACTTGCCCGGCGTTGACCATCTGGGGGTCTCCCGGCGTATTATGGATGAGGGGGAACGGATCCGGCTCCGGAGTCTGTTGGAGGACCTCAAGCCGGCAACCGGGGGGCTGATTGCCCGCACCGCCAGCGAGAGTCAGGGGGCGGAGCGCTTGGCCCGGGAACGGGATTATCTCGTGGCTCTCTGGGGGAAAATCCGGCACTTAAAAGAAACCTCTCCCTGCCCGGCCTTACTCCACCAGGAGCTGGAAGTCACCCGCCGGGTGGTCCGGGACCTTTATTCTTTTGACATGGGGATCATCCTCGTGGACGACCCTGGAGCTTATGAACAGATCCGGGACTATTTGGGTTCCCTGGACCCTTATCTGGCCTATCAGGTGGAGTTATATACCGGCCCGGAGCCTCTGTTTGTCCATTGCGGCCTGGAGATCGATTGGAGCAGGCTCCTGGCCCCCCGGGTCTGGCTGAAAAGCGGGGGCTACATACTCATCGAGGCCACGGAAGCCCTGACCGCCATTGATGTCAATACCGGCCGCTACATCGGCCGCCAAAATCTCAAAGAGACCATCCTTAAAACCAATCTGGAGGCCGCCCAAGAGATCGCCCGGCAGCTCAGGTTGCGCAATATCGGCGGTCTCATCGTTATCGATTTTATTGACATGGAAGATCCGGAACACCGGCAGCGGGTTTATCAGACCTTACAGGAAGCTCTCAAGCGGGATCGGGCCAAGTCCATGGTGTTGCCCATGTCGGCCATGGGGTTGATGGAAATGACCCGGCAGAGGTTGGGTGATAGTCTGGCCCAGTTAGCCCTGAATCCCTGCAATTATTGCGAGGGCGAAGGTCAGGTCCTGTCCCCGGCGGTATTGACCGGGGACATCTTCCGGCAACTCCTGGCCGAAGCCCGGGAGTTTGCCGGTTGCCGGCTGACCATCCTGGCCCACCCGGAGGTGGCGGCGCAACTCCAGGCTGAGGGAGAAAAGCTCTGGGCCCGCCTGACCCGGGAACATCAGGTGGAGGTGCTCATTTTCGAGCAACCCCAGTTCTCTCGGCATTATTATGAAATCACCCGGGAATGGCGGAAAACCGGTTAACCGTTAGGGAAACTCCTGGCGGAGACCGGGGCGGCGGCCTTAATCCGGAGCACCGGGATGTCCAGCCGCCGGCCATCACGGTAAATACCTTGACATTCATGGTTAGCCATGTTAATTGGCAATTAAAATTAAGTAGTTAGTCAACCGGGAATTTTATCGATAATAAAAGCGAACCCCGAAACTTATGAGCGATCCCTCTGAAAAAGATAGCCCTCTGGCGCCCTCTCCGGGTGAAGAAGAGATCATCGAGTTAATCGAAGTGGTGGAAGACCCTCACCAGGAGACGGTCCTGGAATTCGTCGTGGAGGATGAGGACCTGGATTCTTTAATGGGGACCGGCGCGGCGGCCAGGAAGAAGGAATCGGCGCCCCTTCCCGAGGCCGAGGCCGGAGACCAGGAGGAATCCCTGGACGATTTTCTGGCTTCCCTCCCCGATCTGTCGGAGGAGTCCCCCGCCCCTGCCCTGGAGGCCGCGCCGCCGGAGGCTCCGACGCCGGAGGAATCCCTGGTGCTGGAGGAACCCCCGGCACCTGAGGAACCCCCGGCACCTGAGGAACCCTCGGCGCCTGAGGTTACCCCAACCCTTGAGGCCGCCCCCACCGTGGCCGCCGTCTCCCCCGAAGGGCTGCGCCAGCAAGTGGAGAGTGCCTTAAGCCCGGAACAATTGCAGGAGATGGTCCGGGAAGTGGTGCAGGAGACCGTGGACCGGCTGGCCCGGGAGCTTTTTCCCCAAGTGGCCGCGGAGGTGCTGGATCAGCACCTTACCGCCCTAAAAAAAAGACTGCTGGAGGAAGGCTAACCCTGCGCCGGATGAGAATGGTCTATTTATAAAAGTGTTTTGTCCTGAATCAGCAGGGCATCTCTTTTCACAAAGCACCCTGGGTGCTTTTTTAATTGAGAGAACACTTACGGGAAGCCAGGGATAGGCTCACCCCGGCCTAATCCTGAGCTTCCCCGCCTTAAGGACTAATATGGCAGAGACTCTGGACAAAGTTTACGATCCCCCCAGTATTGAGAAGAAATGGTATAAGTTTTGGGAAAAAGCCGGGCTGTTTCAGGCCCGGGCCGACGGCTCCCGGCCGCCCTACTGCATCGTCATTCCCCCCCCTAACATTACCGGCTCTCTCCACATGGGCCACGCCTTAAATAACACCCTCCAGGACATCCTGATCCGCTTCAAGCGCATGCAAGGGTTCGATGCCTTGTGGATGCCGGGCACCGACCACGCCGGGATTGCTACTCAGAACGTGGTGGAGCGCATGCTGGCCCAGGAAGGCAAAGATAGACACAGCCTGGGCCGGGAGGCCTTTGTAGAGCGGGTCTGGCAATGGAAAGAGCAGTCCGGGGGGCAGATCATCACCCAACTGAAGCGCCTGGGCTGCTCCTGTGACTGGAGCCGGGAGCGCTTCACCATGGACGCAGGCCTGTCCCGGGCGGTCCGGGAAGTCTTCGTGCGCCTTTATGAGGAAGGGCTGATCTACAAAGGGGATTATATCATCAACTGGTGCCCCCGGTGCCAGACCGCCTTGGCCGATCTGGAAGTGGAGCACGAACCCAAGGACGGCCATCTCTATTACATCAAATACCCTCTGGTGGGACAGGAGGGGGCCGTCACCGTGGCCACCACCCGGCCCGAGACCCTCCTGGGCGACACCGCGGTGGCGGTGCACCCCGACGACCCCCGTTACCTGGCCTACCATGGGGCCTGCCTGCGGCTGCCGGTGTTGGGCCGGAAAATCCCGCTGATCACCGACCCCCACGTCGCCCCGGAGTTCGGCACCGGGGCCTTAAAGGTGACGCCGGCCCATGATTTTCATGACTTTGAGATCGCCCGGCGCCAGGGGCTTCCCGCGGTCAAGGTCCTGGACGAGCAGGGCGTCATGACCGAAGAGGCTGGCAAATACCAGGGTCTGGACCGCTTCACCTGTCGGGAAAAAATCCTCAAAGACTTGAAGAGCGACGGCCTCCTGGAAAAAGTGGAGCGCTACGCCCATTCCGTGGGGCAATGCTACCGCTGCCGCACCATTGTCGAGCCCATGATCTCCAAGCAGTGGTTCGTGGCCACCAAATCCCTGGCCGAACCGGCCCTGGACGCGGTCAGGCAAGGCCGCCTCCGCCTCATCCCCGACTCCTGGGAGAACAGTTTCTTTGATTGGATGACCAATATCCGGGACTGGTGCATCTCCCGGCAGATCTGGTGGGGCCATCGCATCCCCGCCTGGACCTGCCCCCAGTGCCAACAGGTCATCGTCGCCCGGGAAGACCCCCAGGCCTGTCCGGCCTGCGGCGGCAACGATCTCCATCAGGAAACCGACGTGCTGGACACCTGGTTCTCCTCGGCGCTGTGGCCTTTCTCCACCCTGGGCTGGCCCGAAACGACCCCGGAACTGAAGCTCTTTTACCCCACTTCGGTGCTGGTCACCGCGTTTGACATCCTCTTCTTCTGGGTGGCCCGCATGATGATGATGGGGATTCACACCATGGGGGAGGTCCCCTTCCGGGAAGTCTATATCCACGCCCTGGTGCGGGACCCGGAAGGCCAGAAGATGAGCAAATCCAAAGGCAATATCGTGGACCCCCTGGAGCTCATGGACCGCTTCGGCACCGATGCCTTCCGCTTCTCCCTGGCCGCGTTCGCCGCCATGGGCCGGGATATCCGCCTATCCGAAGAGCGCCTGGCCGGCTACCGCAATTTCGCCAACAAGGTGTGGAACGCCTGCCGCTTTACCCTGATGAACCTGGGGGATTATGACGCCGCCCTGCCGGACGAGCAGCCCCTCACCGTGGCGGAGAGCTGGATTTTGAGCCGCCTGCAACAGGTCAGCGCCGATACCGTGAAAACCCTGGACGCCTATGATTTCGACCAGGCGGCCCACGTGCTCTACCAGTTCATCTGGCATGAGTTCTGCGACTGGTACCTGGAACTGATCAAGCCCCAACTCTCTCCGGCCGCGGCTCCGGAGGCCCGCCGCCACTGCCAGGGAATTCTCCTTAAGGTATTGAACTCCATCCTCAGACTGCTCCATCCCTTTATGCCTTTTATTACCGAGGAGATCTGGCACAAATTGCCGAATACTCAAGGCAGCATCATGGTCTCCCCCTTTCCCCAGCCTGATCCGGCCCTGAATAACCCCCACGCGGAAAGGGAAATCAGCCTGCTGATGAACACTATCACCGCCATCCGCAACATGCGCTCGGAGATGAACGTGCCCCCGGCCACCCTGGTGGACATCCTCATCTTTGCCCAGGAGGCCCTGCCTCTGGAAATCCTTAAGCGCCACACTCAGGCCATCACTCTCCTGGCCAGGGTGCAGGAAGTCCGCTTTCAGCCGGACTCCGGTCCTCCCGCGGCCGCGGCCAAGTCCGTGGTCCTCCTCCCCGAGGGCGGCAGCGTGGACCTGGTGATGCCTTTAACCGGCATCATCGATTTCCGGGAAGAAGAGCGGCGTCTGAACCGGGAGATGGATAAACTGAGCCGGGACCTGGCCCAGGCCCAACGGAAGCTGGCCAACGACGACTTCCTGGCCAAGGCCCCACCGGACGTGGTGGAAAAAGAAAAGGAGCGCCTCCAGGCCTTCACCGAAAAACTGACCAAACTGAAAAGCCACCAGAAACGGATCAGAGAGTTTGTGAGGTAGGATATTTGTGGGGGGAGGGGCCAGGGACCTGAGGTCCCTGCCCC
>JBFLZI010000053.1:0-15051 GCA_040756315.1 Thermodesulfobacteriota bacterium | reverse complement strand
TTTGCTTGGGCCGGGGCCAACGGCCCCGGCCCAAGCAAACCCCCTAAGCAGGTTGGGAGGGGGGCTTGGGGGGAGGGCAGGGACCTCAGGTCCCTGGCCCTCCCCCCAAAAGCACCACCTACCGGAGCGGTACATGTTTAAATTCCTGAGGCGTTTTTTGAAGGAGGGGGAAGAAGACGCCCAGGTCCGTTTACAGAAGAGGTTTTCTTTTTTCCGGGAGCTTTTAGAGAGCAACAATCAGGCTCTCGCTCTCATGGCGGACATGGAGGAGAAGCTCACCGGGGATTTTCTCTTTGACACCGGCTACCTCCACATCCAGGTGGGGGAGTTGGAGAAGCATCTGGCCCGCATCGTCGGCGCCGTCAATCGACTCACCGACAACCGCTATCCGGAACTGGTCCAAATCCACCAAAAAATCCAGGATGAAATTCATCAGGAGTTGCTGGCCGTCCGGGAAATTCCGGATACGCCCTATGTTTTGCCCCTGTCGGCTTTGGGCCGGGAGGACGCCCCGGCGGTGGGGGGCAAGATGGCCAATCTGGGGGAGGTGAAGAACCGCCTGGGCTTGCCGGTGCCGGAGGGTTTTGCCGTTACCGCCGCGGCCTACAAGCGCTTTCTGGAGGCCTCCGGGTTGGCCCGGGACCTGGAGGCCAAGCTGGCCAAGGCCAAGATCGACGATCTGGAGAGTCTGGAGGTCATCAGTCGGGAGGTGCAGGAGCTGGTGCGCCAGGCCCCCCTGCCGGCTGATCTGACGGCGGCCTTGCTTGAGGCCGGCCAAAGTTTTGCCGGCCGCCGGCTGGCGGTGCGTTCCAGCGCCGTGGGCGAGGATACCGATTTTTCTTTTGCCGGCCAGTTTGAGACTTTGCTGAATGTGGACCCCGGGGATTTGCCGGATCATTACCGGCGGGTGGTGGCCAGCAAATTCCGGCCCCGGGCGGTCTTTTATTGGAAATACCAGCAGTTTTCCATCAATGAGCTGCCCATGGCGGTGGGCTGTCTGGCCATGGTCCCGGCCCGGGCCAGTGGGGTGATGTTCTCCACCGATCCCCAAGCCCCGGAAGCTGAGAACGTCATGATTACCGCGGTGTGGGGCCTGGGAAAGTACGCGGTGGACGGCACCATTACCCCGGACCTCTATAGAGTGGACCGGGGTGGGACACACCGGCTCCGGGAGCAGCGGGTGGCCCGGAAGGCAGTGGCCTTGTCCTGCCAGGACGAGGGTGGGGTCAGAGAAGAGGCCCTCCCCGAAGATCAGGCCCAGTCCCCCTGTTTAAATCAAGATCAGCTAAAGACCCTGGCGGAGATCGCCCTCCGGTTGGAGAAGCATTTCGGCGGCCCCCAGGATATCGAATGGGCCTTGGATCAGGGGGGCCGGGTGGTAGTCCTGCAGTCCCGGCCGCTTCGGGTCAGCACCGCTACTTTTGGGGAGCCGGCCCGGGAAGTGGCCCGGGAGCCGGTGCCCCCTCTGCTGCGCTTCGGGGTGCGGGCCGCGGGCGGCACGGCGGCCGGTTCCGTTTACCTGATGCACAGTGAAGAGGAGATCAGCAATATTCCGGAGGGCGCGGTGGTGGTGGCCCGGCAGCCCTCGGCCCGTTTGGTTTTAGTGATGGATCGCATCAACGCCATCCTCACCGAAGTGGGCAGTCCCACCGACCACATGTCTATTTTGGCCCGGGAGTTCCGGGTCCCCACCCTGGTGGAAGTGGGGGGGGCCACCCGGGTGCTGCGGCCCGGCCAGATAGTCACCGTGGACGCAGACGCGGCCCGGGTTTACCCCGGCGTGGTCCTGGAAATTTTGGAGAGGCGGCAAGAGCCGGATGAGGATTGGCATAATAACCCGGTGTTCCAGAAATTGGGCCTGATTCTGAAAAAGACGGCGCCTCTGAATCTCCTTGATCCTAACAGCCCGGATTTTCAAGCCAAAAGCTGCCTCACCCTGCACGACATTACCCGGTTTTGCCATGAAAAGGCCATGGACGCCATGTTCTTTCAGGATGTGGAGCAGGCCCTGGAGGCTACCGGGGTCTGCCGCCTGAAAACCGAGCTGCCTTTAAATATCTTTATCCTGGACTTGGGGGGCGGCTTGGCGGCAACCGGTCAGACCCAGGTGACCGAGGATGATATCACCTCTCTGCCTTTCCAGGCTCTGCTTCGGGGCTTCCACCATCCCCAGGTGCGCTGGGCCGGGCAGGTGGCCCCGGACCTGAAGGGGTTTATCTCGGTTCTGGCCAACACCATGTATGATCTGGGAAAGGCGGAGAGGGGTTTGGGAGGCAAAAGCTTCGCCATCATCACCCGGCATTACGTCAATTTCAACTCCCGCCTGGGCTACCATTTCGGCTTGGTGGACGCCTACCTGTCCGAGGAAAAGAACGACAACTACATCAGCTTTCAATTCAAAGGGGGGGCCGCCACCCTGGAGCGCCGGGAGCGCCGGGCCCGGCTCCTGAAGCAACTCCTGGACGACCTGGGGTTCAAGGTCCAGGTCAAAGGGGACCTGGTCCAGGGGCGTCTGGTGAAATTTTCCTATCTGGAGACCGAAGAAACCCTGGAGTTGACCGGGCTGTTGATGGCCTTTTGCCGCCAACTGGATCTGGCCCTGGTCTCCGACACCGTCCTGGACCGCTGCCTCAACGCCTTCCGCCAAGAAGACTACAGCTTAAGCTGCCTCCGCCCGGAACAGGCCGCGTCCTGAGCGCGGCAGTATTTAGGGCAGGGACCTCAGGTCCCTGGCCCTCCCCCCACTCTCATTTTAAAGGCTTTTTTAAGGGTTGGATGATCAGGTCCACCCGGCGGTTGAGGCGGCGTCCCTCCTCGACGGCGTTATCCGCCAGGGGCACATACTCGCCGTAACCCGCGGCGGAAAACCGGGCCGGGTCCAGGTGGTGCTGTTCGATGAAGTGACGCACCAGCGCGGTGGCCCGGGCGGTGGAGAGTTCCCAGTTAGAGGGATATTGGGGGGTATGGATGGGGCGATTGTCGGTGTGCCCTTCGATCAGGATATGATTGGGAATCTTCCGGAAGATTTCCGCCAGCTTGGCCAACACGGGGTTGACTTCCTGGTACAGTTCCGGCCGGAAATGTCCCTCCCCGGAATTGAAAAAGAGAAATTCCGGCAGGTGGATCACCAGGCCCCGGCCATTGACCAGGATGCGCAGATCTTTAAATTCCTTAGTATCCTTGAGGTTCTGATCTATCTCCCGGGCCACTTCTTCAATCTGGCTGGGCCGGGAGGATTGCAGGACCGCGCCGGCCAGGTCCCCGCTAAACCCGGCCGCGGGAGTGTCCCCCACGCCGCTCTTTAAGGGGAAGCCTCCCAGAAAGACCGGGGCATGCAGGGCCCTTTGGATGGAAAGTTGGGCCGTGGCCAGTTTCTCGCTGTCCAGGCGGGTGATGGCGTACATGGTCACAAAAAAGGCCAACAGCAGGGTGACGAAATCCCCGTAAGAGACCAGCCAGCGATCCCGGTGGGTCTCAGGGGGCTTATTGGGAAGAGGTCGACGGAGACGCATAAGACTCGTCCTCGGCCGGGGGCTTTTTCCGGGGGGTCAGGATACGGACCTTGGGGGAAGGCAGCGGGGTTTTTTTGGCCAGGGAGCTGTCCGCTAGGAAGCCCTGGAGTTTATCCATGATCAGGCGGGGATGGTCGCCTTCGGCCAGGGCCAATATGCCCTCCATGACCATTTCCTTGAGATGCTGGCGCTGCCGGTGCCGCAGGCGCAGTTTGTGGGCAATGGGCAGGAAGACCAGGTTGGCGGAGGCCACGCCGTAGATAGTGGCCACGAAGGCCACCGCCACGCCGGTGCCCAGTTTGGTAGGCTCGGTAAGATGCTGCATCACCTGGATGAGGCCCAGCACCGCGCCCAGGATGCCGATGGTGGGGGCATAGCCTCCCGCGGCTTCAAAGACCCGGGCGGGAGTCAGTCCGGCTTCCCCCTGCTGGTCCAATTCCATCTCCAGGACTTCCCGCACCTGATGGGGCGGAAACCCGTCGATGACCAACTGTAGCCCCCGCCTGAGAAAGGGATCGGGCAATTTCTCCAGGTCCTCCTCCAGGGCCAGCAGACCTTCCCGCCGGGCCCGGTAGGCCAGCTCAAAGATGTGCACCAGTTGGGCCGGCGCTTCATCTTTAGGCTCCCGGAAGACGTGGGGCAACTCCTTGAGGGCCTGGCGCAGTTGGGAGCTGGAAAAGCTCAGGCACACGGCCCCGATGGTGCCGCCGAAGACGATGACCAGCGCGGTGAGCTGCAGGATCATGCCCAGGGAGCCACCTTCCAAAAAGTGGCCGCCCATCAGGGCCAGGCCTCCTAACACCAGGCCGATTATGGTGGCTCTATCCATGGAGAAGATCAGGACCCCCGATCCGGGTCAGAAAGGAAGGTTGACGTTGGCTGAGATTTATCCGCCCAAATCCCATTTATTTGCCAGGCCGGAGCAGCGCCTTGGCAGTCGGTTTTTTCACCGGCCTCCTTTAATTTATCGGAACAATAGGGCGAGGCTTTATTTTTTGCCGAACCGAAAAGAGGAAGGGGTCGGTGTTTTAGGGCAGGGGAAAAAAGGGACTGACTGCTGATGTCAACGGCCGGCAGTGGGGCGCTCTACGAGCTTTTAAAAACCCTTTGATTACTGGTGCCCCCGCCGAGACTCGAACTCGGGACACAAGGATTAGGAATCCTTTGCTCTATCCATTTCTGAGCTACGGGGGCGAGGTGATGGCAAGTTTCCTGACTTTACGCCTTCCTGGCTTGACGCACTACTAGACCTAATAATACGAAAATAATCAGGCGGTGGCAATGATTCAGGGGAAAAGAGCCGGTTCCTTTTCCGGTCCGGCCCCTGCCGGGCCTGTGGGGAGTGGGAAACCGCGCCGCCGGGAAAATTACGGTATGGCCCGATCTGACCGATATCGTCGGGGATGAACGAATACTTTTGTCAGCCCCTGTTTTATTCTGCTATGATGGCCCCCAGGGAGACCAGGAGAAGAGCAGGTTAAGAGAACGGTGAGGCCAGCTATTATTGGCCCGGACCTGTCTCTGCCTCTCCCGGTTAGTTACCTGCCGGTGTCTTTCCTGATTAGGGCTGCTTCCGGCCTTCTCTGCCCCGGCATGAGGACAGACGGGCCCCCACCCTTAATCTAATTTTGCCGAGGGCACTAATGGCCAGGAAAAATGTGGGCGTTTTTTATCATCCGGTCTTTAAGACCCAGGGTTACGTGACCTTTCGGGACCGCCTCCGGGATTTCCCCGGGGCGCTCAATGAATTGCTCAAACAGCCCCATATCAAGCTGTACCAATGTCCCCGGGTTTCCCTGGACCTGCTCCTCAAGGTGCACGCCCGGGAGATGATCATCCGGGCGGACCTGGAAGACGCCGGTGCCACGGCCTATGAATCGGTGGGGGGCGTCGTGGCCGCCATGGAGGCCCTGGCCCGGGGAGAGTTGGAACGGGCCTTCTGCTTTGTGGGCGTCGGGGGACACCACGCCGGTAGTCGGGACTTCTTCGACGACTCCTGCTTCAACGACGTGATGGTGGCCGTAACCCACGTCCGGGAGCTCAGTCCCTGGCGGCGCTTCGCGGTGGTGGACACCGACGCCCATCATGCCGGGGGCACCCTGGAATTGCTGGGGGAGGACGCGGAAGTGCTGCACCTCTGTTTTTGCCGCAGTAATTACCAATCTCTAGACGGCAAAGCCATTGAGATCAACGTCTATCGTCAGGAGGAGCAGGCCGACAGCCATTCCTGGTATTTGGACCAGGTGCGCCGCCACCTGCCTCTGGTGCAGGAATTCTCCCCGGAACTGTTAATCTGGTATTTCGGCTTTGATACCCACCGGGACGAAGCCGCGTCTCTGGGACTGACGGAGGAGACCTACTTCGGCATCTGTGACCTGCTCACCGCTCTGGCTAATAAGGCCGGGATACCCCTCTTAGTGGTGTTGGGGGGCGGTTCTCTCCATTATGTGGCTTCAGCCGCGATTCCGGAAATTATCCGGCGCTTAGGGGAAGGGTAGCCAGATGTCAGCGGTCAAAGAAAATCCCGAACCGGGATTGCCTACCGTGAATAAGGCCCTGGTAGCCATGGTTCGGGCAAACGTCCGGGCCGTCCTGGCCGGTGGGAAGACCCCGGAGCAGGCCCTGGAACTGGCCGCCAGCGCCCTGGCTTGGGCGGATCAACTGGTAGAGCGCTTTGAGGCGGAAAACCCCTTGCCCCGGCCCCTAGTCTGTCAGGCCGGGTGCTATTACTGCTGCCATAACCAGGTGGAACTGACTCCCCCGGAGGCCTTGCTTTTGGGCCATTATGTGGAGGAGCATTTCTCCGGGGCGGAAAAGGCTGACCTGAAGGCCAAAGTGGCCGGGGTCCTCAAGATCAAGGCCGGGAAGAATAAAGCGGAGATCGCCCGCATCAGACAGGAGCTGCCCTGCCCGCTGCTGCGGGAGGCGCGCTGCGCCGTTTATCCGCTGCGGCCTTTGCTCTGCCGGGCCATGCATTCCCTGGAGGCCGGAGAGTGCGAGGCGTCGCTAAAACGCCAGGACCTGGCCGACAGCGCCTTTTACCCCCACCGCTACGAAATCATCCGCTCCATCAGCCAGGGTCTTAGGGAGGGTAGCGCGTCCCTGGGCTGCCAGTCCGGGGCCTTGGACCTGGCCGCGGCCCTCCACGATTTCTTCCGGGAACCTGACCCCATAAAGAGATGGATTAAAGGGGAGAAGGTCTTTGGTGGTTGATTTTGGGGGAGGGGGGCAGGGGGATAAAGCCTGGGCGAAAAGGCGAAGAGGGAAAAAGGCGAAAAGGGAAATAGCCATGTAGGGCGGGCACTGCCCGCCGTTTCGGGTGCGCCCGGCGCGCCGGTGTCGGGTGCATCTTACGCATTAGTGTAGGTTGCGCACTGCGCACCAAACCAAACACAGGCGGGACGCCGGCGCCACCACTTTAAGAATTTTCCCAATCAGATGACCGCGATTCCGGGGAGGACGAAGGGAGGCCCCTCCGATTAGTCTTATCCTCTAGTTACTTCCACCAGTTCCTAGGCGTCTATTTGCCGGGGGAAGGTGCAATAGGGCGCCAGCAGGTCAAAGAATTCCCCGGTCTGGAAAGCTATTTCGGGGGCTATCACCCCCTGGGCGGCGACTTTCCCCTGAAGAAAAAGCCGGGTCCCCAGGGCCAGGGGGATTCCCGTGGCCTTAGCCATTCCCGGGGGAATGGCGCGGATAGAGGTTGCCACCCTGGCCGGTTTGCCGTCCTTACTGCCTTTGGCCAGAGCGAAAAATAGCGGCAACCGCGGACCTTCAAACAAGCGGGTAAAATATTCCATAATTTTATCGATGAAAGAGCTTACCCCGGTATCCTCCACCAGCTTTTTCCCCGCTTCTTCCAAGGTCATCCTGCCCCGGTCAATCTGTGCCGCCAACTCTTGAAATTCTTTAATCCACAAACCGGGCATGACCATCACGCAATAGGAGCGCTTAAGATCGGGATAGGAATAATGAAAAGACACCGGCTCCGGGTGGCCCACCGTATAGACGGTTCTTTGCCCCCTGCCGGGGTAGTCGAGAGGAACCTTTACCAGCGGCTTTTTCTCCACTAATCTGCCGTTGTCGCATTCCAAGATAGTGCCGGAACACTGCTGCATCCAATGCACCACCGCGGCGGAATAGGCCACTTTATCATCGCCACCGGCATCTTCTTCGATATTCCAGGCGGCAATCAATTCTTCCGTTTCGTCCAGCTCTTCTCGGGCCCTGGCTGCCAACATGCTGGTGATCCCTGGACTTGCCCCCAGGCCGACGATGGCGGTAATCTTCGCGGCTTGGGCGCGCTCATGCAGTTCATGCATGGCTTTGGTGGGCTCCGGATCATCGCAGATATCGAGATAATCTCTTCCCGCCTCGATGGCCGCCTCCAACACCGGCACGCCAAATCGGAAAAACGGGCCCACACAGTTCATGACTAAATCCGCCTGACCCATTAAATCAATCAGTTCGGAGTGGTTGGTCACGTTAACTTTGGCCGCCTTCGCCTTAGCGCCGCAAGCCGACGCCACCCCTTGGGCCGCGGTCAGATCAAGATCGGCAATGGTCAAACTCCCCACTTCCGGAAAAGTGGCCGCAGTTTGGGCGGCCAGGCTCCCCATGGCCCGGCCCCCAGCAGCAGAACCTTTTTGGGCGTCATGTTTCTTCTCCTCTTGAACAGTTATTTCAATAAGCCGATTTCAGCCAGGTCTTGGCAACGATTTGCTAGAAACTATTGCAAAACCGGGGCTTTCTGTCACCCTGAGCGAAGCGAAGGGTCTCAAGTATTTAAAAATACGAGATTCTTCGCTTCGCTCAGAATGACAATTTTAGGATATGGGGTTTTGAAATAGGTTGTAGAGTTCCACCTCCAGATGGGACCTGAATTGAAGATCCCGGCCGATTTCCAGATAGCGGCGTGGTTCCGGGGAACCGAAAGACGGCTACTCCGGTAAATCTCCCCCAGGGGAAATACCACTTTTGGCAAAGTTTGTCCAATAGGCCATGATTGGCTCGGAGAGGGCCCAGTCTTCAAATAAGAACCCAGGCAATAATTTGGTGAAGCTGAAAACATAAAAAGGGTTGGGAGGGGGGCGTTGGGGGAGGGCAGGGACCTCAGGTCCCTGGCCCACCCCCCACCATCAGGCCGCGGCGTCCCCGGTGCGGCTCTCCTGGAAGCTCAGGGCCGCGGTGGGGCAGCTTGCCACGCACAGGCTGCACTTGAGGCAGTCGCCCCGGTGGGCCATGGCGGCCTCCTCCTTTAAGGCCGCAGGGGCCAGTTGCATGGGGCATTGCCGGGCGCACAGGTTGCATTGGGTGCATTTTTCCGGGGCCAGATAGAGGGGCCGCCGGTTTTTCCCCACCCAACTGGACATGGTGCCGATGGGGCAAATATAACACCAGGTGCGGGGATGCAGGGTCACCCCCAAAGCCACCCCCACCCCGGTGGTCACCGAGAGGAGCAAGACGAAAAAGCCGCCGATGGCATAAGGGTCCGGCCACAGCCGGATGATCTGGAAGGTCAGCATCCCCATGAGCAGGGCCATGACCCCCACCCGCATGAAAGTGGACGGAAAGACCTGGGGGATGCGGCGCTTAGGGCTGATCCGGCCCAGCAGGGCGTCGGCAAAAGACCCCCGGGGACAGAGCCAGTCGCACCAGGACCTCCCCTTGAACGCGGCCAGGCCGATGCCCAAAAGCATGCACACCGGAATGAAATAGCCCACCAGGGGATAGACCCAGCCAGCTCCCAGGAGGAGCAGGAAAGCCGTCCCGAGAATTATCTGTTTCACCCGCCGGGTCTTTTGGGCCTGGGCTACTCTTGCTCTTCTTGCCTGCCGGTCCAAAATGAGTACATCGGTGGACTTCCGGGCCAACTCCCGGCCTTTGTCCCCCATATAAGTTCCTGTCGCCATCTTAATGCCTCCCTAATAACCGTTCATATATTTAATTTGTTTAGAATGTTTGCAACAATAAATTAAAAAAAATATTTATCCCTAAGCTATTTCAAGACCCTTTTCTCTCTCATCCTGACGGGCATGAACGATCTCATCCCATTGAAAATACGAGATTCTTCGCTGCGCTCAGAATGACCCTTCACTTTTTGGGTTCCTTCCCCGGCTCCGCCTTCCCGGCCCGGTCCCCGGCGCTCAGGAGACTCTGGGAGAGCCGGCCCCGGGCGGCCAGGGCTTCTTGCAGAACCTGGCGCATGATCTTACAGGCCTCGGTGATGTGGGGGGTGGCCAGGCGATAGTAGATGGTGGTGCCCTCCCGGCGGGCGGCCAGGATGCCTTTTTGCCGCATCACCCCCAGATGCTGGGAGAGATTCGCCTTGGCCACTCCCAGGGCCTGCACCATGGCCCCCACGGAAAGTTCCCCGCCTTTGAGGAGGTTGAGAATCTGCAGCCGCTTGGGGTTGGCCAGGGTCTGACAGATATCCGCCTGCATTTCCCACAGCCTGGCCTCCTCCGGAGAAACCGCCCCAGACTTTGGCTGCCCTAATTTTTCATTGTTTCGAATCATTGCAACAATGATAATCCCGGAACCTGATCTTGTCAAGAGGTATATTCGCTTATATATGAAAATGTAGCGCCGCCGCCCCCGGCGGCGCGGTAACCGCCGAGGGCAGCGGTTCTTCATTTTCTTGGTTCGATATATCCCCCAGGTCATGATGGTTTGCTGATTTTCTCAGCGCCGTCCCCTGGCGGCGGCGAGTCCTTGAGAATAATCTTCGAAAACCTAAAATTAACCGCCAGTTAACCTGATTCTAATAATCTTTTCATAAACTTATGCCGAAAAGTATTAAAAGCTTCCAGTCAAGGGAGGACTAATTATGCTTTTATACCTCATAATTTTCTCTTCCGGAGTTTTGCTGGGCAGCATCATCATGGGCTTATTCGTGGCCTACGTAAACTTGAAAGACGCGTGGGACGATCTCTAGGTCTAGTCGCAGCGGGTAAGCGCGGCCCAGAAAAAATAACGGTCAAAATCAAGGCGTAGTACAGAATTGGAGGGTGACTATGAGAGAGACGGATCACCAGGAGCCACTTTTAATCCGGCAACAGGATGACTTTTCCCAGGCCCTGGCTGCGCTAGGGGGCTTAGTCCAACTCCGGCAGGTCTTGAGAGAAAATTCCCTGACCATCGGTTTTGCCAACGGCTACGGCGTGACCCTCACCCCGGTTGCCGGGGAAGGAGACGAGGAAGTTCTGGAAATGCTGGTCCTTCGGTTCTCGGGGGCGGGAGTCGGGAATTTCCGGGTGGCCCAATATATTCCCATTCCCGAACTGAACCGGGGCAGTTATAGTGAGATTATCGACTTATGCCAGCAAATCGCCGCCTTGCCCCCGAGAAAAGCCCTAGCCGGGCGTCCTCTGGAATTGGTCCCGGAAAGTAATGCGGCGAACCTGGAGAGGCAGTGCAGTAATCTTGGCTGATTCAGGACTAGCCACCATCTCCCCGCAATTTTTCTCCAAATAAGGGAAGAATTGCCGGACCAGCGTTTGGCAACGCCGGCCCGGTTCCTTGACCTTCTAACCCACTCCGACCAACCGCCTCCAAATATCAGCCCCAGGACCAAGCCCCACCTTCCTCCCGGCAAAATTATTTCACCTTTCCTGAGAATTTTCTTTGCCCCCACCTACCCGGTTCATTGACGGGACCGGGAAAAATGATCATTATCCTGTTAAGGCAACGGTAACGCTCAGAGGAGGGTCACAGCATGTCAGAAGCTACTTATCCGGGATGGTACAATTTCATTAAAGAGAATCATGGGAAATTTATCAGTGCCCTGGAGCAACTGGGTGAGGTGGTGCGCCAGGAAGGGCCTCTGGATGAGAAGACCTCTCATCTGATCCAACTGGCGGCCGCGGCGGCCATCCGCTCCGAGGGGTCGGTGCACAGCCACGTGCGCCGAGCCTTAAAAGCCGGGGCCCAACCGGAGGAGATCTATCACGCCCTGATCTTGCTCACCAGCACCATCGGCTTTCCCAATACTTCCGCGGCCCTGAGCTGGGCTTACGACGTTGTCGGGGGAAAGAAGGGCTAATACCAGGTTGCGGTCAGCTAGATAATTTTCCATAGGGGCGCAATTTATGGCGCCCTTTGGGGCGTGAGGAATCACGCCCCTACGGGAAAAATATTCGTTTGCCGGCAAAATGGTATCAAGTCTTCCCTGATCAGCCGCTCAGGAGGCCCTCAGGCCGCCGTCTTGCATCACCAGCAGATCATCCCCTAGTCTCTGGGCCTGGGCCGGATCGTGGGTAATCATCAGGATGGTGGATTGACCGGCTTTTTTCAGGTTAAGGATGATGTCTTCAATGATTTCGGCATTGGCCGGGTCGATATTGGCGGTGGGTTCATCCAACAGGAAGACCTCCGGGTAAATAGCCATGGCCCGGGCAATCCCCAGGCGCTTGCTCTCGCCGCTGGAGAGTTCCAGGGCCCGCTGGGAGCCTTTCCGGGCCAGGCCCACGGCCTCCAGCACCTCGTTTACCCTGGCCCCGACCTCGGCCTTGGCAATCCCCCTGATCTTCAGGCCATAGGCCACGTTCTTGAAGACCGTGGTATTAAAAATCCCGGTCTGGGGGAGCACCAGGGTGATACGCCGCTTCAGTTCCAGGTCCCCGGCCAGCACCCGGCCGTTAGCGCGATAACGCACCTGGCCGCGATCCGGGGCCTCCAGCAGGGCCAGGATACGGAACAGGGTGGATTTGCCGCTGCCGTTGGGCCCCTGCAACACATAGGTGCGGCCCCCGACAAAGGAGAAGGAGCAATCCCGGAGGACCGGGACGCCGTTATAGGCTTTGGATATGTTGAAGATTTCCAGGTCTAGAGCCATGAACCTGCCCAAAACTCGCTTTTTCAGAGGTCTCAACTTCCTTACAGGTAGGCCTTTACCACATACTGCTGCACCATGCGCTGGGTGTTAAAAAAGGCGCCGTTGATGGCGATGGCTCCGTACATGGCCTGCATGAAGGCCTGGCGGTTCCGGTAGTACATGGGGATGATGATCTTCTCCAGTTTTTCATAGAGGCACTCCGCGTCGGCGGAGCAGTCATAGCCCCCGGGGCCGTGGCTCACCGGGGGACCGATGGCCCAGCCGGTGAAGTTCTCGATGTTGCCTTCCAACCACCAGCCGTCCAGGGTGCTGAAGCTGGGCACGCCGTTCATGGCGGCCTTCATGCCGCTGGTGCCCGAGGCTTCGTTGGGCGGCTGGGGAGTGTTCAGCCACACGTCCACGCCGCCGGTGAGCAGGCGGGCCAGCCAGGTGTCGTAATTCGCCAGGTAGGCCACCTTGACGTCCGGTTTTAAGGCTTCCCCGGCCTGGAAGATGCGCCGGATCAGTTCTTTGCCCTGATTATCCCGGGGATGGGCCTTGCCGGCATAGATCACCTGAAGGGGGCCCACCTCCCGGGAGATACGCCGCAAGCGCTCCAGATCACTGAACAGCAGGTCGGCCCGCTTGTAGGTCGCGGCCCGCCGGGCAAATCCCAGGGTCAGGACGTCCTTGTCCATGCCGGCGTTGGTTTCGTGGTTAACGTAGGAGAGCAGCTCCTGCTTGGCCTTCTGGTGCGTTTCCCACAGTTCCTCGTCCGGGACGTTGATGACATAGCGCAGGCTGAAGTTGTCCTCCCGCCAACCTGGAATGTGGCGGTCGAAGAGGGCCTGGAACGGCTCCGTGGTCCAGGTGGCGGCGTGCACGCCGTTGGTGATAGCGTCCACCGGGTAGTCCCCGAACATCAGCCGGGAGACCTCGCCGTGCTTCTTGGCCACGCCGTTGACATACTTGCTCAGGTTGAGGGCCAGGTAGGTCATATTCAACCGCACCCCCCGCTGGGCCAACTCCGGCATCCGGGCAAAGTCCCCACCGTACTGAAAGATATGCTGCTGGACGTCCACGGCGAACATGTCCTGCATATCCAAGACATACTTGAGATTGCCCTGCATCTTCCCGATCAACTCCAGGGAAAACTGGTCGTGTCCCGCGGGCACCGGCGTGTGCGTGGTAAAGATGCACTTTTCCCGGACTTTGTCGATCTCCCGGTGGCCGATGGTGTCTTTCCCGTTCTTCTCCGCCTCTTCGTTCAGGAGTTCGATGGTCAGGAAGGCTGCATGCCCCTCGTTCATATGAAAGCGTTTCAGGTCCTGGTAGCCCAAGGCCCGGAGCAGGCGGACGCCGCCGATTCCCAGGACGGTCTCCTGGCAGAGGCGATACCAGTCGTCGCCGCCGTAGAGGTAGTCGGTGATGCGCCGGTCCCAGTCGCTGTTTTCCGGGAGGTCGGTGTCCAGAAAATAGACCGGCACCAGGTAGCCGCCCACGCCCTGGACCTCGTACCTCCAGGCCCGGAGTTTTACCAGGCGGCCCTCAATGGAGATTTCCGCCCTTTCGGGCATTTCCGTCAAAAAATCGTTGACCACCCACTCCACCGGCTCTTCCCACTGGTTGCCCTGGAGGTCCAGGCGCTGGTAGAAGTAACCTTTGCGGTGCAGCAGGCAGACGGCCACCACCGGCACCCTGAGGTCCGCGGCCGAACGGATGGTGTCCCCGGCCAAGGCCCCCAACCCGCCGCTGTAAGTGGGCATGTCGGGATCCAAGGCAATCTCCATGGTAAAGTAGGCAATGGCGCGGTCATTGGGCATGGCATCCCTCCTGAAAAGATGGCCTGGAGACTTTGGCCTCATAAATGAACAGGGCTTTCAGCTTGTCCCAAAAGTCGCCGCCCAGCACGAAGAGGCTGGTCAACCAAATTACGTCACAAGCAAAATTCATGGCAACATGGTGTGCGGCAAAACCTGGCACCAGATGGGGGGCATAGGGCACCAACCAGCCAAATAACAGGGGAATGACAAACAAGACCAGGCCGAGCCGATAGCGCTGGCGGCTCACCGCCTGGGGCAGGGCATGCCGCTTGAAGAAACCGTATATTTTCCCCTTAAGGTAGTGGAAGCCGGTGGTCCCCAGGATGGCCACGGCCGCCAGGGCCAGGACCTCGGGAAGGCCGAAAAGAAGCAGCCCTGAGAGGGTGGCCTTCCAGGGGAGGGGGAGTCCGCTCAGCGCCACCAGGGGGACGAACCCGGGGGATACCAGACTTAACACCAAGAAGCCGACCCCCACCCGGAAACGCCAACCCGGCGCCGGGGTCTTAGCCGGGCCGCCACCGTGTCTCATTTTTTCGGCCTCCGTGGCTACGGGGTTCTTAAAAACACCAAGAGATTAAACCCTGAGTTTCCATCATGCCGCCATGAAATCACTGGTCGGGGTGAGAGGATTTGAACCTCCGACCCTCGGCTCCCAAAGCCGATGCGCTACCAGGCTGCGCCACACCCCGAGGAATGACGGTTTTCGGTTTTCAGTTTTCGGTTTTCGGTTATAAAAGACAAGAAAAAAGTCTTTATTGCTCTAAACTTGAGGCTATGGCAATCAGCTTTGGGGGAGGGGGCCAGGGGCTGCCACAGGCTGGAAGCCTGTGCCACTGGCCCCTGCCCCCTCCCCTAACCCCCCCCACCCCCAATCCCCTATACGGGGTTGGGAGGGGAGTTT
>JBFLZI010000052.1:0-15430 GCA_040756315.1 Thermodesulfobacteriota bacterium | reverse complement strand
TTTGGGGGAGGGGGCAGGGGCCCACCGGCCCCTGGCCCCCTCCCCCAAAAAAACCTCCACTAATTCCCTCACCAGCCCCGCCGGCGCGGTGGAGGCCAGGGGGAGGATGAACTGTATTTCCGGGATAGCTTTCCGGATGAGTTTAGCCGCGTTCAGCATGATGGGCAAGTGGCGCTCGATTTCCCCGGCCCGGGAACCGGGGAGCAGGGCCAGGGTAAAGTTGGCCGGGTCCAGGCCCCATCTTTTTAATATTCCCTCTCTGGGAGGCAAGGAGGGCAGGGTTTCCAGAAAAGGGTGCCCCACAAAGTCCACCGGCACTCCCTTTTGCCGGTAAAATTCCGCTTCAAAGGGGAAAATGACCACCAGGCGATCCACCAGGCGGGCCAGGGTGCGCACCCGGTAGCTCCGCCAGGCCCACACCTGGGGACTGATGTAATACATCACCGGCACCCTGTACCAGCGGGCCAGTCTGGCCACCCAAAAGTTGAAGTCCGGGAAGTCCACCAAGATGACCAGTCCGGGCCGCCTGGTCTTTAAAACCTTGCCGATCGTCCGCAAGGCCCGCCAGACCGCGGGCAGCCGCCCAACGACCTCGGACAGCCCCACCACCGCCAACTCCGAGGCGTGACAGAGAATCTCCACCCCCTGACTAGCCAGGGCCTCTCCCCCCACTCCGACAAAGCGGGCTATAGGTAAACGCTCCCGGAGGGCCGCCACCAATCCGGCGGCATGTGCGTCCCCGGAGGCCTCTCCGGCCACGATGAGGATTTTGTGGGTCCCGGATATATCCTTGGGAGGCCAGGGGTCAGGGGCCAGGGGCCAGGGGCCAGAAAAAGAAATACTCGTCATTTATTCTTCAGGGAAGCTAACAGTCCATTAAGAATACGGCCAACTTCAGCGGCAAGATTTAGCAAATTATTTATTTCTGTATCATTTATATAGGAAAGATTGTGGGCTATCTGGACTTGTGTCTCCATTTCGGCTAATGATCCCCTGGCGTGACTAAGAAATAATCGATATTCACCTTCCTACTTCCTGCCATGCCCTTCAGCGATATTACTGGGTATGGATACAGAGGCACGTCGAATTTGGCTAATCAGACCGAACATTTCCTCCTTTGGGAAATTATGAGTGGCGCGATAAACCTCTGTAACCAAATTCATCGCTCTTTGCCAAACCACCAGGTCCCGATATGAACGTACTATTTTCCGCATTACCGGGCGACTCCTCACTACTTCAGCAAACTTGCTAGATTTATTCTCTGATCCCTGATCCCTGACCCCTGATCCCTACTCTCACCCCTGCGCAGTTTTCATGGCGGCATTGATGTTCATCGCCAACTCCAGTGCCGCTAAGCCGGCTTCGCCGTTTACCGGCGGTTCTTCGCCATTTTTTATCGCGTTGACGAACGCGGTAATTTCTTTGAGGAGCACGTCCTCTTTGGGAAAGCGCTGGATATCCAGAGCCACGCCGGGGATCGGCCCCAGGGCCCCTTCCTGGCGGGCCGCCACGGTGAGTTCCTGGGCCTCAAAGTCCACGGCGAGATAGGTATCAGGCTGGAAAAGACGGAAGCGCCGCATGCTCTTGAGGGACATGCGGGACGCGGTGAGGTTGGCGATGCAGCCATTCTGGAACTCCAGGCGGGCGTTGGCCAGGTCAATTTTATCGGTGAGGACGGACACCCCCGCGGCCCGGATTTCCTGCACCGGGGAGTTCACCAGGCTCAAGACGTGATCCAGGTCGTGGATCATCAGGTCCAGGACTACGTCCACGTCGATGCCCCGTTCTTTGTAGAAAGCCAGGCGGTGGCTTTCGATAAAGCCGGGCTGGGTCACCCGCCGCCGCATTTCTTCCATGCCGGCGTTGAACCTCTCCAGGTGGCCCACCATCAAATAGCGGCCCCGCTCCCGGCCCAGGCGCACCAACTGTTGGGCTTCGGCCACGTCGGCGGCCAGGGGCTTTTCCACCAGGACATGGCAACCCTGGTTCAGGGAATCCCGGACTACCGGGAAATGCTCGGTGGTGGGCACCGCCACGCTAATCGCGTCTACCAGGGGGAGCAATTGCCGGTAATCGACAAAAGACCGGGTGTTTAAAGTTTGGGCCAGACTTTGCCCGCGCTCCGGCTGGACGTCGGCCACCCCCACCAGTTCAACTTCTGACAGGGCCGCGTATTTTTCCGCGTGGAAGCGGCCCAGGTAGCCCACGCCGATGACGCCTACTCTTACAGGAGGGTTCATCTCGGTCTTGAATAATTTCTAAATATTTGGGTGGATTTGCTCACATCTTAACGGATAATTCCGCCGGAAAGCAATGAAAACTAGGGGAAATTGGGTTTGACATCCGCCAGCAACTGAGTTAGAAAATGGCAGCAACTATCCCGGAGGTGCGGTAAATGGTGGAGAAGGCTAAGCTGATCTGGCTGGACGGTAAATTCATCCCCTGGGATGAGGCCCGGGTGCATATCCTGACCCACACTCTACATTATGGCCTGGGGGTCTTTGAAGGAATCCGGGCTTACCTCTGTCAGGACGGCCGTACCGCCATCTTCCGCCTGCGGGAACATATCCGCCGCCTGTTTGATTCCGCCCACGTGATGCAGATCGACATCCCCTTTGCCCCGGCTGAAATTGAGGGGGTGTGCGCTGAGATTCTCCGGCTCAACTATCAGAAAGAAGCCTACCTCCGCCCCCTGGTCTTTTTAGGGGAAGGGGTCATGGGGCTCAATCCCCAGGGCAGCCCGGTGCAGGTGGCCATCATCAGTTGGCTCTGGGGGGCTTATTTGGGAGAGGAAGGCCTGAGGCGGGGGGTGCGGTTGAAGACCTCGGCGTTCACCCGCCACCACGTGCGCATCATGATGACCAAGACCAAGACCGTGGGCAATTACGTCAATTCGATTTTGGCCAAACGGGAAGCCATCCAGGCCGGTTACGACGAAGCCATCCTCCTGGATACCGAAGGATACGTGTCCGAGGCCTCCGGGGAGAATATCTTCCTGGTCAAAGAGGGGGTGCTGAAGACCCCGCCCCTGACGGCCATCCTGCCGGGCATCACCCGGGACTGTATCATTACTCTGGCCCAAGATCAGGGCATCCCGGTGAGGGAAGACCGCTTCTCCCTGGACGATTTATACCTGGCGGACGAAGCTTTTCTCACCGGCACCGCGGCCGAAGTCACCCCCATCCGGGAAGTGGACGGCCGGAAGATCGGCCCGGGTAAACCAGGTCCCCTCACTCAAAAGCTGCAAACAGCATTTTTTAAGGTGGTCAAAGGGGAGGACCCCCGCTACCAACACTGGCTCACCTATATCTGAGCCTCGTCTCTTTCTGCCCGGACATACTTTCGCTCCACCTAATGCCTGCAGGAGTGAAGTGCGCTTAAGGGCCGCCTTCAAACTTTACAAGTTATAATATCTTCTAATCTCTAAGAAAAATCGGCCGATAAAATAATTATGTTCTAACCATCACACAAAGATTGCCCGTGACTAAGCGCGTTCTCCACGAACAAATTTTAAGCCAGGAAGCCCGGACCAGGAAATACCAGCCGGGAGAAGGAGAGAAATTCCCTTATGCCCCGCTCTTTCTGAAAGTCCTGATGGCAGGAGAGCGGCTCACTTTCAATCTTTATCTGAAAGCGGTGGAAAAAGGCGGCCAGGATATCAAATTCATCCTCTTCGCCGGTGAGGACGAGATCTTGGAGCAGCGAGTCTTGGACCGCCTGGCCGACCTGGGCATCGACCGCCTCTATTTTCATAAGAATGATCTGCCCAAGGGCATCGCCTACTTGAACAACCATCTACAGATCCTGAGGGAGAAAGGACCGGAGCCGACTCTGGAAGTGCTCACGGTTTTCAAGGAACACCTGAACTTAAGCCTGCAAAAGGCCTTCAAGTCCACCCGTCTGGGGCGAGCCATCAGATTGGCAGAAAGTGAAATGGAAGACTTGTTGCGGATAATCCAGAAAGACCCACCCACCGCCCTGAAAATGGTCTGGAAGATCCTCTATCAGGACTACAATCTCTATAACCACTCCATTAATGTCTGCCTCCTGGGCATGTCCTTTCTACTCTTTATCGAGAAAACCAGGAATGACTGTCGGCAGATGGGGATGGCGGCGTTGTTTCACGACTTCGGCATGACCCGGATTACCCCGGAAATCATGTCGAAAGAGGAGACCTTGACTCCCGAGGAATGGCAGGAAGTCAAGGCTCATCCCCGTTTGGGCTATGAGATTTTACGGGGCCAGGCCTCCATAGCCTGTATGCCGGAAGAACCCCTGCGCTTGGTCTTGGAACACCATGAAAATCTGGACGGTTCCGGTTATCCCCAGGGTTTAGTCGGAGAGAAGCAGCACCCCTGGACCCGATTCATTCGGGTGATCGACGCCTACGATGCCCTCACGGTTAATCGGCCCTATCGTGTGGGCAAACCGCCTTTTGCCGCGCTAAAAATCCTGCAGAAAGAAAAAGGCCCCCAGGGGCCGAAATACGATCAGGAAACTTTGGAGCATTTCATCCGCTTTTTGGCCTTTGCTTGAGGCATCCCGCCCCCTATTAGAAATTTTCACCACTTTTACCAATTTTGCCGATATATATCAGAGGTCTTTTCAGCAATGCACAGGAGCAAAATCTAGTGGATGCGCCTTATATCCGTAAACAGTTATCCGATAAGAAAATCAAGGTGTTGCGCCGTTATTTCCGCAGGTCGGCGGCCTCCCCCTATGTGCCTATTTATCACAAAGTACTGCTACCCGGCGAACGCCTGCCTTTTGATGCCTATCTCCTCGCTAGAGAAGAAAAACAAAAGGAAGGCCATTTTCTTCCCTATGTGCAAACGGGGGAGCTCTTGGAACCTAAGTGGATTGAGTTATTGCAGGAGACGGGCATTGAACTTCTCTACCTCCACCCCCAGGATCTGGAGAGGGTGATCGCCTATCTCAATAAACGTCTCCAGGCCTTCAGCAGCCAGGAGGAGCCTTCCCCGCAACAGATCTACCTCTATCGGGAACACCTCCTGTTCAGCATGCATCTGGCCTTCAGCTCGCCCAAGCTGGGGAACCACATTCAACTGGCCAAAACCATGGTGGGCGAAATCATAAATCTCCTGCAGAAAGATCTGGCCCCCTGGAAACTGATCAGTGAAATTCTCTACAAAGATTACAGTCTTTATAACCACTCGGTTAATGTGGCCCTGCTAACTATGGCCATGACCATTTTTCTGGGAAAAACCAAGGGAGACGGTTTAATTTTGGGGCTGGCCGGTCTCTTTCACGACCTGGGTCTGACGCGGGTCAATAAGGAAATCGACTATAACCGGGAAGGTTTATGCCAGGAGGATTGGGAGCTTCTGAAAGACCATCCCATGGTGGGTTATAAATTATTGCAGAGCTATGCCGCCATGCCGGAAGAAGCCTGCCGCCTGGTCCTGGAGCATCATGAAAACGCCGATGGGTCCGGCTATCCCCAGGGGCTGACCCTGGCGCAACAGCACCCCTGGACCCGGCTGCTCCGGCTGGTGGACGCCTATGACTCCATTACCTGCCACCGTCCTTCCGGACCGGGGCATAAGCCCTTTGCCGCGCTAAAGTTGCTCCAGGAACAGAGAGGCCCCAAAGGCGCGGTCTTTGAGGCCGAGACCTTAAAATATTTTATCCGGTTCCTGGCCTTTACTTAGGACCGGCCTCCAGATCTTTACAGTATTGCATGAGAATGTCGGTCTCGGTGACCAGACCGGCCAACTGATCATCCTCCACCACCGGCAGGCAGCCGATCTTTTTCTCCAGCATGAGTTTCACCGCCTGGGCCAGATCCGTTTCCGGGGTAACGGTAATCACGTCTCCCACCATGATATCTTTGATGCGGATATTCTTCATCAAATCCCGGGTGGTCTTGGTGCCGTAACCCAGGGCCTGGGCCAGGGAACTCCGGAACAGGTCCCTCTCCGAAAGGATGCCCACCAGCCGGGCGCCGTCCACCACCGGCAGGTGGCGAATGCGTCCCAGACGCATAATGTCATTGGCCAGGCTCAACTCATCATTGACATCCAGAGTGGCCACTTCCTTAACCATTATATCTTTAACTTTCATCATCCCACTCCCTGAGGCGATTTTTCCTCGGTTACCTGCCTTCCCGCCAGCGGCGCGCCCGGGCACTTAACTCCCCCAGCAGCACTAAGGCCCGGGTAGCGGCTGCCGGAGTCAGGTAGCCCAGCCCGCAGGCCGGAGTCAGCAGAGATTGAGACAGCACCACCGGCGCCTCCAAGCCCCGGGCCTCAAGTTCCCGCACTTGTTGCTGAAAACGCTGCCACAGACTGTCAGCCTCCTCCTGGTGCAGCTCCTCTCCGGTGGGGACCAGGCCCCAGGCCAGCCACCCCCCCCGAGCGAAAAACTTTCTCAGGGAATCCTCGTACAGCAGGAGGCTGGGGAAATAGCCGTAAGAATCAAAACTGAGAATGTCGATGGGGGCCTCCAACAACAAAGACCAATCCGTATTGCCGCAGCAATGCACCCCCAGGATTACTGGACCTGGCTGACGCGCCGCCTCCAGGGTGTCGGAGAGAATTGCCGTCACCTCCTCCCGGGAGACCGGCAGAAACGCGGAGCCGAACCCGGTAAGATAAGGCTCATCAAAGAAAATTACCGCGTGTTTGCCTATTTCCCGGAACTTCTGAGCCTGCCAGGCGGCTTTCCGGGCCAATCCCTGGGATACCGCCAGGACTAGCTCCCGGTCATAGAGGATGGGTTTTCCCTCTCGATCTTTGACCATGCCGGCAAAGGTCACCGGGCCCACCACCTGCCCTTTCACGGCCTGGGGGCCGTCGGCAGGTTGGGCCACTGCCGTAAGGAGGGCAAAAAAGCCCTGGGCCTCCGGGGGCTGCAACGCAAAGGGGGAGAGGTCTTCGGCCCAAACCGTTTCGTAAAACTGGGCCAGGGCCACTTCCCTGGGCACCTCCGGATTTATCTCCACCGTGCGCGCCGTGCTCTCAATTCTCAGGTAGGGAAGCCCTCCGACACCCTGGGAGACCATATCCTCACGATAGCCCAAGCGCACCATTTGCGGCCAGAAAGGCAGCTCGGACAGATGCTTCACTATCAGTGCGGCTGCCGCCTCCGGGTCGGTGAAAGGCACGGAGCCGATGCCGGTACAGGTTAAAGGAGCTAATGAAATCATGTGATTTTCCCCTAGTATCGGGAGATTATATTACAATGGCCCAGGAGGAGAAAGAGAAAAGGCGGCAAGGCACCCCAGGCTTTTCAGGAATGGGAAAATTTTCCCCTGACTTCTTCTTATTGCAAGTTTCTTGTCTCGGTTCTTATTACTAGTTTCCTACCCGTAAACAAAATCAAAAAATAACTAGGCGGTAGATTAAATTAGAGGGGTAGATTTTTGTTAAAAAAAATTTACTTTTCAAACAATTTTTAGTTGCTTCTTCCGACAATTTAAGGCAGTATGACGTTACGGTTATATTGCTATCAAGAAACAATTCCCTTTCGCTTCCATCGATGACCCTGCAAAAGATTAAAAAGAGTCGGAAGCATTTAATCGGGGTCAGCATTGCCCTGAGCTTGGCCCTGGCCTTTATTGTCTATTGCAGTCATCGAGGTCTTTATCAGGTTTATCTCCTCAAGCAGGAGCAACTGCGCCTGGACCAGGAAAACGCCCGCCTGGCCGAGGAAAACGCCAGGTTGGCCCGTACTATCGACAGGTTGCAACACGACCCGGAAATGATTCAGGATCTTATCCGTAAGGAACTTAATTTCGTCAAACCCAACGAGATTATCCTGCAGTTATCCCCAGGGGATGGGTCGTCTCCACCCGTATTGTCGCCCGCCCGTAACTATCCCGCCCCTTCCCGGCGGGTTAAAGAAGAAAAGAGAAATCGCGGCGTCAAGGTTAATCACGCCGGCGGCCCTTCTAAAGGAATGTTGTAAGGCCACCCGCTTCCGGCGGCCATCCTTTCAGGAAGGAGACTGCCTGCCGCCGGTGTGGAATACCGACTCATCGGGTATAATAAGGGCATTATGACGGCCTTATTGCTTCCAGAGATATTTGGTGGAGAATTCGGGACCGCAAATATTCTCCTGGATTATGCCGCAGTAAAGGATGGAAATCAGCCTAAGTATATGATATAAGGATGCTAAATTAAGCAAAGGGCTGGGAATGAGGGAGGAGATTAAGAACGGCAGAAAAACGCAAGATACTCCGATTTCCAGGCGCAAGGCCATCAAAAGGATTGCCGCGGTGTTGGGTGGGGCTGTGGTGAGCACGACGAGGCTCGGCCAGGTGGCGGCGCAACCGCCGGTTCCCCCTATACCTCTTCCCTATTCATCCTTCTCCTACAAATCCTTTTATAATTCTATCGGCTATTTATCCTTCCACCGCTATAATTCCGCTTATTTATCCGTAAGTTATACCTCCCACAGCTATCGTCGTTACGGAAGTTACGGCAGCTACTCCAGTCTTAGCAATTAATGAAGTTGGCTCATTTTTTCAATAGACTTTTGACGGTATGGTAGATAGTTTCTAAATCCAAAATTATGAAGGCAGGATAAAAATTCCCTATGTACTCCACTGCTGAATTCCGCAAGGGCCTAAAAATCGAATTGGACGGCACTCCTTTTGTGATTGTGGATTTTCAACACGTGAAACCCGGCAAAGGGGGGGCTTTTGTGCGCACCAAGTTGAAAAACCTGCTTACCGGCCGGGTCTTGGACCAGACCTTCCGCTCCGGGGAGCGGGTCAAGCGCCCGGACCTGTTAGAGCGGGAGATGCAATATTTGTATCGGGACGGCGACAGCTATTGTCTGATGGACAACGACACCTATGAGCAGATCATGCTCACCGCGGAACAGGTGGGGGAGCCCCGCCTGTTTTTGGCCGAGAACCTCAACCTCAAGGTCCTCTTCTTTAATCAGCAGCCCATCGCGGTGGAATTGCCTAATTTTGTAGAATTAGAGGTGGCCCAGACCGAACCCGGGGTCAGAGGGGACACCGCCACCGGAGGCAACAAGCCGGCTACCCTGGAGAGCGGCGCAGTAATCCAGGTGCCCCTGTTCATCAATGTGGGGGACCGGGTGCGGGTGGATACCCGCACCGGCACCTATATGGAGCGGGTTAAATAGAAAGACGCAGGTCAGGCCAGTTTTACCAACACCACGTGACGCTTCACCCCGAAGCGAATGGCCTTTCTCTTACATTTCATGAAGATGTCCACTTTCTTGTGGCAGCGCGCGTGCATCCGATCCTGAAATTCAAAGACTCCCAAGCCGTGTAGTAAGACCCGTTCCCCAAAATCCAGATTCAGGTTTCTCTCCACATCCCGACTGACCGCCACCATGCCTTCTTTGACCATTCGTCCCGACGCGGTCATCCCTCTCTTGGGATGGCCTCCATAAACACCGGGATGATAAGCCGTCACCGTCACTACGGACATGGACACACTCAACGTAGGTTTAGGCATTATCATAATGCCCAACCCCAAAAGACAAATTATCACCAACTTTCTCATGATCCCCTCGCCTAAATTCTGGTGGATTGATTAATGAAGAATGGGGGAACTGATTAGGGTAGGCCGGGAGAGGAGTTCAGGGCAATTGCCCTGAAAAGTAAGTCCCGTGGTTTTTTCGCCTCTGGATCTCGGCCCTGAACCCGAACCGCCAAGGTAGTCCCGTCCTTGGGGCTGGGGAACCCTCCATCAGCTTCTCCTCCCGCCATTCAGAGAGAGAAGTGATATTCCTAAGGGCAAAATCTTGTAGATTTTTGATGTGCCCCCTTGGATATCGTAAAAAATTTCACATGTCAAGAAAAAAATTCCCAAAAAAGGTTAATTTACTGTTATTGTAAGGAAAAACTCTCCAAATAATTTTGATTAGATTAAAGTAGGGGAAAAGCTAGAGGATATCCCCCCAAAAAAGGGAGATTGTGGGTGATTACCTTAATTTTATGGTCTATTTGGACAAAAAGTGGGGGGAAAATTAAGTAAAATTCTTTTATGAGAGAATTATGAGAATTATGGAATTTTTTATAATTAATCTAATGCGTTATCCTATTAGATAAATCTAGCGGCGGCGAAGATCTTTGCTTTCCAGGTTTTCCCGGTCTTTAGGGAAAGGCCAAAAATGCTAAAGGGCCGGAAACCTTCGGTTTCCCGGCCCTTCATTATCGTCCCTCTCCGGGCGGGGGCGCCCGCTGCTCCGCTTACCCGCTCCGGTTCACGCTAGGATTAGGTCTGCAGACTGCAGCCCCCTAAACCCTTCAGGTGCCGCCGAACCCTATGGTTACCTTGCCTGCTTCCACCAGCACCGGCACCTGGCGGACGCCGCCGGTAAGTTTCAGCATCTCCTCCATCTGCCGGGTATCCTTCACCACGTCCAGATAGCTTACCATAAAGCCTTCCTGTTTTTTGGCCTCCCGGGCCTTTTGGGTAAAGGGTCAGTTCTGCTTGCCGAAGATGGTAATCTCCTTAGCCATGGGAACCTCCTAAGCCGGATTCAAGATAATAAATGCGAATATAAAGAAAATCCACCAGGTTAAGGATAACCAGGGGATTCTCCGACAGGGTGTACTGCACCCCTTCAAATCGGGAGCTCACCTTTTCCCGGATATATTTCAATGCCAGTGCCGCGGTCTTGGGGTTTTGGGGGCTGGCCGCCTTCAGAAAATTCTCTAAAAAGGGGGCGAGCCGCAGGGCCAGGGTCTGGCACTGCTTCCGCAATTCCACCCTTAACGGTTTTAAAGCGTCATCGAAGAAGTCGCCGATATCTTCAAATTTCGTCTTGATCTGGGGAAAAGTCATCTTCCGCAACTGCTGGTATTTGACCGCGGCCTCGCCGCTCAGCTTTTCAAAGCACAGGGTAATGATATTGATATGGGGCGACCCGGGGGTATTGGCGGGCAGATTGACGATTTTCACGGTCAGTTCCGGGTATTTGTGGTTGGTGAGGACAAATCCCCGGCTGAGGCGCTGTCCCGGCCGATCATAGTCCTGGGACTCGGTTATGTTCCAGCCATCGTTCTCCAAAAAACCCAAAAGAGGCTTGGCTTTGGGTATCAGGCGGCCTATTTCGGCATAGCCGCCCTTAAGCTCCAGGCCTTTCCCTTCAGGTAAGAAAAATTTCTCGGCGCCCGGCTCCGGCTTCACTTCTTCTTTATAGGTTTCCTTGGTTTCAGCAGGTTCCGGGACTGCTGCCGGCTCCCGGACCGGGACGGGGCTGGCTCTCAAACCTACCAGGAAGAGGGCTTGCCCACCGCTGGCGGGCCTGCTCTGCCGCCAAAAAGTGTAGGGTTTATCGGGGGAGATTTCCAGAATGATGCGGACGCCCCCGCCGGCCGGCATAGCCGTGGTGCGAATTTTCTCTACCAGGACCTCATCCCCGGACAGCACCAGGGGCAAGCGCCCGGGCTGGGCCAGGGGAAAGTCCACCACCAGTTGGGGTTTCCCGGCGACCTCCCGAGGAGTAACCCTGGCTTCGCCTGGGTGGTTAAGGATTATCGTCAACAGGCTCTGGTCACCTACCCGGCTCAGCCCCAGGCGCCGGACCTCCAACTTCTCCGGGCTTCCCCACCCGGTTTGGGGCCCCCCCAGGGCTCCTGGGACAAAAACCAGAAGTACCAGAATCCTGGTCAGCCAGGTTTTAACCCCTGGGGTCGTTTTCGCCAAAATCCCCCTACCCTCCTTCCGGGATGCGCCGAAATTCCACACATCTCCCTCGCAAGCAACCCGGATAGAGGTCCCCGGACATATCCACCGACAGCCGGTCTCCTAGGGGGGTGCCCACCAGCACCCCGCCGCCTTTGGCGTGGAACCAGATCTTATCACCCTTTACTTCCCACCTAAACGTCACCCGCTGATCAGCGCTGGACCAGATGCCTTCCCCGTTGGCTTTGAGATCCAGGGTGATCTCCGGCGTCTCGTTTAAGGATTTGAATTTACCGGCATAGGGGTGCCGTTCTTTACAACCAAAGAGACATAACCCTGCCAGGAGCAATATCAGCCCTAACGCCCATTTCTCTTTCGGCTTCATATCTTCCTTTCCCGCCAGATAAATCCGCCCCGGTCAAAGACAAAGAGGCGGTCGTAAAGCAGAATCTGTACGGCCATGACCAGCATTAACACGTCCCGGACCACCAGTTCCCAACTGATGGGCTCGCCGATACTCTCAAAACAGCCGCAGTTAATCGGGGTGCCTTTAACGAGGTTCAGGGTCAGCCCGATGATGAACGCCACCAATAAGGCCCCGATAATGGTGGCCGCAGCCCGGGTGCGGATCCCCAGGATGAGGAACAGCCCGGCCACCATCTCCGCCCAGGGCATGAGCACCCCCATGAGGTTGACTCCCCAGGTGGGCACCATCATAAAACCGGCGACATTCTCGGCGAACTCCGCCGGATAAGGGATCTTGGTCATGGAGGCCACGATAAACGACACCCCCAGAAACAAGCGGAAGGCCGCCGAGGAATAGGGATTGCTCCAAAAGGCCCGGATTAATCGGGAATTTCCCGTGGCGGCGAGAATAAGCACCGCCAGGAGCAACAGACCGCTCACGATGATGTAGGGATAATTTATCAAGACATTGGTCAAGGTGGTCCAGTCCATCATTTTATCGGCTCCAAAGGAAATTGGCCCTTTTCCCAGGCGGTGCTGCCGCCGCCCAGGATCATCACCTTCTCATGTCCCCGCAACAACAGCTTCCGGGCGACGTCCAGGTCATATTTACGACTGATGTTGTGCCCATAAACAATTAAAGGCTTGTCTTTGGGCACCTGGCTCAATTGCATCAGATAGAGAAAATCGAACAAGGGCATGGGCACGTTGAGGGCCCCTTTGATATGTTTTTGATTAAAAAAATTAGTGGGCCGGGCATCGATAAACAAGGCTTCCTGTTTCTTATAGTCGGCTGCCGCTTCCTTTATGCCTATCCGGGGGACGTTGTCCTTCACCCCCCAGTCCTGCACCAGGGGAATACCGTTGGGGTTGAAAAAATTGAAGCCCACCGCCAGCAAGAGGATCAGCCCGAAGAGGAGCACGTAATCAAACCAGGAGATCTGGCGCAACTTCACCTGGTGCACCACTTCGCTCTCCAGGCGCCGGTCCCCGGTCACCAGCCAGTTGGCCAGTTGGTTGATAATATGGCGGGCTAACTTGGGGTTGTTGTCCAACACCCGGTCGAACTCTTCTTTGGAGATCTTCAAAAGAACGGCTTCTTCCAAAGTCTCCACCGACGCGGTGCGCACCTGCCCGGTCACCAGAGCCACTTCCCCGAAATAGTCTCCCGGCCCCAGCACCGTCAGGTCCGTGCGGATGCCCTCCTCATTCTCCCGAAAGACCTTCAACCGACCGGATTGGATCACAAAAAAATGATGCGGTTCATCACCCTGGCTGACGACCCGGGTGCCCACGGGCACGCGCTCCACTTCACCGGCATGATCCAAAATCAGTTTTGCCGCGCCTTCGCCGCGTTGGTAGCTGTTTTCCTCTGCCATTACGCCTTCCTTCCGCCCGCCGGGGTCCGAACCTTTAACTTATATCCGATAAACAATATAAGCTCTCTCTTATCACAATATTCCCTGGAAGTGAACCACAAGCTGTGGCAAAACGCGCGTTGCCGGGAAGGTCATCCTGAGGAAGACGAACTATTAAGGATTTTCGACCAACTCTAGGAAGAGTAAAAAATTTTCTCCTTACCCTACCCCCTCTTACGTCAATATTTCTCTGTCACTCCCCAGTTTTTATCATTTTGAGAAAGATTTATTAGGCTTTCCACCCCTTCTCTCAGATGGAGAAAGTTTTCTTAAAACTTGGGGGAACCGGAATTATTCAAATTTTTTTTAAGAAACATATCAGATAGTTATCCACGGTCAAAACCGCATCTTTTGGCAAGCCCCTTGCATGACTAGAGGATCGGTTAAGTTTTTGGCGACTAATTCGGCTATTATCAAGGGGTATTAAATATACATGGGACCTATCAACGGCACCATCCCTGCAGCGATGCACCGCTGGAGGAGCAAGGAAGAGCAACGCCTACAGATTCTGGACGTGGTTTTAAAGATTCTGATTCCTCTTTTCCTTCTGGCCTGTTTTGTCATTGCCCTGAAATTCGGCTCATTCAACGGTTATGTTCAACTGCTCAGCCGCCAGAGTTACACTTCCCCCCTGTTGGCTTTAGGGGCGGGCTTCACCCTGTGTTACCTGGCCTTCCAGATCCTCCGCACCATCCTCTGGTGGCGCTACAAACCTTACGCCCTGCCCCCCGGCCCCCTGCCCAAGATAACCGTAGTCATCCCGGCATATAACGAAGGGGCCATGGTGGAAAACGCCATCTATTCCGTGGCCGGGGCCGATTACCCCGAGGATCAACTGGAGATCATCTGTATCGACGACGGCTCCAAGGACGACACCTGGGCATATATCGAACAGGCCCGGCAACGCTTTCCCCACCTGATCAAGGCCATCCGCTTCCCGAAGAACCGGGGTAAAAAGGAAGGCCTCTATGCCGGCTTCACCCAGGGGAAAGGGGAATTCTTCATCACCATCGACTCGGATAGCATCATCAGCCGGGATACCTTAAAGCAGGTAATCGCCCCCATGCTGGCGGACGCCCGCATCGGCGCGGTGGCCGGCAACGTCAAGGTGCATAACCGCTTCCGCAGCCTCATGGCCCGGATGCTGGCCGTCCGCTTTGTCCTGGCCTTCGATTTCCTCCGGGCTTCCCAATCTATTTACGGCTGCGTCACCTGCACCCCCGGGGCCCTGTCCGCCTACCGGGCTTCGGTACTACGGCCCGTACTGGAACAATGGCGCGACCAGACCTTCCTGGGAAAGCCCGCCACCATCGGCGAAGACCGGGCCTTGACCAACTTTGTCCTGCGCCAGGGCTACTACTCCGCTTACCAGCGCAGTGCCCTGGTCCACACCGTAGTACCGGAGACCTACCAGCGCCTCTGCCGCATGTACCTGCGCTGGGACCGGGCCAACTTCCGGGAATCGCTAGTGCAACTTTCTTTCATCTTCAGCAACTACCGGAAACAAGACCGGCTCCTCCCCATCCTGGATTTTTTTATAACCCAGATCGAATTTCCCCTGACTTACCTCTTCCTGGGCCTCCTCATGGTCTCCTTCTTCCTCTACCCCATCGTCATGGTGAAATTCTTTGCCGGCCTGGGCGTCATCACCCTGGTCTATATGTACTACTACTACCACCAGGAACGGGACTTCGAATTCATCTACGGCATCCTCTACTCCTACTTCGCCTTCTTCGCCCTGAACTGGGTCCAACCTTACGCCTTCCTCACCCTCTACAACGACCGCTGGCTGACGCGGTAGGGTTAGATAGAAATTTGAGGGGAGGGCCGGGAGAGCGGTGGCTCCCCCGCCCTCCCCTCAAACTCCCCTCCCAACCCCCTTTAGGGGGGGTAAGAAAAAGGCGGGGCCAC
>JBFLZI010000051.1:0-15548 GCA_040756315.1 Thermodesulfobacteriota bacterium | reverse complement strand
TGGGGGAGGGGGTAAGGGCCAATGGCCCTTAGCCCCCTCCCCCAAAACCATCACCCCGAGGTCAGTATGGCGAAGAGGGAGTCTTTATCCAGGCCGGTGGCGGTCAAAGAAGTGCTTCAGGGGGTGATCAAGCCCGGGGATTGGCAGGGATTGGAGCAACGGCAGCGGATCCGGGCGGTCTGGGAAGCGGTGTTGCCCAAGTCTTTGTTGTCTCAGACCCGGTTGGTGGATTTGCGGCGTAAAGAGCTTTGGGTGGAGGTCAGTGCCAGCCCCTGGATGCAGGAGTTGCAGTTTCTGAAGCCCACTATCTTGCAGGAGTTGGAAAAGGTCTTGGGGGCCGGAGTGGTTCGGGACCTGCGCTTCCAGGTGGCAGAAGGGTTTTAAATACGGGGTTGTTTTGGCGCCGGAGATTCACATCCTGTTGGTGGACGATGACCCGTTAATCCGCAGTTTGGGCCGGGAGCTGTTGGAGCATTTGGGTTATCGGGTGGAGACGGCTCAGGACGGTCAAGAAGCCTTGCAATTTTACCGGGGGAATCGGCGGTTTGACCTGGTTATCTTAGATCATAATCTGCCCGGCCAGTCGGGTTTGGAGGTGCTGCAAAAGCTCAAAGATTTAGACCCCCAGGCCCGGGTCCTGGTTGCCTCGGGAGATTTTTCCACTCAATTGGTTAGACGCTTGCAGGAGGGTGGAGTTACCGGCTTCATTCACAAACCCTTCCGAGTGTGGGAGTTGGAGACCCTGATAAAGACGGTCCTGACCGGAGTGTCTGCCGGTTAGCTTCAACCGGTCCCTGCCAGTCAAAGCGGAAGAGCACCGCGCCCGGACGCTTCAGGCAAGCCGTCTGCCGCCACCCGGGCCCCAGCAGCCTGGCGGCGAACTCCTGCATATATTTCAAGCTGGGGTAATGGGTGCTCAGCAACCACAAGCGGCGGTGAGAAGAGTCCCCCACCTCCGGCCACAGCCAACCGGTTTCCACACAAGACTTGCCCCAGCAGACCTGGTCCAGATTGCCGTGAAAATAATATTTGAAAGGATTAATGGCATAATAATAGACATAGACCCGGTCCTGGGGCTGAAGCTGGCTTTGCAGATGGGTGATTAAGGGCCGGATTTCCCCCTGGTTCAGGCTGGTATGCAGGTTTTCCCGGACAATTTCCCGGGGATTGAGGGCAATCAGGATCAAGCCGGCCAGGACCGGCGCCAACCAACGGTAGCGTTGCCGCCACAGCCAACTTAGGGAGACGGCCACTCCGGTGGCCGTCGCCAGGTAGAGCAGGGGGGCGCTGAAAAGCATCAAGCGGTTGCCCCCATAATGGGCCATGAAGGGGTAGCGGTGCAGGACGGCCGCGGCCAGGGCCAGGAGCAGGGGGCCGCCCCAATAAAGGAGGGCACACCTGGGACCCTGGCCCCACCAGGCCAGCACGCCGATCAAGAGCAGGGGCAAGCCCCAAAAGAATCCCCCTTTTAACAGGAAATATTGGAGATAACGATACAAGGCTCCCCCGGCCCACCGGAAAAAGGCTAACGGGCCGGAGAAATCAGGGAAATCCTGGGTCCAATAGTTCACCAATTCCGGGTCCACCTGGGTTCGGAAAAAGAAGAGGTAAAAGACGGCAAAGCCCAGGATCCAGACGGCTCCCAGGAGGGCCAGGCGCGGTCTGGCGGCGGGAGGCAGACCCAACCATAATACTGCCGCCAGCACCGGCAAGGTGAAGATGAGGGCGTGGGAGAAGCCCAGACCCAGGAGGCCCGCCAGGGCCAGGGCCAGCCAGCCCCCTTCGCCCTGGGAGGCCCGGAGGCGCTCGGTTAAGAGGATAAGGGCCACGGCGAAAAAGGCGTCGCCGCTGTACTGCTTCAACTCCTTGGAAAAATAGACCAGGACCGGGGAGAGGGCCACTGCGGCCAGGGCCAGGAGCGCGGTGCGGGGGGACACCAGGCGCCGGGCCAGGGGCCAGAAAAGGAACACGGTTCCCAGTCCGAAGAGAAAAGACAGGGACCTGAGGATGGCCTCAGAACTGCCCCAGACCTGGGCCATAACCCAGAGGGTGAGAAGATAAAGGGGCGGGGTGGATTGGCCCGCGGCCAGGGCCTCAGCCGGCGTGGGTTTCAGGGCCGCCAGGGCCACCCAGGCCTCATCGGTCCAGAGGTTCCGGGCCCCCAGGTCGGAGAGGCGGAAGAGGACCGCCAGGGCAAAAATGATTACTAAACCGACATCTATCCCCCTTGGTATGCGCAAAATCGGATGGTTAGGCGACTTCATTAGTTTACTGCAATTTCTTTTTGATTAACTTCTTGTTTCAATTTCAAATTTATTATATTTCAGAATCTTAGATTGGAGAAAGAGATTATTTGTTATCTAGGCCGTTCCATACGGAGGAGATATGCTAACCAATCTGATTATCAGAAACTTTAAGCGATTCGGGCAGGTGGAGATTGAACTAGGCAATCCAGTGGTTTTTATAGGTCCAAATAATTCTGGAAAGACAGCAGCATTACAAGCGATAGCTCTATGGGACATCGGAGTCAAACGCTGGCTTGAAAAACGTGGTGGTAAAAAGGCATCGGAAAAGAAGAAGGGGGTCACCATCAACCGCCGCGACTTAATAGCAGTGCCTATACCCAATGCTAATCTACTTTGGCGTGATCTACACGTGCGCGACATTCAAATGATAGACGGGAAACCACAAACGAAAAATATTAGGATTGATATTATAGTTGAAGGGGTTACAGAAGGAAGAGAATGGAAATGCGGTCTAGAATTCGATTATGCCAACGAGGAATCATTTTATTGTCGGCCTCTACGTATATCTGAGGGCAAAGGGCTAGAACGCATGCCAATTCCACCTAGAGAAGACATCGATATTCAAGTGGCATTTCTTCCACCGATGTCCGGCCTGGCAGCCAATGAAACCAGACTTGATCCTGGAGCTATCAACGTCCGTCTTGGTGAAGGACGAACCGCCGAAGTTTTAAGAAATTTATGCTATCAAATTATTAGTGCAGAAGACGGCATAAAACAGTGGGAGAATCTCGCCACCCAAATAAAAAAACTATTCGGAGTCGATCTTGATGAACCTCGTTATATTGCTGAACGGGGAGAAATTACCATGACTTACCGCGACCCTTCAGAGGTTCGACTTGACCTATCATCATCGGGACGTGGACTTCAGCAGACACTCTTGTTACTTGCTCATTTAACCGTTAATCCGAAATCTATATTGCTTCTAGATGAGCCGGACGCCCATTTAGAAATCCTACGACAAAGACAAATTTATCAAATCCTCACCGAATCGGCTCGTGATCAGATGAGTCAGATCATTGCCGCCAGCCACTCGGAAGTGATACTTAACGAAGCCGCAGATCGCGATGTTGTGGTAGCCTTTGTGGGAAAGCCGCATAGAATTGACGATCGTGGTAGCCAACTTCTAAAATCACTCAAAGAGATAGGGTTTGATCAATATTACCAAGCAGAGCAGACCGGTTGGGTCCTATATTTGGAAGGCTCCACCGACCTTGCCATATTAAGGTCTTTTGCCGAGATGCTAAATCATCCGGCTCAGACGTTACTAGAAAGACCATTTGTTCACTATGTTCAGAACTTGCCTAAAAAGGCCCGTGACCATTTCTACGGTCTTCGTGAGGCTAAGCCTGATCTTGTAGGTTTCGCCTTATTCGACAGACTTGATCAACCGCTGGAGAAATCGCCTGCGTTTATAGAGTATATGTGGCAAAGACGTGAGATCGAAAACTATATTTGTACGCGGGATACTTTACTAGCTTACGCCGAAGCCTTCCCTCATGAAACTGCCCCTGGCCCACCAGGTCCCCTATTCGAATCAGGGGAGCGTGATCGAAGATTAACGGTGATGAGGGAATGTATTGAGGATTATGTGCCTCGGGCAGCTTTACGGGATTCATCAGACCGTTGGTGGTTAGACATAAAAGCTAGCAATGATTTTTTAGACAGGCTTTTTGAGACATTTTTTAATAAACTATCTCTCCCCAATCTGATGCGTAAGACTGACTATCATATCTTAGCTAGATACGTTCCTAAAGAACAGATCAACCACGAGGTGTCTAAAGTATTGGATTTAATAGTTCGAGTAGCCGGAGAAGCAAAGCCTTTCCCGGAGGAGGATTGAGATTGGGGAAATCCTACAACTGGCCGCCGCCGGTCAAGCCGGGGGAGTGGGTGGCGGTGGCCGCGCCGGCCAGCCCGGTGGATCAGGCTGCCTGTGAGACCGGAATACGGCTCCTTAGTGAGTGGGGTTTTAAGGTGCACTGCGACCCCGACGTCTGTCAGCCCCGGGACTGGGGCCGGGAGACGGACCGGCACCTGGCGCAGCGCTTCCTGGAGGTCTGGTACACCCCGGAGGTTAAGGTCATCCTGGGTGCCCGGGGAGGTTACGGCTCCCTCAAGCTCTTGCCCCATTTGGACTTGGCCGCCCTGGGAACCCAGCCCAAGCGTCTGGTGGGCTTCAGCGACCTCACCAACCTCCTCTGGCACCTGCATCAGCGCCTGTCCCTGATAACCTTTCACGGGCCCACGGTGGCCCATCTCCCCAACCTGACGCCGGCGGCACAACAGAACTTTCTTAACTGGCTCACCAGCCCCGGCCCCCAGCCCTTAGCCTACCGGAATTTGACGGTGCTCCACCCGGGGGTGGCGGAGGGCCCCTTAGCCGGAGGCAATCTGGCCACCCTGGTCCATCTCCTGGGCACCCCCTTTGCCCCCCATTTTAAGGGTTATCTGTTGTTCCTGGAGGACTATAACGAGGCCCTCTATCGCCTGGACCGCCTGATGCACCAGTTGATCTTCGCCGGCGCCCTGGAGGGGGTTAAAGGGGTGGTCCTGGGGGCCTTTACGGATTGTTCTCCTGCCGACCAGGTCCTGGAAGTCCTGGGACTGGCCCTGGCGCCCCTGGGCGTGCCGGTGCTGGCCGGCCTGCCGGTGGGGCATCAGCCGGACAACCATACCTTGCCCCTGGGAGCTTCAGCCCGCCTGGACTCATCTTCGGCCAGTCTGACCCTGCTTTAGGCCTCCTCTCTTTAGCCCACCAACAGATAAGCCCTTTCCTGCCTGGAAGAACCCTGAGCTATTGACATTATTCCTGACAGGATTTTGTCAAGAAGAAAGGATTGACAGGGGAAGTTTTAGGCTTATTTTTCCAGTAAGGATCATTTTTTACTCAGGAGGAGTCATGGCGAAACAGGCGTATGTCTGCGAAACTTGCGGCGCCCTGGCCGAGGAGCCCGGGCATTTGTGCAACCCCAAAGGGGCGGCCATGAAGTGCAGCTACTGCGGTTTGGAGCATGAGGCCCATGCGAAGCACTATTGCAAGGGCAAGCTCGGCGACATCAATTATGTTTGCGAGCAATGCGGCCGACTGGCCACTGCGGCGGATTTCCTCTGTAAACCCAAGTCAGTCCCCACCGATTAGAGGTAATATTTTGGGGGGAGGGGGCTAAGGGCCTAAAATCTAGGGAAAAAAGGCGAAAAGGGGAAAAGGCGAAAGGGATGGTAAAGTTCCTTTCCTTTTCGCCCTTGACCCTTTTCCCCCTTTTGTTAACCCCCGGCCCTCCCCCCACAAAGACTCACGTCAAGTAAGAATGGAGGCCGGGGAGGAGGAAGCTGACGCCGAAGTAGGTGAACAGTACGGCCAGGAAGCCGAATACCGCCAGCCAGGCGATGCGCCGCCCCTGCCAGCCTTTCACCAGGCGGGCATGGAGCAGGGTGGCATAGATGAGCCAGGTGATCAGCGACCAGGTCTCTTTGGGGTCCCAGCTCCAGTAACGGCCCCAGGCGGATTCGGCCCAGACCGCGCCGGTGATGATCCCTAAGGTCAAAAAGACAAAGCCGATGACCGTGGCCTGATAGATCAGGGGGTCCAGAAGTGCTCGCCCGGGGAGTTCCGGGCGGGTGCGCCGGGTTTGCCAGAGATGGAGGAGGGCCGCGCCAAAGGCCAGGGCAAAGGCCCCGTAACCCAGAAAGCAAGTGGCCACGTGAATGAGCAGCCAGTTGCTTTTCAGGGCCGGCATCAGGGGTTTGATGCTGCTGTCCACCCCTAAAGAGGCGTAGGCCAAGAGGAGGCAGGCCAGAGTTGCCACCAGTGCGCCTAAATAACCCTCGAGGCGGCGGCGGAAAGAGATCAGGGCCAGGGCGGGCAGGCACCAGGAGAAGAACACCAGGGATTCATAGAAGTTAGACAGGGGGGCCTGCAAGACCACCAGTCGCACCAATTCCCCGAAGCCGGCCGGAGGCTGGTGCTGGCTGGCCAGAGAGTAGGATTGCAGCCAACGCCCCAAGAGTGCCCCGGTATGCACGGCCAGTCCGGACCAAAGCAAGGCCCGGGCCAGGCGCTGCAGCCGGGGGGCGGCCCACAGCCCAGCCCCCAGGAAAAGCAGGCCGGCAATCAGATAAGCCAGGGTTACACCGCCCAAGGTCAGACTGATCATGACCCGGCTCCTTTCTTCAGCCGCTCTTTAAGTCGCGTCAGGCGCTCCCCAAAGGCTTCCCGGGCCCTGGGGGCAGACCCCAGGAGGCGCCCGGCCCAGGAGCCGTCTTCCCCTTTTTTCAGGATCAAGGCCCAGCGCTGGGGGGACCGGAAAAAGGCCAGGAACAGCCCGGCCAGGACCAGGATAAAGCCCCCATAAACCCACCAGACGCCGGGATCTTTTTTAACCTGGAGCACGGAATAATAGCGAAAAGGCAGGTCGGTCAAAGTGAGGCGGTACTCATCCGGCTGCCAGAAAGGCGAGCCGGGTTTCCCGGCCAATTCCGGGTGGTTCTGCGATACCCAAAAGATCTGGGGGTGGCCGGGACCGCGTTTGTAGGCCACCTGCACCGCAGGACCCAGACCCTGCAAATCCCCCTCCAGACGCAGGGCGATGATCTGGGCCTGGCCTCCCGGCAACTCCACCCGACGGCGCCAGGGGGCTTCCACCGGGTGACAGTCCTCTCCCCGGCAGACCTTAAAGCGGATGGGGCCGGTGGGCTGGGCTCCGTAGCTGGATTGGTAAAAGGTGAGGCCCCCGAAACTCACCGGGTCGTTCACCCGGCAGATCGCCCGGCGCACCTCCCGGCCGTCCTGAAGAAAAGTAAGGTCAGAGCGGTATTCCTCCGGGACGCCGGAGGGATAGAAGCGCACTTGAAACCGATCCAGACGCACCTGGAAATTTAGGGCTTGCTCCGGCCGGCGGGGGTCCTTCACAAAGGTCTGGGCCGTTTCTCCCTGCCCCAGGGCCAGGCTGCCGGTAAGGCCCCAAAATTTGCCCAGCACTCCCCCCACCAGGATCAGGAGCAGAGCCAGGTGGATGATATAGGGTCCCAGGGGCCGGAACCGGCCGCACTCAACTAGATAGATTTCCTGGTCCGGAAAGACCAGCCGGCGGGGACGGCCCAATTCCTGGCGGAAGGCGGTGACCACCGCCCCATGGGGATCAACCTCTGCCGGCCAGGAGAATCGACCCCGCTCCGGGAGGGCGGCCGCCACCTCCCCGGTGAAGGGGCGGGAGACCCGGCTGAGGGCCTGGGGCAGGCCATGCACCAGGCAGGCCAGTAGATTTGCGGCCAACAGGCTCAATGGCCCCAAAAACCAGGGGCCGTAGTAGATTTGGGTAAGCCGGAAGCGCCATAAGAAAGCCCCCGCCGAGTTGCCATAGCGGGCTAAATAAAAGTCCAGGGGCTCACCCTGGGGCAGCAGGGTGCCGATGATCGCCACCAGGGCCAACACCAGAAGCAAGAAGACCGTGAGGCGGATGGAGGTCAAGGACCCCCAGACCCGGGACTTCAGGGAAGCAAGGGAGCGGGAGAATGACACTGGGATATTATACAATGGTTTGGCCCCAGGGGCCAGGTTCCGCCCCCAGGGGTGAAAAGACCCGGAAAATTATCGGCAAAAAGGCAAAACCGGCGGTATAAAAAGCGGAGAGGGTTAGTCTTCTTCCAGTTCTTCTTCACTGAGGTAGTCTTCGTATTCCTCTTCACTGAGCAATTCGTCGAATTCTTGGGAGGACGGCATCTCCAGCTTGACCAACCAACCTTCCGTAAACGGGTCCTCATTGACGATTTCGGGAACTTCCAGGGCTTCGTAATTGACGTCAATCACCTCACCGGAAATAGGCGCAATCAACTCCCGGCGGCCGTTTCGGGCTTCCAGGGCGCTGAAGGCCTCCTCTTTGATAATTTCCTCTCCTTCTTCCGGGAGGCGCAGGGAATAGATCTCCCCCATTTTTTCCTGGAGGAAGTCAGTCACCCCTAAGGTGGCACGTATATCGTCATCCAACCGGACCCAAATATGGTCCCGACTGAAACGGATCTCGCCGATGTCCATACCCTCCTTCCGCAAAATGATGGGGCCAACTATCCAGGGTAGACGCTGGGGAATATATTCAGCAAAAAAATATTTGGCAAGAATTTTTTACAGGAAATTTCTTTCTTCCTTATTCTTGATAATCGTTTACTGGCTTTTTAACTTGACAAGCAAACGGGCCGTTGGTAGAAGTTTAAGACAAATTTCACAAACACGAGCGCACACGGGCCGAAGGGAGGCTGCTTAGATGAAGTCGATTAAAAAAATCCTGTTCCCCATCGATTTAATTGAGAATCTTGAACCTCTGTTGCCCTGGGTTACCCTCATGGTAAATAAATTCGAGGCAAACCTTTGTGTTCTTTTTGTCACCCAGGATTTGGGCCATTTTTCCTCTTTCTATATCCCCCATACCAATATACAGGAATTCCAGGAAGAGGCCCTGAAAGGGGCCCAAGAGAAGATGAGAGGTGTGGCCCAAGAATATTTTAAAGGCTTTCCCCGCCTGGAGACCAGAGTAGAGATGGGGGACCCGTCCACCAAAATCCTGGAGGTGGCAGAGAAGGAAGGCTTTGATTTAATCATTATGGGCTCCCACGGACGGAGAGGGATAGAGCGCACTATTTTCGGCAGCGTCTGCGCCCGGGTGCTCCGGGACGCCCCCTGCCCGGTGCTGACGATCCGGCCAGAAAAAGCCTAAGTAAGCCATCAACCTCCCCCTGCAATCCCTCTTGCCCCCAGCCGGAGGGATTTTTTTTTGTGGGGAAGGGGGCTAAGGGCCACAGGCCCTCACCCCATCCCCCAATCCCTTATGGTTGTTATAAAGCCGGGGAAGGCGGGCCTTTGGCCCGCCTTCCCCGGCCGCCTAAGCGGGTTGGGAGGGGGGTGTGGGGGGAGGGCCAGTAGCACAGTCTTCCAGCCTGTGCTCGGGTCCCTGGCCCTCCCCCCATATCATTTATCCAACTGTAATAGTTCCAGGCCGCTTTGGGGGTCTTTCCGGCGGCAGCCGGCGGTTCCCAGGATTTCCAGGATGACCACCTCCCCCACCAGCCAGACTTCGACGCCGGCCCGGGTGCAGCCCACGGTGGCCTTGCCTTCCCGGCCGGTGGCGGCGTGGAGATGCAGGACGGGAGCCCCCGCGTCGTTGGGGAAAAGGGTGCCTACCCCCGCCACTTCCTGGATACCCTGGAGGATATAGGTAATGGGAACAATGGCCTCCCCCCGGTCCGGTTCCGGTCCCACCACCAGGCGGCTGCCGTCTTGGGCACCCCCTAAATAGAAGACCAAGGCCTCTTTGATCCCCTGATCCTGGGCAAAAGCTTCAATAGTGTCCGGTAGGCGCTCGCCATCCTCCAATCGCAGGACAAAGATGCGCCCCAAAGTGCCCATGCCGTATTGCATATTGCCTCCCTCATTGGCTGATTCAACTTGAGTCGGAGATGGACCGGTGAGACTTATTTTTCTTTCAGGGCCTTCGCCAAAATGCCGGTCAATTCCGCCGCGGTCGGCAAGCGTCCCGCCAGGGCTACCTGCCCGTTGACGATCAGCGCCGGCAAGGCCGGCTGACCATAATTTTTACGACACTCCGGGTCAGTGAGGTATTGGACGTCGGCCTTAAGACCCCGGCGCGAAAGATAATCCACCACTTGCTGGTAGAGACGCCGACAGCCGACACAGCCGGCCCCCAGGATGACGATCTGCACGCCACTGCCGTTCTCCTCCGCCACCGCTTCCCCCCGGAAGCGCCGAAATTCCCGCCACAGGGCCTGCCGGTAAGCTGTTTGGCGGCCGGGAGGAATATAGTTGTTAGCGGCCACTTGCCTCAGGAGTTCCTCTTGCATCGCTTCAGGGGAGGATAGGTCCTGCCGGGCCAATCTTTGGAAGACCTCCTCCAGGCCGGTTAAGCCGATGAGGCTGCCCTCCACCCGGATTTGGCTGACCTTCTCCGTCATGGCCGTGCTTCTGCCGCTTTGCCTCTTCGGAAGAGACCGGGATTTTCCCCGGGCCTCCGGGTTAAACGGATCCTCCCGGATGGCGCGCCAGGGACCAGGCCACCCAGGTGAAACTCTTCTCCGGGGGCAGTTCCGGCAGCCATTCGTCTCGGGTGAGGCGGCATGTGGGTCCCCAACCCTTTGCTTGATAAAGGTGGAGTAAGGGCTCCTCCTGGGTATCCCGGAAACCCGAGAGGATAAGCGTGCCCGGGAAGTCGGCCAACCGGTCAAGTTCCTCCACCTTCTCCCACTGAACGGACCAAGGCAGGTTGGCGACAATCACCTGGAAGGGGGGGCGCAGGGATTCGGTGGAGCCTTTGACCCAGCCCACCGCCTCGGCCAAACCGTTTCTCCTGGCATTGTCCTGGGAAACCCGGACGGCCTGCCAGGATAAATCCACCCCCACCACTCCGGCAACCCCCAGGGCGGCGGCAGCCAACGCCAGGATGCCCGAACCACAGCCCAGGTCCAACAACCTGGTCACCGGCCCCGAGGTCAGAGCCCCTTTCAGTAAATCCAGGCAGAGGCGGGTAGTGGGATGGGCCGGAGGAAAGGCCGGGCCGCTCCGGAGGATCAGGACCCGTTCCTGCGGTTTGGCCCGGTAGGGCCGCCAGGAGGAGCGCAAGGCCAGGTGGGGGGCCAGCCGGTAAAACATGGAAGTAAGCAAACCAGAGATAAAGAACCTATCGCGGTTGTTTTAACAAGAGCTTCTCTCACTGACCCGGGAAAAAACCTGAAGGCAGGTGGCCAGGGGGTTTAACCGGTGTTCCGGCCTCGATGATTTAACGAGATTAACCCCAAATTCCCCCACCCACCCAGACTGGAGTCATCTCCAGGGGGAGGCCGACGCCGAGAGGCCCAGGCAAACCGGTGCCGGAGCGGCTTAAGGCATTTACCAGTTGGCGTCAAAGAGGTTGGTAATATGGGACAACCAGCCGGTGGATTTCTTCTCCGGCTCGGCCAGAATCCTTTGACATTCGGCGATATAGGTCTTGACCTCGCTCTGCTTGGGAAATTCGGGATATTCCTGGGCCAGAATCTGAAAACGCTCTAAAGACGCGGCATAATGCTTCGTCTTAAAATAAAAAGTGGCCACATAGTATTCATGTTCCGCCAGGTCGCTGCGGCACTGGCTGAAAAATTTTTCCGCCTTGGGGACATTTTCATCCTGAGGATATTTCTGCTTGAGACGGCGGAACTCCTCCAGGGCCTTTAGGGTAAAGGTCTGATCCCGGTCGATGGTGGAGCGCTGGCGGTAGTAACACAGCCCCTGGCGGTAAATGCAATAGGGAACGGCTGGATTGGTGGGATGCAGTTTTTCGAAGTCCTTATAAGCCTGCAGGGCTTCGTCGTATTTCTTTTGATAAAAATAAGCGTCGGCCAATTTGATTTGGGCCAGCATGGCCTGATCGCTGTAAGGATAACGGTCCCGCAGTTTTTCAAAGGTGTCGATGGCGTCCAGATAATTTTTCTTTTTCAGTTGCTTGATGCCTTCTTGCGCCATCGTCTCCGGAGGCTTGTCCTCCGGGGGCTTGGAGAACCAACTTTTGATATTGGTGATGGGGTTATAGGAGGCGCAACTGCTAAGGAAAAAAAGCAGGGCCAAAGGCAAGAAAAGCTTGGTGAGAGTTTTTCTTGGCATGATCTTCACCCTTGTGAGAGATTTTCTAGATATTTTTCCGCGGTAAAAGCCGCGATCGCGCCATCGCCCACGGCGGTGGCAATTTGCCACAAGCTTTTGGACCGGACATCGCCGGCGGCAAAGATACCTGGAACGGGAGTAGCCATCTCCGAGTCGGTAGTGAGAAAACCCCAGTCATCCAAGGGCAGGAGGCCATTAAGCCAGGCGGTATTGGGGTTGATGCCGATGGCGATAAAAACGCCGGCCACCGGCAAAATCGAGGTCTCTTGGGTCTTGACGTTTTTGAGTTCCAGGACCTCTACGGCCTGATGTCCCTTGATGGCAGTGACCACAGTATCCCAGTGGACTGCCACTTTCTCCAACTGTAAGATCCGTTCTTGCAGATACTTGGCGCCCCGGAATTCCCGGCGGCGGTGAATCAGGTGGACCTTTTTGGCAAACCGTTCCAGGAAGATGGCTTCGCTCAGAGCGGTGTCGCCGCCCCCTACTAAGGCGATCTCCTGATCCCGATAGAGGGCGCCGTCACAAGTAGCGCAAAAGCTGACGCCTTTGCCGACGAACTCCGCTTCCCCCGGCACGCCTAAGCGTTTATAACTGGCGCCGGTGGCGATGATCACCGCCCCGGCAGTCAGGGACCGGTCCCCCAGGATGACCTTATGTTCCGGGGTTCCGGGTTTAAGACCCAGAACTTCAGTGTTGACTATCTCCAGGCCGAAGCGTTCGGCCTGCTGCCGCATGCGATCACTCAGCTCAAAACCGGAAATGCCTTCCGGAAAGCCGGGATAGTTTTCCACCAGATCGGTGGTCATCATCTGCCCGCCATGGACCAGTTTTTCCAGCAAAAGGGTCCTGAGGCGGGCGCGGCCGGCATAAATGCCGGCAGTGAGGCCAGCGGGACCGCCGCCGATGATGAGCAGATCGTAATCCCAAGCTGCCATTATTGGTAGGGAGTTAGAGTGCTTTTTTCAGGGCGGTTTCAATTACGGCCCGGGAAACCGCGCCGGTAATCTGCTCCACGATTTGGCCGCCTTTAAAGATGATCAGGGTAGGGATGGCCCGAATACCATACTTGGCGGGAGTTTTAGCATTTTCATCCACGTTCATCTTGGCCACCTTGACCTTGTCCTGATATTCCCGGGCCAGTTCTTCCACCACTGGAGCGATGGCTCGGCACGGACCACACCAGGCAGCCCAAAAATCCACCAAGGCCGGTAGATCAGATTTCAGGATTTCCTGTTCGAAATTGGCGTCACTCACCTGGAGAGGTTCAGGACCTGCCATCTTTACCCTCCTGAAGCGTAATTAGGGATGTACTCTGGTTAATACTTACTTTTTCTTAAGTTCTTGTCAATCACTTTTGCTTAAGTGGCTGGGGAGACGGCCCGGGAATCCAAACCCAAGGCCCGGCGCTTCTCTTCAATATGACGACAGATCAGCACCGCGGCCCGGAAAGGATCCGGCTCCACCGCAAAGCAGGCCCCCAAGTGCGGGGTGACGCCCCCCAGCAGGATTTCGGTGACGGCTTTGCTACCCAGAACCGGCGGCGTCACTCCCAGGACGGTGAAAATGCCCGAGGCCATCGCGTAACAGGCAATGGCTACCGCCTTCTCCGAGTACCATTCCGGGGCCGCCGCGGCCACCGGCAGTTGATCCAGGTCCACCCCCAGGGCCTGGGCCAGGGCTGCCGCCAGATTGATGATGCGGGTATTGTCCACGCAGGAGCCCAGGTGGAGCACCGGCGGGATGTTTAGGGCCTGGCAGACAGCTTTTAGGCCGGGGCCGGCCAGCTCCGCCGCTTCCGGCTGCTTCAGCCCGGCCTTGGCATTGGCCACCGCGGTGCAGCCGGTGTCCAACACCAGGATGTCCGCGGCGATGAGTTTCTTGGTCAGGTTGACGTGGCCGTAATCCTGGGTGATCTTTGGGTTATTGCAACCCACCACGCCAGCCGCGCCCCTGATCTGGCCGGACTTGATGGCCCCCAAGAGAGGCTCCGGAGTGCCTCCCAGGGCCTCTAAGATGGCCTCCACGGAAAAGCCGCTGATCTGCGCTACCGGGGTGGCGGGCAGGTAAACCCGGTCCGGATTGCGCCGGGCATAGTTCTCCACCGCCTGGGCCACCACTTGCCTCCCCAAGGCCTCGCCGTTTTCCGGGGAGAAAGTGAGGTGGGTGGCCTGGGGGAATTTGGCCTTGGGAGAGGTAGTGAAGAACAGGGTGTGATAGCACGCGGCCAAAGGTCCCAGGGAAGGCATGATGCACTGGTAATCCACCACCATGGCCTCCACCGCGCCGGTGACCAGGGCCAGTTCCTGGACCAGGTGGTTACCCGCCATGGGTATGCCTTGCCGCATCAGCACTTCGTTGCCGGTGCAGCAGAGGCCGGCCAGGTTGATGCCTTTAGCCCCCAATTCCTGGGCCCGCTTTTCTAATGCCGGTTCCCGGGCGGCCCGGACCACCATCTCCGAAACCAGGGGATTGTGGCCGTGCAAGATAATATTCACCTGGTCGGACTTCAAGACCCCGATATTCACCTGAGAGGCCACCGGCTTGGGGGTGCCGAAGAGGACGTCGGAGATCTCCGTGGCGATCATGGAGCCGCCCCAACCGTCGGCCAAGGCGGTGCGCAGGGCCTGGAGGAGAAGGTTCAGGGCATCATTGTCCACCCCCATATGGGTGCGATGCATCATTTCCGTGACTTCCCAATCGATGCCCCGGGGGGTGATGCCCAAATTTTGCCATTTCTCCAGGCGGGGGGCGGGAAGGCGCCGGGTAAAGGTGAGGTGGCCCTTCCTGATGCCGTATTCCTCCATGAGGGCCAGGGCCAGTTCCCTGGCCTTGGCCAAGGGCGGCAGATCCGGGGCCACGCCGAATTCCCCGGCCAGTCGGTCCAATTTCCCCAGGTCGGTGAGCTGATAGCCGGTGGCCTTGCCTTCCGCCACCGCCAGCAAGGTTTCCACCAGGTCCCGGCCATGGTCGGAGTGGGCGGCGGCCCCGGCGGCCACCATGCGGCCCAGGTTCCGGGCCACGATGATATCCGCGTCGGCGCCGCAGATGCCCCGCTGGGGGCCTTCCCCGAAGGGGTCCAGACGACAGGGACCCATGGCACAGTTGCGGCAACTCAAACCCAGGGAGCAGAAGCCGCATTGGGGCTCTTGGGCCTGGCAGCGCTCCCACACGGTCTCCAGCCCTTCCTGGCGGGCCTTTTCCTTGAGGGCCAGGGTGTCGGGCTGGATAGAATAGGTCGGAGAGGGTTGGTTGGGGGGCTTCATATCCATTATGAAATTCTCCCGGAATGAAAATTTGGTAAGAGTTTAAAGGCAGCCGGCCTTCATGGCCGGTAGGCAAGGTCGGACGACCTCTTGCTTTTCCAGTTTACAACAAATCGGGGCAGGGGTCCCGTCTCGGAAAAAAAGAAAATCGTCGGGCGGGCGTCCCGCCCGCCATATCTTGCGGGCTTCTGGGAACGGCGGGCGAGACGCCCGCCCTTGTATATTAATTTTACGGAACATGTAGTAATTTATCCTGGTACGATACAAGGAATCCGGGGAGGCCCGGAGCCACCCCCGGCCCGCCTGGGGCAGACCCCAATTATCTGCCCCAGGCAG
>JBFLZI010000050.1:0-16337 GCA_040756315.1 Thermodesulfobacteriota bacterium | reverse complement strand
GGGTTGGGAGGGGAGTTTGAGGGGAGGGCGGGGGAGCCACTGCTCCCCCGGCCCTCCCCTCAAAATATCCTTACCTCCCCCACTCCACCAGGGTCGCGCCCCAGGTGACGCCGGCCCCGAAGCTCAGGAGGAGGACCTTGTCTCCGTCTTTGATCTTGCCTTCTTGCAGGGCTTCGTGCAAGGCCAGGGGCACTGAGGCGGCGGAGGTGTTGCCGTAGCGGTTCACATTGATAAAGAGTTTTTCCATGGGGACCCGGGCGAAGCGGGCGGCGGCCTCCAGGATGCGGTTATTGGCCTGGTGGATGATGAGGTAGTCCAGTTCCTCCCGTTCGATCCGGGCCATCTCCAGGATGCGCTGGATGCATTCTTTCACTGCGTTGACGGCAAATTTAAAAATCTCCGGGCCGTCCATCTGGAGAAAATGCCGGGGCGTAGTAGTCTGGTGGGGGAGAAAGGGGCTGTTTCCGGCATCGAACTCGGTGGCGCAGGACAGCTTCATATTCAGTTTGGAGGCCACAAAGGAGGCCAAAATACCCCCCTGACGTGTCGGCCCCACTACCACGGCGCCGGCCCCATCCCCGAAAAGCACGCAGGTGGTGCGGTCGGTCCAATCGGAAAAGCGGGAACTGGCGTCGCTGCCGATGACCAGGGCGTATTTCCCTTCCGGGGCCACCAGGTGTTCCGCCAGATACAGGCCGTAATTGAAGCCGCAACAGCCGGCCAGGATATCAAAGGCGGCCTGGCCGTTCAAGCCCAGGGCGTCCTGCACCCGGATGGCCGCGGCCGGATAAAGATAATCAGCGGAGTTGGTGCCTAAAATGATGAAGCTGAGTTGATCCGGCTCTAGACCCGCGGCCTCAAGGGCCTGGCGGCTGGCCTGGGCCGCCATGGTGGCGATGTCTTCCTCCGGCCCGGCGATCCGGCGCTCCTGGATGCCGGTGCGGGAGCGGATCCAGTCATCACTGGTGGCGAGGATTTTCTCCAGGTCTTTGTTGGTCAGCACCCGCTCCGGCACATAGGCCCCGGTGCCCAGAATACCTACAGATTTCTTTGCCAAGATCGACACCTAAAGAATTTAATAAAAAGTTGCCCAATTTTATACCCCAGCCCCGGGCAAAAGGCAAATGAATTGGGGAGTAACATCTTCAGGGTTTGCTCCCTGGCCGGTTATTGCCTGAAAACCTTCAGAGAATCTTTTAACTTTCACAAGCTGCACTTTTTGCTTGACACCTACCTAGCAAAAGATCAACATATAGTGCTAGGAACTTATTATAAATACAATATATTGTTTTTAATAATTAATCCGGCAACCGATTAGAATGAGGAGGAGAAGATGGCCCTGCATGGCGAACTTAGGGAAATCACGGGGGAATTATCCCTAAGCCCCAATGCCCAGGTGGTCTTGAGGAAGCGCTATCTCAAGAAGGACGAGCGGGGCGAACCCACTGAAGGGGCACCGGATATGTTCCAGCGGGTGGCGGAGACCATCGCCCAGGTGGACCGCCTTTACGATGCGGAGGCCGATGTAGCGGCCACCGCCAAAAAGTTCTATGACCTCATGGCCAGCCTTTCTTTTATGCCCAACTCTCCCACCCTGATGAACGCCGGGCGGGAGCTGGGCCAGCTCTCCGCCTGTTTTGTGCTGCCGGTGGAAGACTCCATCGACAGCATCTTTGACGCCATTAAGAATACCGCCATTATCCACAAATCCGGGGGCGGCACCGGCTTTTCCTTTTCCCGCATCCGGCCGGAAAACGACCCGGTCCTCACCACCAAGGGGGTGGCCTCCGGCCCCATCTCCTTTATGAACATCTTTGACGTGGCCACCGAGACCATCAAGCAGGGGGGGACCCGCCGGGGCGCCAATATGGGCATCCTCCGGGTGGACCACCCGGACATCGAGAAATTCATCACCTGTAAGAACGACACCAAGCGCCTCACCAACTTCAACATCTCCGTGGGCTTGACCGATGCCTTCATGGACGCGGTGGCCCAGGACCGGGACTTTCCCCTGATTAACCCCCGCACCCACCGGGAGGTCAGCCGGGTCAAGGCCGCGGCCCTCTTTGACCTCATCGTGGAAAGCGCCTGGGCCACCGGCGAACCCGGCATCATCTTTCTGGACGCCGTCAATCGGGGGAACCCCCTGGCCCATCTAGGGGAGATCGAAGCCACCAACCCCTGCGGCGAGCAGCCCCTGCTGCCTTACGAGTCCTGCAACCTGGGCTCCCTCAACCTGGCCAAGGTGGCCAAGAACGGCAAAATCGACTATAAGCTCCTTAGGGAACTGGTGCATAGCTCCGTCCATTTTCTGGACAACGTCATCGACGCCAACCGTTTTCCCCTGGACCTCATCGAGCAGTCCACCAAGGAGAACCGGAAGATCGGCCTGGGGGTCATGGGCTTTGCCGACCTCCTCCTCAAGCTGGGCATCCGCTATAATTCGGAAGAAGCGGTCCAGACCGCGGAAGAGGTGATGGCCTTTATCCAAAAGGAGTCCCAGGTGGCCTCCGCCATCCTGGCCGACCAGCGGGGCAATTTCCCCACCTACGCCGGCAGCCGCTATGACGGCAACGGCTTGGGCCGGATGCGCAACGCCACCACCACCACCATCGCGCCCACCGGCACCATCAGCATCATCGCCAATTGCTCCAGCGGCATCGAACCCCTCTTTGCCGTATCTTACGTGCGCCGGGTGCTGGAAGGCACGGAACTCATCGAAGTCCACCCCTATTTCGAAGAGCTGGCCCGGGAGCGGGGCTTCTATTCCCCGGAACTGATGCGGGGCATCGCCCAAACCGGCTCGATCAGGGACTTTAAAGAGATTCCCCGGGAGATTCGGCGTCTCTTCGTCACCGCCCACGAAGTCTCCCCCCTGTGGCACATCCGCATCCAGGCCGCGTTCCAAAAATACACCGACAACGCGGTCTCCAAGACGGTGAACTTCCCCCACCAGGCCACTCCGGAGGACGTGCGCCAGGTCTATCTGGAGGCTTACCGGATGGGCCTCAAGGGCGTGACCATCTACCGGGACGGCAGTCGGGACCAGCAGGTCCTGAGCTTCGGGGCCAAGCCCCGGCAGATCGAATACATCACCCCCCGGCCCCGGCCGGAGCGCACCACCGGGGTCACCGAACTCATCAACACCGGCTGCGGCAAGCTCTACGTCACGGTGAATAAAGACGACCTGGGGTTCTGCGAGGTCTTCGCCCAGATGGGCAAGACCGGGGGCTGCGCCTCCTCCCAGATCGAGTCCACCGGGCGCTTGATCTCTCTTGCTCTCCGCTCCGGGGTGAAGATCGACGCCATCATCAAGCAGATTACCGGCATCCGCTGCCCCAGCCCCATCTGGCAAAACGGCCACCAGATCCTCTCCTGCCCCGACGCCATCGCCCGGGTCCTTTCCCAAGTGGCCCAGGTGGAGGCCCCGGCCCCCAGCGCCACCATGGCCACCTGCCCCGACTGCGGCGGCACCATCGAACACGAAAGCGGGTGCCTGGTGTGTAGGGCGTGTGGGTTTTCGAGGTGTAGTTAGTGATGATGTGGGGGGAGGGCAGGGAGATCATCTCCCTGGCCCTCCCCCCACATCACCAACCCGCATAAGGGGAGAATATAGAGCGGGCCATGCCCGCCTTTGCCGGGCAATATATGTTAATATTATTCAAATTGCCTATTCTGGCATCTGTATTGCAATTTATGCCTTAGAAAGATGCTGATTCATGAGGCTAGGCCGATGCAGCAGAGTATCCCTTTTAAGCCGGCGGATTTAGATCGAAATTATCGAGAGAGATTAATTTCTCTCTTAAGTTCAGATATGGATTTTCACGATCAGCATAGCAATTACGCTACCCATGATTGCCATTCATTTCCCGCCAAATTTCCCCCCCAATTACCTCGAAAATTTATCGAAGAATTGACCAATCCTGGTGAAGTTGTCCTCGATCCCATGGGGGGGTCGGGTACCACGGTTTTGGAAGCGCTGCTGACGGGCCGCTATGGCATCGGTTTCGATATCGATCCCCTGGCACTCAAAATATCCAAAGCCAAGACCGATCCCATTAACCTCTATGAAGTCTATACTTTGGAGAAAGAGATCATCAATCGGGCCAGGCTGGAACTCATTGAGAACCATCAATCATTAGAAGAGGCCTGGCAGCGGCAGTGGGATAGTGACACCTTGAAGTTTATCACCCATTGGTTTGCGCCGGAAACCCAATTAGAACTGTGCATTTTAGCTAAGGAAATAGCCAGGATAAAAAATCTGGCCATGAAGAACTTTTTTGAGATAGCTCTTTCTTCGATAATTATCACTAAGTCCGGGGGAGTCTCTTTGGCCCTAGATTTGGCGCATACCCGACCGCACCGAGCCAAAATAGTGCTGGCCAAAAATGGAAATATCATTTTTGATAACAAAGAACCGCAGGCTTTATCTCCCCGTATGCATATCTTAAAAAAGACCATACGTTCTGCTTTCGATGAATTCCAAAAGAGAATTCAACAGAACTTGAGAAGTCTGGCAAAAATTGAGTTAAATGGCTCTAGAATGGCAGCAGTGATGGCGGATGCCCAGGGTGTGCCGCTTAAGGATAACTGCATAGACCTCATCGTCACTTCTCCCCCTTATGCCGCCAATGCCATAGATTACATGCGGGCCCACAAATTCTCTCTGGTGTGGTTCGGCTACCAAATTGGTCACCTTGGCCAGCTCAGGAAACATTATGTCGGCGGAGAAGTTGTGAAGGATATCCTTTTCGAAGAAATTCCCGATAATACAAAAATGATCATTAATGCCTTGAAAAAACGGGATGAGAAGAAGGGCAGAGTTTTACATCGTTACTACTCAGAAATGAAACGTATCATAAAAGAGATGTTCAGAGTTTTACGGCCGCAAAAAGCCGCCATTGTGGTGGTTGGAAACTCTACGATTCGAGGTATAAATACGGAGATTCACCTTTGCTTAGCTGAAATCGGCAAATCCATGGGCTTTGAAGTCCCAAAAGTCGGGGTCCGGAAACTCGATCGCAATCGTCGCATGCTACCGGCAGGCTTCAAAATTAATCAAGATTCCCAGATTCAACAGCGCATGCACGAGGAGTATGTGATCGGCTTTTACAAACCTGGTAATTAATGGTTACCGAGGAGGACAAGTGCTTCTAACGAAATTGCGTCAAGAATATCATCGCCGCATTTGCCAAGAGGTTATAAGATTAAGGCATGATAAGAAAAAAGGCATTAAATATCCCAACTCTGCTGACAGTGATAATGAACGGAGCATTAAAATAGCCTGGGGTTTATTCGAGAGACTGGGATGTGAGAACAACTATGAAAATTTAAGCGGGCAATCTGCCGGAAACCGATTTGAAGTCATTACCAAAGTTTTCCTAGAAGATTCCTTCAAGCTTCTAAACCACTTACGGCCTGGGAAATGGATTTATTCTACAGATAAAACAGTGATTTCTAGATTCGATCAATATCAGCATCTGGCTTATCTGGAAAGATTAATAAAGAAAAATAAGGAATTGTCTTCCACCATGGGTGTAGATTATCTCATAAAACCGGACATCATAGTGGCCAGATATGCAGTATCAGATGATGAAATTAATCTTCAGGAGAATGTAATTGAAGGGAAGAAAATTGCTCAGTTAACCTCGCTTCGGGAGGCAAACTATAAAAGATCTTATCCCTTGTTGCATGCCAGCATTTCTTGTAAATGGACCATCAGGAGTGACCGCTCTCAAAATACGCGCACTGAAGCCCTCAATTTAATTCGCAACCGAAAAGGCAAATTGCCCCATATTGTTGCTGTGATAGCTGAACCATTGCCTACCAGAATTGCCTCTCTAGCTTTGGGAACCGGGGATTTGGATTGCGTCTATCATTATGTTTTAAACGAATTGCAAGAATCTGTCATTGAGCTAAAGAATGAAGATCAACTGGATATGCTGACCATGCTTATAGAAGGCCGACGCTTACGCGACATCAGCGACCTTCCTTTCGATCTCGCAGGATAAGTATCGGATGCCCATGGGGCAACGTGATGCCTATACCTTTCGTTCCCCAGCTCCGGCTGGGGAACGCCTCTGGGCGCCAGGCTCCTGCCTGGCAAAAATCAGGTTATCCCTGGGTTTGCTGGCTTTTGGCAAAGCTGAGCTTTGCTGGAAAATTGGGTTCCCAAGCAGGAGCCTGGAAACCAGCCATTCATGTTCCAAGGGAACGCCCAAGACAATGAAAATTAATGTAGGGTGCGTCTCACGCACCATTTTGGGCGCGTAATACCAAGTTCGGTTTCTGCTGCAACAAACTTAATGACTAACTTATTGAAAATTATTAATCTTTTAACCGAAAACTGAAAACCGAAAACCGAAAACGGTGTAAGACGCGCCCCGCAACAGACATTTTCAGAACAGTTCCTCATTGGCCTTCGGGCCACCCGCAAATCATGAAAAAAGGTAGGGCGGGCGTCCTCGCCCGCCACCAGCATCATAACGATTCCTGCCGGGCGCACCCCGCAAAGACCTGGCGCCAGGCGCCCCCGGGACTCTCCCCGCCGTTAAAGCGCTCAGTCCGAACTCACTAACCGGGCCACGGTTTCCGGCTCCTGGCCCGCCGGCTCCACTGCTTCCCGCCAAGCCAACAGATAGAGAATCTCCAGTCCGGGATTCTTCAGAGCATGGGCCACGCCCGGGGGGATGCGGACCAAAGCGCGGTTGCCGGAGACGACCCGCTCCTGGACCTGGCCCGGAGGCGCCTCCCACTGCAAGACCCCGATGCCGTGAAAGGGATAGAGCCATTCCTCGTGGCCGGGGTGCAGGTGGTTGCCCCGGACCTGGCCCGGTTCAATGGAGACCAGGTGAAAAGACCGGAGCACATCCTGGGCTTTCCGGACCCGGCCCGGGAACACAAAGAAACTGAAGCCCCGGTCGTCCGCGTTGATTTCCTCTTTTAAATCTATAAAGGCAACGCTGGTCATTTGCGCGCTCGTTCCTTTCTCTTAAAAAAGTCAAGGGTTTAGAGATGTTGACCCAGAAAGGCCATTATCTTCTGCCAGACCTGGGGATCCGTGAAAAAGATAAAATGCCCCCCGGTTTTGCCGGTGGGGATTATCAGGACGTCCCCGGACTTATGTTGGGCTTTCAGGGCCTTTCGCAACTCTTGGGCCTGGCTTAGGGGGACCAGGTGATCGGTGCTGCCGTGGATTACCAGCAGGGGGCCGGCCAGATGCTTAACATAAGTGAGCACCGAGGCCCGCCGGTAATTTTCCCGGGTGGCCGCGTCCCGGTCCGGCGGCCAGCCCCAGGCCTCCACCACCTTCCGGGTGACATAATCATAAGGCTCCCGTTCCACTACCCCGGCGGACTCGGGCCACCGGGAGAGAATTATTTGTTTGGCTCGCAATTTGTCGGCCACAAACGCGGCCACGTCCACCACTCCGGAGACGCTGACCGCGGCCCGGGGTTTGGGCCGGATCTCCGGGTGCACGGCGCACATCAAGGCCAGGTAGCCGCCGTGGCTCACTCCCAGCGCCGCCACCTTCCGAGGGTCAACCTGGGGTAAAGCGGTCAAGGTCTTCAGGGCCGCGGCCATGCTGGCCAACTCCCGGGGGTCGGCGAAATATTCGGAATAATACTCTGCCGAAAAGACCACGTATCGGGGCGCCAGGTGCTCTTGCACCACCCTGGTCTTAAGAAAAGTCAGGGCCTGCCTCTGGAGACCGGCCGCGTCCACGCCTTTGCCCCCATGAATCAAGAGAATGGCCGGATACTTCTCTCCGGGGCGATAAGTGGGGGGCACCGATAGATAGCCGGTCAGTTGCCGGCCCTCCGGCAGCCGGTAAGCCACCGGGGTGACCCCGGCGGCCCCTAAAGCAGCCGGGACCGGCGGCATTAAGGCGACCCAGAATAACCAGGAGGCCAAAACCAGCCACTTTCGGGTTAATTGGGGCTTTGCATTTTGTTGGCCATCTGCTACAGTGAGGCCGCTGGCAAATTTCTCCCGGGGACGCGTCTCTTTAAGGTCATGGCTGCCATCAATGACCTGGTGCTGGTCTATCTGGATCATAAGCCCGTCTTTTATGCCCGCGTAAATGATATCAACCCTGATGTCAAAAAGGGCTGGTTTCAGGTGGAACTATTGGTGCTGACCCTGCCGCCCCAAACCCTGGTGTGGATTCTGGAGGAGGTCCACCTGAAAGGGGAAGAGTTTACTATGGGCGGCAGGCCGGTGAAACTGGAGCCGGTGCCGCCCAAACCCCTGCCCACTCCGGAAACCCCTTCTCCCGAAGGCAAAGCCAAGGTCATTCCCCTGGTCCGCAAGCCCTGAGAGGGGAGAAGGTAGTATATTGTGGGGGGAGGGGCCAGGGGCCGGTGGCCATTACCCCTCCCCCCACACCCCCATATGCGCTAACTTAAGTTAAATCACTTGGATTATGGTAATTTATGTCATTCTGAGCGAAGCGAAGAATCTCTAAAATTATTGAGTAATTACCGAGATTCTCCACTCCGCTTCGCTCCGTTCAGAATGACAAAAACTAATATTTCTTTACAAATTATTTGTCAATATCGACTAAGTTAGCGCTTATGCCCCACACTCCCCTCCCCAACCCGCTTATGGGGTTGGTAGGGGCCGGGGCTTTTGGCCCCGGCCCCTACCAACCTTAAAAACCCCATAGGGGATTGGGGGTGGGGGTAAGGGCCAGTGGCACAGGTTCTCAGCCTGTGAAAGCCCTTAGCCCCCTCACCCAACTCAAAAGCCCTTTAACCAACCCCGGAATACCCAGCGGCAGTGTTTTCCTTCCCGAGGCCGGCCTCTCCGGTTTGATTTGCTATTGTAATTAAGTTCCTGAGTTTAATAAAATAGAAATGTTGGACTTATTTCTCGATTGAGGTACCGGTCTTTTTATGCGCATCCTGTTGATACAGCCCACCACCTACTATCCGGATAGGAGGCCCCTCCGGAGTAAAACCCGCTGGCTGGTGGGCATCACCCTCCCTTATCTGGCCGCCTTGACCCCCAAGGGCATCCAGGTGGACCTAGTGGATGATCGCCTCTCTCCCATTCCCTACGGGAGAGATTATGACCTGGTGGGCATTACCGCCACCTGCGCCACTTCGCCCCGGGCTTACGAAATCGCCCAGGGGTTCCGGGAACGGAACGTCCCGGTAGTCATGGGGGGCTTCCACGTCAGCCTCCACCCGGAGGAGGCCCTGGAGCACTGTGACGCGGTGGTGGTGGGCGAGGCGGAAGCGGTTTGGCAGGAACTGCTGGAGGATGCCCGGCGGCGCCGCTTAAAGCCCCGCTACCAGGCTTCCGAATTTCATAATCTGGTGGGACTCCCCCGCCCCCGCCTGGAGCTGGTGGATTTCCGGCGCTATCGGGTGAAGATTGCCCCCACCCAGACTTCGCGAGGCTGCCCCTATCATTGCGCCTTTTGTGAGGTGCCCATCGTTTACGGCCACACCTACCGCCGCCGGCCCCTGGGAGAAGTGATTGCCGAAATCAAGGCCAATCTCAGCGTCACCGGCTTAAAGAAGATTTATTTCATTGATGACAATCTCACCGGCCACTGGGACTATGCCCGGGAACTCTTTAAGGCGCTGATTCCCCTGAATATCCGCTGGAGCTGCCTCTGGACCATTAATACCTCCCGGGATGAGGAACTGCTGGACCTGGCCAAAAAGTCCGGTTGCGACCATGTCAACATCGGCATTGAGAACGTCTGCGAGGAGAGCATCACCTCCATCGAAAAGCGGCAAAATCCCGTCAAGGAATACGAAGAGCTCTTAAGCCGCTTAAGGAAGCGAGGCATCTTTTATTCTTTAAATTTCATGTTCGGGCTGGACGGCGATACCGAGGATTTGTTTGAGGAGACCCTGGCCTTTCTGGAGCGCGTCAAAGCCCCCATGGCCTTCTTTAACGTGGCCACTCCCCGGCGGGGCACCCCCATGTGGGAGCAGCTGAACCAGGAGGGGCGGGTGCACAACCCGGAAGCGGAAAGATATCTGGGAATGGTCTGCAATTTTATTCCCAAGCACATGACCCCGGAAGACTGTGAAAACGGCGTCTGGCGCAGTTTCCAGAAATTTTACTCCTTTTCTTCCATCTTCCGGCGCCTGTTGCTGCCGCCCACCAGCTATATCTTCCAGGGGTTGCCCAGCAACCTTTTTTTCCATTGGTCTGCCTCCCGGCGTATCGATCCGGTGGATTTTTATTAGCGCCAGGCAGGGAAAAAGGCCTTGACGCCCTGGATCACAAACTCCACGGCCAGGGCCGCCAGGATTAGCCCCATGATGCGGGTGAGCAGACGGATGCCGGCTTCCTTAAGGAAGCCCAATAAGGGGCGGGCGAAGCGGAAGAAGAGATAGGCCAGGCTCAGGGTGAGTCCCAGGGCCAGGAGGATGAGGCCGTCCTCCAGGTAGCTCTGGCCCCGGCTGGTCAACACCAGGACGGTGGTGATGGCCCCGGGGCCGCTGAGCAGGGGCATGGCCAGGGGTATCAGGGCAATATCCCGATAATCCGTCGGCACCAGGCTGGAGGAAGTGTCCAGCCGGTTAAACTGCCCCCGGCCCTCCAGCATATCAAAGGCGATGCGAAACAGGATCAGCCCCCCGGCGATTTGAAAGGCGGGTAGGCTGATGCCTAAAAAATTGAGAACGGGCCGGCCGATAAAAACAAACAGGGCCAGGATCAGAAAGGCATAAAGACAGGCATGCCGGGCCAGGCTCCGGGCGGCGGCCGGGGAATATTCGCTGGAGAGGGCCAGGTAAGGAAAGACATTGGCCGTTGGGTCCACAATGACGAACAGGGAAAAGAAACTGGTGATAAAGAAGGCCCCCGCGGGGCCTAAAAGTTCGGAAATCATAAGGTTTTCCGGCCAGCCTTAAAGGAGTGCTATGGCAACCTACCAGGTGAACAAAACTTACCAGGAAATTAATGAAAAAATTAAAAAAGGTCAAGCGGTGGTGGTCACCGCGGAAGAGATCATCGACCTGGTGCGTAAGAAGGGCGAAATAGCCGCGGCCCGCCAGGTGGATGTAGTCACCACCGGGACCTTTTCCGTCATGTGTTCCTCCGGAGCCTTCCTCAATTTCGGCCACTCTCGGCCTCCCATCAAAGCGTCCAAGGTGTGGTTCAATAATGTGCCGGCTTACGCCGGGATAGCTGCCGTGGACGTCTATCTCGGCGTCACCGAACCTTCCGCCGATGATCCCTTGAACAAGGTCTATCCCGGGGAATTTAAATACGGCGGGGGCCATGTCATCCAGGATTTGGTGGCGGGAAAGCCGGTGCATTTAGTGGCCGAAGCCTATGGCACCGATTGCTACCCCAACAAGCGCCTGGAGCGGCAGATCTTTTTAAAAGACATGGTCAACGCCATTTTGTGCAATCCCCGCAACTGTTATCAGAATTACAATTGCGCGGTTAACCTCTCCAAGCGGACGATCTATACCTATATGGGGCCGCTGCGACCCCGGGCCGGCAATGCCAATTACTGCACCGCCGGACAACTGAGCCCCCTGTTCAATGACCCTTATTTCCGCACCATCGGCATCGGCACCCGGATATTTTTGGGGGGGGGCGTGGGGTACGTCTGTTTTCCCGGCACCCAACACAACCCAGGGAAACCTCGAGGGGATAACGGCATTCCCCTTAGTCCCGCCGGGACTTTAATGGTCCTGGGGGATTTAAAAAAGATGAGCTCCCGTTATCTGGTGGGGGTGAGCCTCCTGGGCTACGGCTGTTCTTTGGCGGTGGGCCTGGGGGTGCCTATCCCGGTGCTCAATGAAGAAATGGCCCATTTTTGCGCGGTCACCGATGCCGAGCTGTTCGCGCCCATCGTGGATTATGGCCATGACTATCCGGCCGGCAGCGGCCAGACCCTGGGACAGGTGAGCTACGCCCAACTGAAGACCGGCAAGATGACCCTGCACGGCCAGGAAGTGCCCACCGTGCCCCTGTCCAGCCTGGTGCGGGCCCGGGAGATCGCCCAAACCCTGAAAGACTGGATCAAACAAGGACAGTTCCTCCTGGGGGAACCGGTGGAACTCCTGCCCCTGGAAGCGACACCCCCGGAAACCACCACGGATAGCCATGATAGCTAGGAAGAAGGTTTTTGGAGGAGGGGGCTAAGGGGAGGAGTTTTGAGTTTTGAGTTTTGAGTTTTTTGAAAAATCTTTTGACTCGAAACTCACACCACCCCTGGCCCTTCCCTCAATAAACCTCTTTCCCAGGAGATAAGCCCATTCTTAATTTAGAGAGCTGCCTGAGTCGCCAGCGCCGGGTGGTGTTATTGTTTTCCGGGGGATTGGATTCGGGTCTGCTTCTGGCGCTGGGCTGCCGAGTGCTGGGGTCTGAGCTGATTGCCCTGACTTACCGGGGGCCCCATATCCCTCCGGGGGAACTGGCCGCAGCCTGGCAATTGGCCCGGCGTTTTCAGGTAAGACATCTCATTTATGAGTTCGACCCTTTACAGTTGGCGGACTTTCGGGGAAATTCCCCCCAGCGTTGTTATGCCTGCAAAAAGGCGATAATCGCCAGGGGCTGGGAGGTGGCCCGGTCCGAGGGGGCCGAGGCCTTATGGGACGCCACCAATGTGGACGACTTAAACGACTTTCGCCCGGGCCTCAAGGCGGCCCGGGAGTTGGAGGTGGTAAGCCCCTTCCTGGAGTTGGGCTGGGGGAAGAGGGACATCCGGGAGCAGAGCCGGCGCCTGGGCCTGGACTGGCAAAAGCCCCCCCAGAGCTGCCTGGCTACCCGCTTTCCCTATCATACTGACTTGACCCGGGAGGACCTGGCCCGGGTGGGTGAAGCCGAAGCCTGGCTGCGGGCCCGGGGGTTCACCCAGGTTCGCCTCCGGGTCCAGGGGGACCAGACCCGTCTGGAACTTTTGCCGGAAGAATGGCCCCTTTTCCTGAAACCGGAAGTGCATCGGCCTTTTCTGACGCGAGTGAGCCGCCTGGGCTGGCGCGCCCCGGCATTAGACCTGGTTGGCGGAGGGGGTTAAGGGTTACAGACCCACTGACAATCCTCCCCAAAGCCCACAAACACCGACTTTGCTTTATTTAAAGAATTTTATCTCCCGGTTCGACACAGAATTAAGGGTCCATGGAGTTGGGTTTTACGGGGCCTGGCAGGCATTTCTTAGTTAACAGGATGATTGTCATGGCTAATTTAAAGAGGTTTACCGTGGTCTTTGGCCTTCTTCTGGTCTGGCTGGCGGCGCCGCCGGGCGGCAGTTACGGCCAGAGGGGATCTATGATTGAAGGGTTAGTGGCCCAGGAAGTCGCCAGCAACCCGGAGATGGCGCAAAAGATCGTGGCCGATATGGTGCGGGATTACCCGGAAAAGGCGGTGGTCATCGCCAGAGCGGCGATGATGGCGGCTCCCCAGCAAGTTGACGCCATAGTCAAAGCTGCCATCAGCCAGGTGCATTATTCACAGGCTCCCCTGATCGCCCAGGTGGCGGCCACCTTGGCGCCGCACCACGCCGGGACCATCACCAGCCTCTGTTTGCAGCGGGTTCCCGGGGAACACAGCCTGAAAGTACTGGACGCCATCCTGGGGGCCGCTCCCGGAGAAGCGAAAAATGTCACCAGGGCCGCGGCCCCGTTGTTGGCAAATTCCCCGGGTTTGCTGGTGGCCTTGGCGGGAAAGGCCGCCATGGTGGCCCCTAAAGACGTGAGCGAGATCACCTCCATTCTGGTAACCGCCGCCCCTCGGGCCGCGGATAAGATTACCCTGGCCATCCTCTCCCAAAGCCCGATGCAGGCTGCCGCGATTGTCAGGGCCGCCTTGGTGGCGGCGCCCGACCAGGCCCTAAGCGTGATCAAGCTGACCGTGCAGCGCTTTCCGAACCAGGCGGTTATTCTCGTGGGAGCCGCGCTGGCGGCGGCCCCCAATCAGGCCAGGGCCATTGTTCGGGCGGCCATCGCCGCGGCGCCGGGACAGGCCCGGCAGATAGCCCAAGCCGCAGGCCTCTCTGGCAATGAAATCGTTACCCAACAGAGCTTGGCGAAGATAATCAGAAGCGAATTGTCCCGGGGGAAACCCCTTCCCGACATTATTAAAGGCTTGTTGGCAAAGGGAGAGAAAATTTACGATATCATGGAAGCCGCCATGATGGCGGGCGCGGGTAATATGGGAACCATCGCCAATGCGGCCATGGCGGCCGGGGCAAGACTAGAGGATTGTAAAGAGGCCTTGGGGAAAATGGGGTATGATAAACCTGATACATATACTTATGATGCCCGCCCCCAGGTACCCGAAACCTTACCCACCCTGGCCGGTCCTTCCACGGTCCTGGGGGGCGGGAGCGGCGGCGGCGGGGTGGCCAGCCCGTCAAGATAACCACCGGCCCAGGGCCTGCCCTTTTCGTTTGCCGGTCTGGCCGGACTTTCCCCACGAACTAGCCGGGCAGGCAAATCTTTGAGAAATCTTGACAAAGGAAGAATCCATGACCGGGGCACACTGCCATCGCGGGAAATCATCAGAAGGCTTTCTCGACAAAGACCGCATCCTAAAAGAGCTCAAGATCCTTCCCGGACAGATAATCCTTGATGCCGGCTGTGGCAACGGTTACATGTCAAAGGAATTTTCCAGGATATTGAACCGTACCGGTAAAGTCTATGCTCTCGATCCTGACGGCGAAGCCATCGCCAAGCTCAAAAAAGAAACTCCAGGAACCAATATTGAACCGCTGGAAGCTGATATAACCCAGACCACCCCCCTTAAGGAATCGTCTCTGGACCTGATATATCTCTCCGCGGTCCTGCACGGGTTTTCAAAAGACCAAGTCGAGGGTTTTAATAATGAAGTCAAGCGCCTCCTGAAACCAAAGGGTCGCCTGGCCATCATTGAAATAAAGAAACAAAACACTCCCTTCGGTCCCCCTTTGCATATAAGGCTTTCACCTGAGGAATTAAAACAAGCCATAACCCTCGCTCCCAAATCTTTGGTAGAAGTAGGACAGTATTTTTACATGCAGGTATTTGAAAACACAGGGTAAAGGTGCCGAACCCATCGACCCCGCACCTGGCTCACCAGCGCCTTCAATTTCAGCGTCAGGTAGTGTTCTCCTGAGGGGACATAACTATGAAAGACCAGAAAAAGGGCAGTCCGTCCCGTACCCTGTCGGTTGATCAGGGGCCTCTTGGAGATAACTCTCCGTTAATTAAGGGAAAGACGAAAAAAGTGCCGGACCGGCAGAAGACCAAAAAGGCATTGCTGGAGGAATTGGCGGCATTGCGGCGCCGGGTGCGGGAATTAGAAGGGTCCAGAATCCCGTCTCCCACCGAGGAACACCAGACCCAGGCTTTTAATGCCCTCATGCGGCTCTTTGCCAAAGCCGCCTCCCGCCAGGAATACCTGAGCACCGCGGTAAAGTTGGTCAATATTTGGAGCGGCTGTCGTTACGTGGGCATCCGGGTGTTAAACCCTAAAGGGGAAATACCCTATGAATCTTATCTCGGCTTCAGCCAGGAGTTTTGGGAGTCCGAGAACTGGCTTTCCGTTCATAAGGACCGGTGCGCCTGCATCCGGGTCATCACCGGCAGCCCGGAGGCCCAGGACCTGGCCGCCATGACCCGGGGCGGCTCTTTTTATTTGGACAACTCCCTTAAATTCATCCAGGGGTTAACCGAAGAACAACGGGCCAGCTTCCGGGGTGTCTGTATCAAGTGCGGTTTTAAAACCATCGCCATCGTCCCCATTGCCGTCTGGGGGAAAATCCTGGGAGTAATCCACCTGGCCGATGAAGAGGGCGGCAAACTTGACCTGAAGTCGGTAGAATTCCTGGAGGCGGCGGCCTTCTCGTTTGGCCAGGCTATCCAAAAATTCTCCGCCGACACAGACGACAAGATGGTGGAAGGTCATTTCCGCTGGCTCATGGAACATTCCCAGGACTGCGTCAGCCTGATCTCTCTTGACGGCGCTTATTTGACCATGAATACCGCCGGCTGCCGGCTCCATGATTATCCTGATGCCACCGCGGTAACCGGGAAAAGCATCGGTGACGATATCGTGGAGAACCCGGAAGCCATGACGGAAGCGATCCGCCGGGCCGGAGCCGGGGCGGAGGCCGCGATAAGATACCGGTCCCGCGGCCGGGAGGGCCGGGAGATCGGGTGGGAATCCATGCTGACGCCGGTCATCGGCAGAGACGGCACCGTCACCAGTATCCTCAGCATTGCCAAAGACATCACCGCGCGCCGGGGCGGGTGAGAATCATTGAGATTGGGGGAGGGGGCTAAGGGCCGCAGGCCCTTACCCTTTCCCCCAAACCCCCTCCCCCAACTCCTTAGGGGGTTAGAAAAGTTTGGTGGGGGGGGGGGGGGGGGGGGCCC
>JBFLZI010000049.1:0-16357 GCA_040756315.1 Thermodesulfobacteriota bacterium | reverse complement strand
GTCATTAGGGGCCTGGGCCTCAAAGCGCTGCCAGGCCTTATGTTTCACCGATGCTTCCGGGTCGATGCAGCCCTGGCGGTGCAAAATGGCGGTGATCGTGCTGGCTGCAGGCACGGCCTCAAAGCCAGCACCGCCTCCTCCAGGGCCGGCGGCGTCAACCAAGGACTAGCCCGTGGCCGGCGAGAGCGATCCCGCAGGCCCGCCTCCCCTTCCCGCAAATAGCGGGCCAGCCACTTGTAGCCGGTCTTCCGGCTGATGTTAAAGCTCCGACACAGGCGCGCCATGTTGGCACCGTCTACCATGGCCAATTGGGCGAACTCTTTTCGCTGGGACATGAGAGTAACCTGCAACCACGGCATGACCGACCTCCTGGGAGACGATCCGCCATTATACTGTTACCCATGTCTCCGAACATGTGTTACCTATGTCCCCGGTCTATACACCTTCAAGGGAGAGGGATTTAAGGATGGTTCTTCGTTAATCATCTTTCTGCCCAAAGTAATAAGTCCCCATCCCCAATGATCGGGTTTCTCCATTAATCACCCCCGAGCCGGACTAATGGACTTTATCGACTTAAAAGCCCAACAGCGGGTAATTTTTCCCGCGCTGAAGGAACGGCTGGATCGGGTTCTGGCCCACGGCCAGTATGTCATGGGCCCCGAGGTCCAGGAACTGGAGGAGCGGCTGGCCGCGTATGTGGGAGTTAACCATGCCATTGCTTGCTCCTCCGGCACCGACGCCCTGTTGCTGCCGCTGCTGGCTTACGGCGTGGGGCCCGGAGACGCCGTTTTCACCACGCCCTTCACCTTTATCGCCACCGCGGAAGTTATTCGGCTGTTAGGGGCCACGCCGGTCTTTGTGGACATCGCCCCCCGGACCTTCAACATTGACCCGGCGGCCCTGGCCGAAGCTATTGCCCAAGTGGGCCGAAATCCCCGGACTGCCCATCTTCAACCCAAAGGAATCATCCCGGTGGACCTCTTCGGACAACCGGCGGACTACGACCGCATTAATGCCTTGGCCCGGGAACACGGTTTATTTGTCCTGGAAGACGCGGCCCAGTCCTTCGGGGCCACCTATAAAGGGCGCCGGGCCGGTTCCCTGGCGGTAGTGGCGGCCACTTCTTTCTTCCCGGCCAAGCCCCTGGGGGGCTATGGGGAAGGGGGGGCCATCTTCACCGATGACGACGGGCTGGCGGCAGTGATGCGCTCCCTTCGCAACCATGGCCAGGGGAGCCACCGCTACGAACATGTGCGCATCGGCTTAAACGCCCGGCTGGATACCATACAGGCCGCGGTTTTGCTGGCGAAATTAGAGATCTTTGACCAGGAGGCGGCGGCCCGCCAGGAAGTGGCCCGGCGTTATCAGGAAGCCTTGCACACCGTCGTCCAGGTTCCCTATGTCTCCCCGGAGGGCGCTTCCATCTGGGCCCAATATTCGGTGCTTAGTGAAGAGCGGGTTAAGTGGCAGGAAAAATTAAAGCAAGCCGGAATTCCCACCGCCGTCTATTATCCCCTGCCCCTGCACCGGCAGGAGGCTTTCGCGTCTTTGGGTTATCAGAACGGAGACTTCCCGGTAAGCGAACGCACTTCCCAACTAATCTTCAGCCTGCCCCTGCACCCTTACCTGTCGGTCACGGACCAGGAGAAGATCATCGAGGTCTTTCTAAATCAAAGGAAATAAAATAAACTTTGATTAATATCCCTATCTTAATCGGGGGCACGTCATTTTTCCGGCAATGAATTGCCATTATGCCATGACGGCCAAGGGATCACGAACCTCCGGAGTTAGACTGATCAGGGTGGCGCTGCTGGTCTTGATGATCAGCCTGCCCGCCCGGGGTTGGGGGGAGGTGACGAGCGCCAATCTCATCCCTAATCCCGAGTTCACCGAGACCGTGAGTCAAACCGGCCTGCCCCGGAGCTGGCAGCGCCGGGGCGGGTCGGTGCCCGGCGTGGTTCCCAGTCAGGTCTTTTTCTGCCGGGTGACGGGCAATGACCATAGATTCCTGGCCCTCAAGGGCAGCCCGGACCGGGGCGGGCAGGTCTATTGCGAGCTTAAAGGCATCCGTCCCCATAGCGACTATCTCCTGGAATTCCTGGCCTACCGCCCGAAGTTCACCAACGGGGTCTATCTGGAAGTGGAGCTGTTCGGGCAACGTCATCGGGTCGATCAGCATTGCACTTACGGCCGGGTACAGCCCATCTTCCTCACAGTCAATTCCGGCAACTATCGAGGTACCGCCCGATTAGTCTTCAGCAATCCCTTTAGTGAAGTCCTGGCCTTCGCCTCTCCTTCCTTAAGACGGCTGGAGGCCCCCCCGGGACAACCTGGGTCCGCCACCTCGGGCCGGCTGCCCGGCTTCTTTCCCGTCGGCATTTTCAGCGCTACCCTGGAAGGGCTGCCGATTATCCGGGAGGCGGGCTTTAACGCGGTGCAAAGTTATGACCACCGGCCGGCGGTGCAAAGGCAACTGGCCGCCGCCTGCGGCCGCCTGGGGCTGAAATATCTTCCCAACTTCCGGCGCTACCAGGCCGAATTGAGCCGGGAGTTGGGAGGCCTGTCCCAGCTCTTGGGCTTTTATATCGAAGATGAACCGGAAATTCGTTCGGTGCCGCCGGAGCGGTTAGAGGTCTTAAAAGAGCGTTTGCAGCAAGACCACCCTGGGGTTTTGACCGCGGTGGCCATGGTGCGGCCCCAAATGGTGGCCAGCTACCGGCAGGCCGCCGACGTTTTTATGATCGATCCCTATCCGGTGCCCCAGATGCCTCTGACCTGGATGTCGGACTCCTTGGACCAGGCCGCGGGCTATGTCTCCCGGAGCCGCGTCTGGGCGATAATCCAGGCTTTCGGCGGGGGAAAATTCGCCGCGGACGGCTGGACCCGGCGTCCCACTTATCCGGAGATGCGCTGCCTCACTTATCTGGCCCTGGTGCATGGGGCACACGGCCTCTTTTACTTCGACTACCCCAGGGTGCGGGGGGAGCCCCAGGCCTGGGAGGGCCTTAAGAAGATTGTCAGCCAACTGAAGCGGTTGCACACCTGGTTGGTGCTCCCCCCTGACCCCGCTTCCTTCAAACTAGAAATGCTTTCCCGTTTTAAAGCAGACGCCGGGGGTAAAGCCGCGGTGCACTTCTCCCAAAAGTCCCGGGGTGGGGAGCATCTGCTCTTTTTGGTCAATGTCATCGACCGGCCGGTAAGTTTCATGCTGCACGGCTTCCCGCCGGAGACGGTGGTTCTGACGGAGTTCTTCTCCGGGCAGAAGACCGGGGTGTCGGACGGCAACATCCGGGAGGAATTGGGACCTTATGAGGTCCGCGTCTACCATTACCGACCGGGTCGTTAAATCGGTGAGCCTGGCTGCGGGTGGGGGCCGCTCCTTGCTGTTGGCGGTGAGCGGCGGTTTGCTCATCTTTGCCCCTTTGGCCTACGGCGCGGTGCATACCTGGGCCTACTTTACCGTGGCCCTGGTGGCCGGCGGCCTGGCGGTGGTCCTGGTGGCCACGGCCCTCTATTGGCTGTGGGCCAGGCCGGAGAAGCAGCTTTTCCTGCCTCGCCCCCCCCTCTGGGGCGCGGCCCTGGCCGGACTGATTCTGGTCCTGATCCAGGTCGTCCCCGCGCCCCAGGCCCTGGTGGGCTGGATCTCCCCCATGGCCCTGAAGATCCGCTCCCTGGGGAACGGCTACGGTCTGGCGGCCTTTTTCCCTCTGTCTCTCAACCCCTATGCCACCATGCTGGAAAGCCTCAAGATGTGGCCGGCGGTGGTGCTCTTCTATGTGCTGCTCTATACCGTTAATTCCCGCCGGCAACTGCAGGCTTTGGCCGGGATTATCCTGGCCGTGGCCTTATTCGAAGTCCTTTACGGCTTCGCCCATTTTCACAGCCACTTGATTTGGGGCTGGAGGAACCTCTATACCGGCAACCGCCTGTGCGGCACTTTCATCAACAGCAATCATCTGGCGGCCTATTTAACTATGGCCATACTGGTGGGGTTCGGCCTCTTTCTGGCCCAGTGGGAAGCCGTGTCCCGGCTAGGGGCGGACCAACCCAAGGAGAAGCGTCTCCGTCGTTTGTCCCGGGCCGAACTCCTGGAGCCGCGCCTGCGGCGGGTGGTCTTATTATTCCTGGTGCTGCTGCTGGTGGTGGCCTTGATTTTCACCGGCTCCCGGGGCGGGATGCTCTCCCTCTTAATGGGCTTTACCCTGATGGGCCTGGCGATTTGGAGCCAACGCTGGAAACTGGGGCATCTCTACCTGATGGGGCTTTTCCTGGCGACCGCTCTGCTTTATAGCCTGTGGTTGGGCAGCGCTCCGGTTCTGGCCCGCTTTCTTGATGTAGAACGCCTGGGCCGTTATGCGGCCTTTAAAGGAGCACTGGCCCTCTGGCGGGAATTTCCCTGGCTGGGAACCGGAGTGGCCACTTTCGGGGAAGCTTTCTATCGCTGGGAACCGGCGGAGTTAAAGGGAGTCTTTTTTATCCACGCCCATAGCGATTGGCTGCAACTCTTAGCCGAAACCGGCATTCTGGGTTTCTCTCTGCTGGCGGGGGCCTGGCTGCTGTTTATCAACCATCTGGCCCGCCAATGGCGTCAGCGCCAGGACCCCTTGGCCTGGGGCCTGGGCCTGGGGGGCCTGACCGCCTTAATCGCCGGAGCCTTTCATGCCCTGGGAGAATTCCCTTTTCATATTCCCGCCTTCACCCTGACTTACAGCGCCATCGCCGCGCTTACCTATCTGGCGCTCTATTATCACGGACATGGCGGCCAGTTTGAGCACTTCTCCTATGCCACCATGAAATTTCCGGGGAATCGGCGGCGGGCCGGATTGATCTGCCTGGGCCTGTTGGGGCTGCAATTTGCTTATTTGGGCCAGGTATGGTATAATTGGCAGGCAGAAAGAGTGGCTCCCACAGAGATTGATTCCACCCGCGCGGTTCCTCCCATAACGGCGGAGAATTTTCGCCGGGCCTTGGCTTATAACCCCCAAAACAGTCGTTATTATTCAGGCCTGGCGGAAGCGCTGGCAGGGATAACCGCCCGGGAACCGCAAAACCCTATGGAAATAGAGGGATTACTACGCCAAGGGGTCTTTCGGGCGCCGGCGCATTGGGGTTACCGTCTGAAACTGGCGGATTTCTATCTGCGCCATCACCGGGAAGCCCCGGACCGCTATCTTCCCCAGGCTTTGCGGGAATTGGCCGCGGCGGTCCGACTCTTTCCCGGGTCCGGCCGGCTCCATTACCGTTTGGGCACTGTGCTGGCCTGGTGCGAAGAGCACTATTACGGCCTGGTGCCCCTGGAATTGCGGCACCGCGCCGACTACCATCTGGAGCAGGCTCTCAAGCTGGAACCGCAGTTGAAAAAATCTTTGGATAGGAAAAAAGGCTGATGCACAGTTTCGAAGAGGTTTCTCCCTGGTCAATAACCCGGGACCCCCAAGCAGGGTCCGGCCCTCAGGCCGGTTCCCCGGTCCGGCCCCCGATGAAGCTGGCTGCGTTAATCCTGATGCTGTTCTTCTCCCTGGTGCGCCCCGCCCCGGCCCAGGAGGATTACGTCCTGGGACCCGAAGATGAGATTGAGATCAAGGTGTGGGACCATGAGGACCTCACCCGGAAACAGCGGGTGGGCCTGGAAGGCAAGATTTCTTTTCCTTTTGTGGGAGATCTCAAGGCTCAGGGGCTGACGGTGCTGCAACTGCAAAAGGAATTGGAGCGCCGCCTGGGCCAGGGCTATATCGTTGACCCCCATGTGTCCATCAACATTATCGAATATAAGAGCCAGAAGTTTTTCGTGGTGGGGGACGTGCAGCGACCCGGAACCTATCCCTTAACCAAAAACATTAGGGTGGTGGAGGCCATCTCCATGGCCGGCGGCCTGGCCGCGGGGGGCGGCAGCAAACCGGTGGCCAGCGGCACGGCCATTATCGTCCGGGCCCGCCCGGGGGAAAAACCGGATCAACCCCGGCTGCCGGACCAGGTAAGCCCCAAGGATAAGATCACCGTCTCCCTGAGCGCCGCCTTGGCCGGAAATCCCAAGGACAACGTGGAGATCAGGAACGGCGACACCATCTATGTGCCGACCCTGGTCTATTATGTCAGCGGCCAGGTCAAGAACCCGGGTCGCTACCCTTATGAGGAAGGCATGACCGTGCTCCAGGCGGTGACCACCGCCGGAGGTTTCACCGACAAGGCGGCTCCGGGCCGGACTCACGTTATCCGTGGAGAAGGACCCTCTAAGGAGAAGGTCAAAATTGGCCAGGATGATCGCATCAAAGCCGGGGACACGATCGTCGTGCCGGAATCCTGGTTCTAAGGCGGGGTTGATTCTCTGGACCGCTGCCTGTCACCCGTTGCGAAATCTCGCCAAAGTCAAAGGCCTGGGCCGCAATAAAAGGGCGGCCAGGGCAAACGCCCGGCCGGTAGTGGGCCTAATTCCGGGAGCCAGGGCGTCGCCGCCTGACCCTCATGGCTCCCTTAACCCCATAATCATTATAAAAAAACCAGGTAATCCCCATGCCGACTGAACTACAAAATTCCCCGGAATTTCTGCAGGTTTTTCACCCGCGCCATCACACTTTCCAGGACTATTTAAGGATTCTCTGGAAGAGGCGTTGGGCTGTTCTGGCGGTGTTAATCACTTTGGTGTCTCTAAGCACCCTCTATTCGTTCACTGCTACTCCCATCTATAAAGCCACCGTCCAGATCTTAATCGAACGCCACCTTCCCCGGATGCTGGGCGCCATGGACAGACAGGCCCCGGAAGCCAAAAGCGAGGAGTTTTACCAGACCCAGTATAAGTTGCTGGAAAGCCCGGCCCTGGCCAAAAAGGTGATGGAAAAACTTAACCTGAAGAAACATCCCTACTATGCTGAGATTTTTCGAGAACTGCCCCCGAAAGCCGACGCGGTGGCTCTCCGACAAGCGGAAGAACGCCTGGCCAAGGCCATACTGGGTAATATCAAAGTCCAGCCCATCCGCCAAAGCAGTTTGGTGGACGTGAGTTTTTTTTCCCCTGACCCCAGGTTTGCCGGGAAAATCGTCAACAACCTGGCCCAGTCCTACATTGAGCTTTCCATGGACCTGCGTCTGGCTGCCTCCCAGGAGTCGGCCCAGTGGCTGAGCCAGAAAATCGCTGAAGCCCGGAAGAAGTTGGAAGATTCGGAGGCCAAGCTCAACCAGTATAAAAAAGAGCAGAATATCGTCACCCTGGAAGACAAGGAGACCATCACCACCCAGAAACTGGAGCAGCTTAACAGAGAGTTGGTGGCGGCCCAAACTCGGCGGCTGGAGGCGGAAACCCGTTTTAAGGAGGTCAGCCAGGGGGAGGCCATCCGGGAAGTCTTGAACAACCCCTTGATCCAGACGTTGAAAGGGGAGGAAGCCAAAATCATCGCCCAGATTTCCGAATTGGGCAAAAAATATGGGGATAAACATCCCCGCATGATCCAGCTCCATCACGAACTGGCCGCGGTCCGGGGGAAGATCGGGGCGGAGATGGGGCATGTGACCCAGAGCATTAAAAACGAATACCACATGGCCCTGGCCCAGGAAGCCAATCTGAAAAAGGCGATGGAGTCCATTAAACTGGAGACCCAGGACATGAGCGTCCGGGGCGTCCAATACCGGGTGCTCCTCCGGGACGTGGAAACGAATCGGGCCCTGTATGAAAACATGCTGAAAAGTCTGAAAGAGACCACCGCCAGTGAGAATCTGCCGGCCACCAATATCCGTATTGTTAACCCCGCGGCCATCCCGGAAAAGCCGGACAAACCCCGAAAACTTCGGAACCTGGCTCTGTCTATGGTATTGGGGTTGGTTTTGGGAGTAACCCTGGCTTTGATCCTGGAGAACCTGGACACCACCTTAAAGACCCCGGAAGAAGTGGAGCACTGGTTGGAGATCCCCAATCTGGCTATGATTCCCCACCTGGAGTTCTTTCCGGACAGCAAACCGGAAGAAATTCCGGAACTGGTGGTGCAAAACGGGCGGCAGCCCCTGGCCGCCGAAGCCTATCGCGGTTTACGCACCAGCATCCTGTTCACCTCACCCGGGCGGTCCCCACGTATCCTGTTGGTAACCAGTTCTTTCCCGTTGGAAGGCAAGTCCATCACTGCGGCCAACCTAGCCGCGGTCATGGCCAAGACCGAAGCGAAGACCTTGTTGGTGGACGCGGACCTGAGGCGGCCTAGTCAAAATGAACTTTTTCGGGTTGCCCCGGAGCCGGGCTTGAGCAACTTTCTGGTGGGGGAGATTGATGAACTGCCCCTGGTGGAAACCACGGTGCCGCAGCTTTTTCTTGTTCCTTGCGGACGCATCCCCCCCAATCCTTCCGAGTTGTTGCATTCCGAGCGCATGCAGGAGTTTCTGACCCGGGCACAGGAACAATTCGGCCGGGTTATTGTGGATTCCCCGCCGTTGCTGTCGGTCACTGATCCGGTCATCCTGGCGGCCCTGGCAGAAGGAGTCTTATTGGTTATCCGGACCGAGACCGTTCCCCGGAAAGCCGCGCTCTCTGCAAGAAACAATTTGTTGGAAGTTAAGGCACCTCTATTAGGCGTCCTTCTTAATGACGTTCCCTTACACCGTGACAGCTATTATTATAGCCACTACAGCCACTACCACGGTTATTATTATCCCGAGGAAGATTCTGATCCTGATAAACGGCCCCCCAGCCGTCATGTTCCTGGCGTTTCACGACTTCTTAATTGGCTGAAAAAGAAGAGGGATGGCATCTCCATGCCCCTGAGTCGGAAGCAATGATTTGCTCTATCAGCAAGTTTGACGCTGATCCATCGACCCCAAAAGAACGCTGAGATCTCAATTTCATGATGTCTTCCCAACACTTCCGAACCGTGGCTGTCCAACTTGCCAGTGGCTTGCTATGTTTGTATTTGTTATCGGGAAGCTTTTGCTGTCCACCAATATCTTTGGCCAGGGTCCCTGGTGATAATGAAGTTACGAACTTTTACGAGATTTTCCTTACAAAGGCCATCAGCAATATTCCTATCTTGCCTAATGTCTCTCCTCTTTATGGCTCCCCTTTGCAAGAGTTAACGGTGATCGCTTGCCCCGGCGAATATGAGCCAGTAACTTTTACGGTGCGCGCCCATCAAGGCCTCAGCGGCCTTTTGGTAACGCCCTCGGACTTGCAAAATGGGAAGTTTACGATCCCAGCTTCGGCCTTGGATATTAAAGTGGTCAAGTGTTGGTTCCAGTCGGGTCGCAAGATAAACGAAACCAAGCAATGCGTCCTGGTCCCAGAATTATTGCTCAAGGACGATAAGTTGGTCCGGGTCGACTTGGAGAATAAAAAGAACTACTTACGTACCAAGGATCCTTCCGGGGAAGAACATTATGTTTGCATCAGCGGTCCTACTAGTGAACATCTCCAAGACATTCTACCCAGGGATGCTGACACCCTCCAGCCCGTAGATCTCCCCCAGGGGACCAATAAACAATTCTGGATCACGGTGAATGTCCCGGCTGATGCCCATCCGGGGCTTTACGAGGGAAAGATTAGATTGGCCGCGGTGAACGTGCCCACCATTCAATTGAGGTTTAAACTTCGAGTTCTACCTTTTGCTTTGGAGAAGCCCGGTTTAAAATATTCCATCTATTACCGGGGAAAACTGACGGAAGATGGTAAAGGCACCATTGGCTCTGAATTTAAGTCTCCTCAGCAATACCTAGCCGAGATGCTCAACCTGAAGGCTCATGGGGTGGAAGACCCCACTATTTATCAAGAGAGCGAAGCATTGCTCTGTAAAGAATTAGAATTACGGGCTAGGGCCGGAATTTCTCAGGACGCCCTTTACAGTCTTGGTGTCCGAACCGGGAATCCGCAGATCGAAGAAGCCTTGGCGACCCTTAGGTATAAGGTGAAAAAGTGGCTGGAAATAGCTGGACAATATGGCTATGCTATGTTGTACGTCTATGGAATTGATGAAGCCAGAGGTGAAATTGTAAAATCGCAGCGTCCTGCTTGGGAGGCGGTGCGACAAACCGGGGGCAAGGTATTTGTGGCCATCCGCAAAGGATTTTTTGGAGTGGTGGGCGACCTCCTTGATTTAGCTATCTTTGGGGGTCCACCCGATCCCCAGGAGGCTAAGAACTATCATCAAGTGGGCAACCAAATTTTTTGCTATAGTAATCCCCAGGTGGGCGTGGAAGAACCCGAAACCTACCGCCGCAATTTTGGTCTTTTGTTATGGAAATCCGAATACGATGGCGCCATGAACTATGCCTACCAGCATTCTTTTGGCCATATCTGGAATGATTTCGACTCTGAAAAAGAACGGTACCGGGATCACGTTTTCGCCTACCCAACCATAGACGGGGTTATCGATACCATTCAATGGGAGGGATTTCGAGAAGGTATTGATGATGTCCGTTACTTAGCAACTTTGCTGAAGACTATCTTGCAGACGAGGGTAACTAAACCTAAGTTAGCTGCGCAAGCCCAAAATTTGGTGGACAATATTGACCCGCAAGGTGATCTTGATGTGCTCCGTGCCGAAATGATTGAATGGATATTGCAACTGCAATGATGATTAGGCTATCTGGACCTTCTTACTCTCTAAAGAGGTGGATCCCTAAGTTATGAGAAATTGTAAAAATGTATTGCATTACATTTTTGGCCAAGGTTCTTTTAACCAAGTGGAATCATTTGTTACACGAAAAAGAAATGCGGAAAATAAAAGTATAATCTATTGTCTTGATCATTATTTTAAAAATAATGGATTGGCCAATAGATTACCTTTGTCTGATTGGGATCAGGTGATCTATGTCGACACCTCAAAAGAGCCTTTCACTCCATATATAAATACCATTGTAAAAGGTTTACGGGAAGAGCAGCGACTAAAGCCTGGCGCGGTGGTGGGGATCGGCGGCGGTTCGACGTTGGACACGGCCAAAGCTGTTTCGATTCTGCTAACCAATACTGGCTGGGCGGAAGACTATCAGGGGTGGGACCTGGTCAAAAACCCTGGGCTGTATATGATTGGCATCCCCTCTATTTCGGGAACCGGCGCGGAAAGCAGCAGGACTTGTGTGATGATCAATCCCGAGAGGGGCATAAAACTGGGTATGAACAGCGATTATTCCGTATTTGATCAACTTATTCTGGACCCCGAGTTAACCTCAACTGTTCCAAGAAACCAATATTTCTATACCGGTTTGGATACTTATATACACTGCCTAGAGTCCTTGAATGGGCGCTATCGCAATGCCATTGGGGATGCCTTTTCCCAGCAGGCCATGCTTTTGTCTAAGGAAGTATTTTTAAGCGAAGACATGCTCAGCGAGGAGAATCGGGCCAAACTGATGGTGGCCTCCTATTTGGGGGGGTGTGCCATCGCCAGCAGCTATGTTGGAGTAGTCCACCCCTTTTCGGCGGGGTTGGGGGTGGTACTGGGGATTCATCACGGTCTGGCTAATTGCCTGGTCATGACGGTTATGGATGAGTTTTACCCCAAGGAAGTGGAAATATTCTGGGAAATGGTTGAAGAGCAACAGGTGGAAATTCCAAGAGGATTATTTAAAAATCTGACCGAAACCCAATATGATAAACTTTATAATTCTATAATTGTGCACGAGAAACCTCTTGCCAATGCCCTGGGAGATAATTTCAGGGATATATTAACAAAAGAAAAAGTAGTTAAGATCTTTATGGCTATGTAGCAAGACAACTTCTAATTTTGCAACATATGAGTTTTTATAATAATTATGAGGCCTTTTAATTATGCTTATTTTTCTCTTATAAAAGCTATTATAACGAAAATAAATATTACGATTATTGCCTTTGCTCTATAGAATATGGTATAATTTGCCTAAATAATTGGCCAAATGGAGCAAGGTGATGCAACAGAAACCACTCAGCCTGATGCAATTTCAAAAAAAGTTTGGCACAGAGAAAGCCTATCAAAGGCATTTGTTTCGTCTGCGTTGGCCGGAGGGATTTCGATGTCCCCGCTGCCAACATGATCAGGCTTATTTCCAGCGCACCCGCAACCTATATCATTGTAGGGCCTGCGGTTATCGAGCCTCTCTGACCGCCGGCACCGTGTTTCACAAGACCAGAACCCCGTTGCACAAATGGTTCTGGATGATCTGGCTGATGGGGCGCCAGAAGAGCGGCATTTCCATGCTCTCCCTGCAACGGATGCTGGAAATTAAGACCTATAAAACCGTGTGGACCATGGGCCACAAGATTCGCCAAGCCCTGGCCGCACGGGATGCCAACTACCAACTGGCCGGTTTGATCGAGATGGACGACACCTACTTCGGTGCTCCGAAACCCGGCAAACGTGGACGTGGCGCCGCCGGCAAGGCTAAGGTGGTGGTAGCCGTGGAAACCCCTGCCGATAAACCCAGGTTTGCCGCCATGCGCCTGGTGCCCCGAGTCAGCCGCGCCGAGATACAACCCTTGGTAAAAGAGCGCCTGGCGGCCGAGGCGGTGGTCAAGACTGACGGCTGGCAAGGCTACAGCTTACTAGATACTTCTCCCCATCTCCGGCATGAGTGGCTGGTGCCCGGCTCGGGGAAGGAAGCGCCGAAGGTCTTGCCCTGGGTCCATACCTTGATCGCCAATATCAAAGGCAATATTCGGGGCATCCACCACGGCGTCAGTCCCAAACATCTGCCCCGCTACCTGGGGGAATTTTGCTACCGGTTCAACCGCCGCTTCTGGGAACCGCAAATGTTCAACCGGATGATTCATGCTTGCGTCAACTCGGCAGCCATTACCTTTTCAGAGCTAAGGGCATAATCGTATTGGCCTTTTTGAAAAAAAGATATGACCTGATCATTTTTATGGAATTGTTGTCATATCTACCTAAATGGAAAACGGTGCTTGAAGTGTTTGCCAATGTAGGCCAATTTATTCTCATTTCCCTGTTTATCCCGGAGAATCCCATCGGTTTCGTTCCTTCCCGGGAGGAATTGACACGCGCATTCTTGACAAATTTTGAACTTATTGAAGATATCCATTTAGTCAAGCATCGTCGGACCATTCTGTTTGGTAAGTCCTTACGATTCTAGGGGAAAGACATGCCCGGATACGAGCTCATTGGCAACGAGGAATTTCAGGAGATCAAAGAAATTTTCGATAAGAGCCGCATTTTTTTTCGCCATGGTTTTGATCAGTTAAGGAATGGTGTCTATAAGGTGCGGGATTTTGAAAGGGCTTTTGCCCAACGCCTGGAGATCGACTATGCCTTGGCCGTGACCTCGGGAACCGCAGCCTTGCGGGTAGCCCTGGCCGCTCTGGGCATCGGGCCAGGCGATGAAGTGATCACCCAGAGCTTCACCTTTGTGGCCACGGTAGAAGCCATCATCGAGTCAGGTGCCATCCCGATCATAACCGAGGTGGATGATACCCTGAACCTGGACCCAGAAGATTTAGAAAGGAAGATCACCCCCCGGAGCAAAGCCCTAATCGCGGTCCATATGCTGGGCACGCCGGCCCGCCTGGAAAAGATTATTCCCCTGGCCCGGCAGCATGGCTTGGCCGTCATTGAAGACACGGCTTGGGGCTGCGGCGGCACTTTGAATGGCAAACCACTGGGAACCATTAGTGATATCGGCACCTTCAGTTTTGATTTCGCCAAAACCATGACCACCGGGGAAGGCGGTATGCTGGTCACCCGGGACCGGGGGATATATGAGAAGGCCGCCGCCTATCATGATCACGGGCACGAGAACAATCCTGACTTGCCCCGTTGGGAGGATTCCCGGAGCGGCAGTGGTTTTAACTATCGCATGAATGAGCTTCAGGGTGCCGTAGGCCTGGCTCAACTCAGGAAGCTGGACCAGGTGGTAGCCGGCCAGCGGCATAACCGGGGTGCTATTCTCCAGGCGATTAAAGACTTGCCTGGCGTTCAACTAAGAAGTGAACCAGAAGGCGCTAATGGCACCGCTGACGCCCTGGTTTTTTTTGTTAAGGATAACGCCTTGGCCCGGGCCTGTCGGGGAGCCTTGCTCCAGGCGGGCATCGGCACAAAAATCCTGCCGGAAGCCATTACCTGGCATTTCGCCGGCACCTGGGACCACATGCCCCCCTTGGTGGCGGCTAACGGTGGTAATCTGAGCCAGGCCTTTCCTCGTTCCCGGGCATTCCTTGACCGAGCGGTAGCCTTGCCTATAAATGTGAAAATGGCCCCAGACACCCCGGTGCGGATAAAACAGGCCCTGACCACGGTACTTTAACTTTTATAATTCCTGGAGAATCAATAAAGTGGTCTCTATGAATCCCTCCATTTCAGTGCTTATCACGGCTCATAATGTTGAAAGATATATTGGCCGGGCTATTAGATCCGCTCTCAATCAGAGTATCGAGCGTAGCTTATATGAGATTATTGTGGTGAATGATTGTAGTACCGACCGAACGCGTTTCGCTCTGGAAGTCTTTGAGGATGAAATCCGTTTGTTCAATAATGATAAAAGAATGGGGCTGCCAGCCTCATTAAACCGGGGCATCCGAAAGGCCAAAGGGCAATTTATTGTGCGGATCGATGGAGATGACTATGTGCACAGAGATTTTCTCAAAGTTCTGGAACTGCATCTTAGAATGAATGAGAATGTTGACGCCATCGCCTGCGATTATTTGTTAGTGGACGATGATGAACATGTTTTGGGACATAAGAATTGCCTGGAAGAGCCGATAGCCTGCGGCATCATGTTTCGCATCGAGCATCTCATTGATTTGGGCCTTTATGATGAGAATTTTCTTTGTTTGGAAGATGAGGATCTACGCATAAGATTCCTCCAAAAGTATGAGATAGAAAGAGTAAAATTACCTCTCTACCGCTATCGGCAACACGAAAAGAATATGACCGCCGATAACCATAAGATGGAATATTTCAAAACCATGCTTAATCAGAAGCATAGCCGGGAAAATTAACATGGCCAGCATTACCATCGGCGAAAAAGTCATTACTGAGCCTTCTTTACCTTATGTTATTGCGGAAATCGGCGTCAATCACGAAGGTTCCCTGGCCAAGGCCAAGGAATTAATTGAACTGGCCCGGGCCGGGGGGGCTGATGCGGTTAAATTCCAGACCTATAAGGCGGAGACTTTAGCATCTAAACAAAGTCCCTCCTATTGGGACTTGGATAAGGAATCGACTACCAGCCAGTATGAATTATTTAAAAAGTATGACCACTTCGGCGAACGGGAGTATGAAATTTTAGCCGCATATTGCCAGAAGTTGGGCATCCATTTTCTCTCTACCCCCTTCGATGACCGGGCGGTGGATTTTTTGACTCCCCTGATGCCCTGCATCAAAGTGGCCTCTGCCGACATCACCAATTTTCCCTTGCTGCGCCGGATTGCCGCGAAGGGAAAACCCGTTCTCATTTCCACTGGTGCTTCCACCTTGGCTGAGATAGAGATGGCCCTGGTGGAATTGGAACGAAACGGGGCCGATTCGGTGGCGTTCCTCCACTGTGTGCTTAACTACCCTACCCCCTATGAGAATGCCCATCTTAATATGATTACTGGCTTACGCCGGGTCTTCCCGGAACGGGTAATCGGCTACTCGGATCATACGTTGCCGGATGACCGGATGTTGATCCTTACAGCGGCCTATTTAAAAGGAGCCCGCATTATCGAAAAACATTTCACCTATGATAAGACGCTCCCCGGCAACGATCATTACCATGCCATGGATGTGGCTGATTTACGGCGGTTCCAAGAAAACCTGACATTGCTGCGCCAGGTAGAAGGGGAGACTCATAAAGCCCCCCTGCCCTCCGAAGATCTAGCTCGCCTCAATGCCCGCCGCAGTATTGTGCTTAATCGGAAAGTAACCAAAGGTACGGCTCTTGCGGAGGATATGCTTGCCTGTAAACGGCCGGGATTTGGTATCAGTCCGATCTACTGGGATGAAGTGATTGGTAAAAAAACTACTCGAAACTTGCCTGAAGATACAATCCTTCAATGGAGCGAGTTAATAGGTTAACTATCGTGTTTTCCGTTAATCATGATTTTGGAGGAAAGATAATTCTATGTGCAACGGATATTGGTGGGATAAAGAATGTTACTCAATTGATACCTGTTTGTGCTAGCTTAGGACTTCGAACAGTCTTAGTAACAAGTAAAGAACGGGTGAGTCTATTTGAGGGAGAAAACCTAAATAGTACGAGAGGAGTGTTATTGGTCAATGACATCACAGTTGAACAATTTCGCCATTTATGCGATGACAGTGCTGTCCGGTTAACTGATTAAAAATGGCCCGAAAACTCCCGGAATCTGTTAGAATGGGTTAGCACATAACTCACTAAACAGAAAGGAGAAATCGGACCATGGCCCATTGTAACACAATCTTTCATCAGATGCTTAAACTTATTCCGAGACATCATT
>JBFLZI010000048.1:0-17256 GCA_040756315.1 Thermodesulfobacteriota bacterium | reverse complement strand
AAGCTCCCCTCCCAACCCCCTATAAGGGGTTGGGGGAGGAGGCTTGGGGGAGGGGGGCAGGGGTCTGCGACCCCTGGCCCCCTCCCCCAACACCTTTCAACAAATCCCAATTTCCTTTTGACCTGGTCCGGCTTTCGTTTATAGTGGAAGAACTTCGTTAATTCTCCTCGCACTCAAGAAAGGACTCCCCATGAAGATTCATGAATATCAGGCCAAGGAGTTGTTACAGAAATTTCAGGTGCCCGTCCCGGCCGGCGGGGTGGCCGACACCCCCATGGAAGCCCGCCGGATGGCGGAATCCCTGGAGCAGGGACCCTTTGTGGTCAAGGCCCAGATCCATGCCGGCGGGCGGGGCAAAGGGGGCGGCATCAAGCCCGCGGCCACCCCTGACGAGGTGGAGACCGTGGCCGGTGAGATTATCGACATGACCCTGATCACCCCCCAGACCGGCCCGGAAGGCCGTCTGGTGCAAAAGGTCCTGGTGGAGCAGGCCCAGGACATCGCCCAGGAGCTTTACCTGGGCATCGTCTTAGACCGCAGCCTGGCCCGCCCCGTGGTCATGATGAGCGCCGCCGGGGGCATGGAGATCGAAGAAGTGGCGGCCCGCACCCCGGAGTTGATCATCAAGGAGGCGGTGGACCCCAAGGTGGGGCTGATGCCTTATCAGGCCCGGAACCTGGCCTTCGGGGTGGGCTTGGCCCCGGAACTCCTGCGCCCCGCCACCGCTTTCATCCTCAACCTCTATAAGATGTTCGACGCCCTAGATTGTTCCCTGGCCGAAATCAACCCCCTGGTGGTGACCAAAGAGGGGAAGATGCTGGCCCTGGACGCCAAGATCAATTTCGACGACAACGCTTTGTATAGGCACCACGACCTGGCCGCGCTGGACGACCCGGACGAAATGGACCCCCTGGAACACGAAGCCAAGAAGCATCACCTGAACTATATCCGCCTTTCCGGGAATATCGGCGCCATGGTGAACGGCGCCGGCCTGGCCATGGCCACCATGGACCTGATTAAGGCCGCGGGCGCGGAACCCGCCAACTTCCTGGACGTGGGGGGCGGGGCCAGCGCCGAAATGGTGGCCAACGGCTTTCGCATCATCCTGTCCGACCCCCGGGTCAAGGGCGTGCTCATCAATATCTTCGGGGGCATCCTGCGCTGCGACCGCCTGGCGGAAGGGGTCATCCAGGCGGTGAAGGAAGTCAAGGTGCAGGTGCCCATCATCATCCGCCTGGAAGGCACCAACGTGGCGGAAGGCCGACAACTCCTGGCGGAGTCCGGCCTCACCTTCACCGTGGCCACCGACATGCAGGACGCCGCCCGAAAAGTGGCGGCTCTGGTGGGGTAGAGGGAGATGTGTTTTGGGGGAGGGCCGGGGGTGTAGGACAGCCGCCCTCGGCTGTCCTCCCCCGCCCTCCCCTCAAACTCCCCTCCCAACCCCCTTTAGGGTAGCTGACGCAGGCCGGGCCTTTGGCCCGGCCTGCATCAGCCCTTTTTAACACCCTCATAAGGGATTGCGAGCGGGGGTAAGAGATTACGCGCCTTAACGAACTTTGGTTATCGCCAACCGAAACCTGATAATCAGAGAAAGGAGGAGAGATGCAGATCAGAAACATCTTGGTAATACTGGCAATTTTCAGCCTGTTACTCACGGGCGCGGCCCTGGCCCAACAGTCCGGGAAAGGACCGGGAAACGGCAGCGAAGCCTATGGCCGGATGTACGACGCCAAGACGGTGGAGACCCTGAAGGGAGAAATCACCGCAGTTGACCGCATCGCCTCTCCCCGGCCGGAGATGCCGGGGCGCATGACCTTGAGCCTCAAGACCGACAAGGAGACCGTCAATATCTACCTGGGGCCTATTTGGTTCATCGAGAAACAAAAGGTGGCCCTGGCGGCCAAAGATAAAGTGGAGGTGAAAGGCTCCCGGGTGACCATGGGCGGCAAGCCCCTGATCATCGCCAACTATGTGAAGAAGGGAGACCAGGTCCTGAAACTCCGGGATGATAGGGGTATGCCTCTGTGGCGGGGCCAGGGCATGGGTATGGGGAGGTAAGGGATTAAAGGTTCAAAGTTCAAGGTTCAAGGTTAAGACCTCTGCTAAAGCCTTTTTTGTCATCCTGAGCGAAGCGAAGGATTTCGTATTTATGAGATTCTTCGGTCGCTTCGCTCCCTCAGAATGACCATCTAGGCCACTTTCGCAGAGGTCCCTGGTTTAAAGTAAATTTGGGGCACAGCGTGCTGTGCCCTGGGAGGAACGCCCCCTACCCTGCCCGATGACCATGAAAACCAAACCCAGAAAAACCGGCACCCGGACCAGCCCTTTCGGCTCACCGGGGCGTAGCGGCCACGATGCCAGCCCTTTTTATAACAGCCGCCTCTACACCGGTCTCCCCCAGGAGCAGAAAATCGAATATATAGAAAATATTATTGATTCAAATATATTAGACAACATATTTAACAAGTCTTCTGAAGTTATGGGGGAACTGCCGGACCACAGCGTGCACCTGATGGTGACTTCGCCTCCCTACAATGTGGGCAAAGAATATGACGCGGACTTGTCCTTAGAGGAATACCGGGAATTCCTGAAACGGGTCTGGAGGGAGGTGCACCGGGTCCTGGTGCCGGGAGGCCGGGCCGGCGTCAATATCGCCAACCTGGGCCGCAAACCTTATCTCCCCCTGCACGCCTTTATCATTGAGGACATGCTCAGCCTGGGCTTTCTCATGCGGGGAGAAATCATCTGGAATAAAGCCGGCACCGCCTCCCCCTCCACCGCCTGGGGAAGTTGGCTCTCCCCGGCCAACCCTACTCTCAGAGATGTGCATGAATATATCCTGATCTTTTCCAAAGGCACCTTTTCCCGGAAAAATCTGACTAAAAGAAAAAGCACCATTACTAAAGAGGAATTCCTGGAATTCACCAAAAGCGTCTGGACTTTCCCCGCGGAACCGGCCCGGAAGGTAGGGCACCCCGCCCCTTTTCCCGTGGAACTCCCCTACCGCCTCATCCAGCTTTATACCTTTGCCGGGGAAGTGGTCCTGGACCCGTTTATGGGGAGCGGCCAGGCGGCCATCGCTGCGCTCAAGGCGGGACGCCGGTATGTTGGTTATGAGATCGACAAAGAATATGTCACCTTAGCGGAAAAAAGAATTAAAGAATTTATGATGGAATTCAGCACCAGGTTGACTTTAGAGAAGACTGTCTAAACTTTAACTGGTTCCCAAGCTCCCGCTTGGGAACCCACTTGCAGGCAAAGCTCTGCTTTGCTGGGATTATTAAAAGAAATTTTTCGTTTCATTACGGCATGGTGCCCAAGCAGAGCTTGGGCCAGAATTGCGCGTTCCCAAGCAGGAGCTTCGGAACGAGATAAAGATGATGCGAAAGGCGGGATGCGCTTCGCTTTCCCGCCCTACGGTCCTAAGCCTCACCCATAAACCATGAAAAGTTACGCCAAGTTTTGCTACGCGGGGCGGACCCTACATTAACTTTGAACCTTGAACCTTGAACTTTTCCGGGCATGAGCCTGGGAACGAGATAAATTTATCTATATCCATCTAACGGAAGGGAGAAAATGAGCGTCTTAGTAGATAAGGAAACTAGATTGGTGGTCCAGGGCATCACCGGCAAGGAAGGCTCTTTCCATGCCCGGGCCTGCGCGGACTACGGCACCCGAGTGGTGGCCGGGGTCACCCCCGGCAAAGGCGGCCAGAAGCTGGACGACATTCCGGTCTTTAACACCGTGGCCCAGGCGGTCAAAGGCGAAGGGGCCAACACCGCCCTGATCTTCGTGCCCCCGGCCTTTGCCGCGGACGCCATCCTGGAGGCCGCGGCCGCGGGCGTCAAGGTCATCGTCTGTATCACCGAAGGCATCCCCACCCTGGAGATGGTCAAGGTGATGGAATACTTAAAGGAAACCGGCGCCCGCCTCATCGGCCCCAACTGCCCCGGCATCATCTCCCCGGGGAAGGCCAAGGTGGGCATCATGCCGGGGCACATCCATAAGGAAGGCCCCATGGGATTGGTCTCCCGGAGCGGCACCCTCACCTATGAGGCGGTGCATCAGTTGACCCTCCTGGACATCGGCCAGTCCACCTGCGTGGGCATCGGCGGCGACCCCATCATCGGCACCAACTTCATCGACATGCTCCGCCTCTTTGAGGCCGACCCCCAGACCAAGGGAGTGGTGCTCATCGGGGAAATTGGCGGCACCGCGGAAGAAGAGGCCGCGGCCTTCATCCAAAGCCACGTCAGCAAACCGGTCGTCGCCTTCATCGCCGGACAGACCGCGCCCCCCGGCAAACGCATGGGCCACGCCGGGGCCATCATCTCCGGAGGCAGCGGCAAGGCCGCAGATAAAATCGCCGCGCTCACCGCCGCGGGCGTCACCATCACCCCTACCATCGCCGACCTGGGGGAAACGGTAAAGAGGGTGATGGGGTATTGAAAGGCTATGTGGGGGGGGCGGGTAAATCAGTAATCAGTTATCAGTTATCAGTAAGTAGGATCGATTCTGGTACTTTCTTTAATGATTACTGATCACTGATCACTCCTTTGCCCCCTCCCCCAAAACACTCCAACCAAACACATGAAAATACTTCTCCATATCTGCTGTGGGCCTTGTGCCATTTATCCGGTGGAGGTGCTGCGGCTGTCGGGGCACGAGGTGCGGGGTTTTTTTTATAACCCCAATATTCATCCCTATCAGGAGTTCGGTCGGCGGGTGGCGGCGCTGGAGCAGTTTGTCGGTGTGGCCGGCCTCCCCATGATTTGGGACCGGAGCTATGACCTGGAAGAGTTCTTACGGATGCTGGTCTTTCGCGAGACGGAGCGCTGCCGGTTCTGTTATCAGATGCGCCTGAGCGCCGTTGCCCGGGCGGCCCGGGAGGGCCGGTTCGACGCCTTCACCTCCACCCTGCTTTACAGCAAATTTCAGGACCATGAAACCATCAAGGAACTGGGAGAGCATTTAGCCCAGGAAGAGGGCGTGCCTTTCTATTACCAGGATTTTCGGGAAGGCTGGGCTAAAGGGGTGGCCGCCAGCAAAGAGATGGGCCTCTACCGCCAACCCTACTGTGGCTGTATCTACAGCGAACGGGACCGCTACTGGCGACCCGGGGAGAAGGTGGATTGAAGTGATTTGGGGGAGGGGGGCAGGGAGCCACTGCTCCCTGGCCCTCCCCCCACAACAACCTAGCCAAATTGCCTTTATGGAATCACGGTTGACTTTGAGTAATCGGTTGGAGAACTTGAAGGTGCTCCGGGATTTCCTGCAGGTGTGGGCCAAACGCCGGGGTTTGCCCAAGGGTCGGCGGGAAAGTTTGGAAAAGGCGGCCACGGAGGTCTTCCGGTATCTGGTCAGCCGGGTCTATCGCCCCGGCCAACCCGGTTCCATCGCCATAGTTCTGGAGGATAAAGGCTCCAGGATCAGGCTGATGTTCGAAGACGACGCGCCGGCCTACAATCCCGTAAATCTTAGTTCTTCGGCCGCGGAGGCCAAATCCCCCGAACTGGGTGGAGACGTCCAATTAAATGCCATCCCCCAGTTGGGCGACAGTCTGATTTACTATCGCACCGCCGACCAGAAGAACCGCCTGGTAGTCTTTCTCACCCGGTAATCCCGGATCGACCCCCGCCAGACCTCGACTGGCAAGCTGAACGGGATAGAAACCGGGCCCTCTTAACGCTGATATTGTTTGGCCTTCCGGAAAGCCTCCTGGGCCTCCGCTTCTTTCCCCCTTTCCTGGAGAAAGAGGCCTAAATAATAATAGCCTTCGCCATAATCCGGCTTCAGACTAACGGCCTTCCGCAGTTCCTCTTCTGCTTCCCGATATTTTCCGGCCCGGGCCAGGGCACTGCCCAGCAGGCTGTGGGCCTCCGCGGATTGCGGCATCAGGTTGACGGCTTTCTGGAAGGATTTTATGGCCGACTCACTCCGGCCTTCCGAGGCCTGAATCAACCCGTGCTGCATGTAATCGTGGGCGGCCCGTTCGGTGGCTTCCCTTACCTTTTCAGCCGTACCGGCCCACAAGGGGGCCGTCAGAGCCAGGAAAATGGTTAATCCACTCAGGCACTTCTTCATTTTAGCTCCTTTATAATTAAACCATTAGTTTTCGGTTTCCGGTTTCCGGTTTTCGGCAAAAGGAAAAGAAAACTGATAGACAAAAATACTAATAATACGATTTCTTAACCATTTGGTTTTCCGTCAGTTTTTGATTTTACAGTCTCTTTTTACCGAAAACCGCAAACCACAAACCGTCATTACACCGAACCCACTGCGGCCAGATATAAGGCCACCTCTTCCTGGCCGTCCACCTCCAGCAGGCGTTCCACTTCCTCATCAAAGAAGGCCCCTACCGGGCAGCAACCCAGGTCCAGGGCCGTGGCTGCCAGCATCAAGTTCTGGCAGATGTGGCCGGCGTCCAGAAAGATATAGCGGATGGCCCGTTCCCGGTATTTGCACCTGGCCCGGTTGAGAATAGCGGTCCAGATAAACACCACCGCGCCGGCGCCCAGAAAGTTTTGGGACAGTCCGGCGTCCACCAGTTCCCGGCGGAAATCTCCCCGCCTAAGCAACTCCAGGGCAAATTCCGGCACCTGCAAATGCCAGATGCCTGGCTCCACTCCCTCCACCCGGTGCACGGCCAGATAGGTTTCCACCGGGTAGAGCGCCCCGGCGGAGGGGGCCGCCCGGAAGAGGAAATTGCGGCTGGCTAAAGTGATCCCCTGGGTGGCCCAAACCAGGGCGGTGAGCTCTTTCTGGCTCAGGGCCCGGTCCTGATAATGGCGCAGGGAGCGCCGCCGGGCCAGGCACTGCCACAGGTCTGCCGGGGACCGGGCGGCCTGGGGATCAAGGGAGAGGCGCGCCAAGGCCTGGGGATATTCTTTATAAGGCGCGGCCCGGGGATAGGCGCGGCGTTGTTCCCCCAGTGAGGCGCGGCTGTAGCGGGTTTCCGCCAAATAGCGGCTGCCGATCCCTTCTTGCTGGTCCTGCACGCGTTCCCCTTTCTTTTCAGGGAGTTATTGGTAAGGAAAATTCAGACCCTATTAATCAGGGGGAATCCCCTTTTCTAAGGGACCCAGGGGGAATAAGATCCCCCTTTAAGAAAGGGGGACTTAAACCAGCAAGTATTTATTGTTTGGCAACAACTTATGCAACTTAAGACCATGTTTTTAATTTAGTCTGGTAAGTCGGGGCCTTTGGTCCCGACTCACCAGACCCCTTAAGCGGGTTGGGGGTGTGGGGGGAGGGCAGAGACCTCAGGTCCCTGGCCCTCCCCCCACAAACTGCCAACTTGGCCCTAGCGCCGGGGGCGGTTCCGCTCATAAATGATCTTCAAACCCTTCAGGGTCAGGTCATCGTCCACCACATCGATGCTCTGGGTCTCCGGCGCGATGAGGCAGGCCAGGCCGCCGGTGGCGATGACTTTGGGCTTATCCCCCAGGGCCGCGCTGATGCGGCTGACAATGCCGTCCACCAGACCGGCGTAGCCGTACATGATCCCCGCGTTCATACTGCTGATGGTGTCTTTGGCGATAACGCTTTTGGGTTTGGCAAAGATTTCCACCCGGGGCAGCTTGGAAGCCTTGACAAACAGGGCCTCACAGGAAATCATCACCCCCGGCGCGATGGCCCCGCCCAGGTATTCCCCCTGCCGGGAGATCACATCAAAGGTAGTGGCGGTGCCGAAATCCACCACAATGACGCTGCCGTTCACCTGGTCGTAAGCCGCCACCGCGTTGACAATGCGGTCCGCGCCCACTTCCCGGGGATTGTCATAATGGATGGGCATGCCGGTTTTAATCCCCGGCCCCACCCACAGAGGCCGCACCTTTAAATAGCGTTGGGCGAAACCCTCCAGGGTGTTGATCATGGGAGGGACCACGCAGGAAATAATCAGTTCGGTGCCCGGCTCCAGTGTCAGGCCCTGGGCCTGAAAGAGGTTGCTGAAAAGAATGCCGAATTCGTCGATGGTGGCTTCTTTTTCCGTGCGGATGCGCCAGTGGCTCAGCAGTTTATCCCCCCGGTAAACGCCGATGACGGTGTTGGTATTGCCCACATCCATGACCACCAGCATATGCGCGCCTCCTCTTAATTCAAGCAGCGGTCCAGGGCCTGGACCAGTTCCTGGGCCACTCGGTTGATCTCCGCCTGATCTTCGCCTTCCACCATGACCCGCAGCAGGGGCTCGGTCCCGGAGTAGCGCACCAGCAGGCGCCCTCGAGCCCCCAAGTTCGCTTCCGCCTCCTGGATGGACTGCCGGGCCGCGGGCACGCTCTTCAGGTCACGCTTCATCTGCACCGGCAGATTATAGAGCACCTGGGGATAGGTCTCCATGAATTCGGCCAGGTCCGCTAAAGTCTGATCTTCCCGAAGCATCACCGCCAGAAGCCGCAGCGCGGTAAGGATGCCGTCGCCGGTGGTGGTGTGGTTCAGAAAGACCAGGTGGCCGGACTGCTCGCCCCCCAGATTATAGCCCCCCTTCAACATGGCTTCCACTACATACCGGTCCCCCACCGGGGCGCGCAACAACCGCAGCCCGATACGTTTTAAGGCCACCTCCAGCCCCAGGTTGGACATCACCGTCCCCACCACCGTCTTGCGCCGGAGTCTCCCCCGCTGGTGCATGTCCCGGGCGCATACGGCCAGAATGCGATCCCCGTCCACCACGTTGCCCCGGTGGTCCACCATAATGACCCGGTCGCCGTCCCCGTCAAAAGCGATGCCCAAGTCCGCCTGGTGGCGCTTCACCAGTTTGGCCGTCATCTCCGGATAGGTGGAGCCGCATTTATGGTTGATATTTTTGCCGTTAGGGCGGACACCCACGGTGATCAACTCCGCGCCCAGTTCTCCGAACACCGCGGGCGCGGTCTTGTAGGTGGCGCCGTGGGCGCAGTCCAGGACGATTTTCAAGCCGTCCAGCCGCAACTCTTTGGGAAAGGTGCTCTTCAGAAAAGAGATATAACGCCCCTGGGCATCATCGATGCGGAAGGCCTGGCCGATGGCCGTGGCTATGGGGCGGACTTCTTCAACTTCCGGGTCGGCCATCAGCTCTTCCATGCGGGCTTCCAATTCGTCCGGCAGTTTAAAGCCGTCCCCGGAAAAAAACTTGATGCCGTTGTCCTGGTAAGGATTATGGGAAGCCGAGATCACCACCCCGGCGTCGGCCCGCATGGAAGAAGTGATGAAGGAAATTCCCGGCGTGGGCATAGGACCCAGGAGCAGGACGTCCGACCCCATGGAGCAGATGCCCGCGGTAATGGCGTATTCCAACAGATAGCCGGAGAGGCGGGTGTCTTTGCCCACGACGATTCGCTGCCGTTTCGGATTCTTCCTGATCACATAGGCCAAAACCCGGCCTAACTGCAAGGCCACTTCCGCGGTCATGGGGTAAACGTTGGCCACCCCGCGCACGCCGTCGGTGCCGAAGAGTTTTCGTGTTTGCGTCATGCCGCGCTTAACTCCGTGGATGGATTACCGATCTAACCGCGCTTTTGGCGTCGGCTTTTAAATTTATCATAAATTGGCCTGAAGAGGATAAACCATCTTGAGATGTCTGTGAAAATCCTCTCGCTTGCCATTCTGAGGAAGCGAAGCGACCGAAATATCTCATAAATACGAGATCACTTCGCTCAGGATGACAGAATCGGTTTTAGCAAAGGTCCCATCTTGCTTTTATTTTAATCCTCCGACCAATGAATGCATTGGGCCGGACACTGGTCGATAGCCTGTTGGATCGCCTCTTCCGGCGCTCCGGCCGGATTGATCACTTCCGAGTGCCCTAGGGCCTCATTGAGCCGAAAGACCTCAGGACAGACCGCCTCACAATTCCCACAGGCAATACAATCCTCCGCCACGATCACCGGGAACCGCTTGGCCATCTTTGCCTCCTTCTAGAGTTGTGGTGAGGGGAGGGCCAGGGGAATTTGAGTTTCGAGTTTTTTGAGTTTCGAGAAGATGCGTTCTGACTCGAAACTGGAAACTCGAAACTCAAGCGTCCTTAGCCTTCTCCCCCAAGTAAATCATCACAATTCATCAGACCAGTGGATACAGTTTACCGGGCAGGCATCCAGGGCCTCCTGGATTTTGTCCTCCGAACTACCGGAAGGGTTGATTATCTGGGCAAATCCCAAAGATTCATTTACGCGAAAGACCTCCGGACAGATCTCCTCACACGCGCCGCAGGCAATGCACTCCTCTTCCATTATCACCGGAAACCGCTCCGCCACAGAGACCTCCTTGTTATGACTAATATGGGGGGAGGGCCAAAGTAAGTCAGTAATCAGTGGTCAGTGATCAGTAAGTAGTAAGCAGTCTTGGTACCTTTTTTATTGATTACTAATTACTGATTACTGGTCACTCTTAAGCCCCCTCACCCACTCCAGAATATAGTCACCTGGTGGCGGGTTTGTCCAGTGCGGCCCCGGCTGAAGCGGCTAAGTAAAGGGGATTTTTTGTGGGGCCAGGTCAGCCAGTCCTCCCGGGCGCCGGTGACACCGCCGCCGGCCTCCCCTACCACCATTAGATAGCGCAGTGAAGGAAATTGTAACAAGGCGGCCAAAGATTGGCCGGGCGGGGGCCAGGCATAGAGCACCGCTTCGGGCTGGAAGTCGGCGACGGCGGCAAAGACATCCCCCGGCTCCACCTGAGGGTGGACCGGCAGGCCGGCGCCGTATTCCCCTTCCCTCTTATCCAGGGCCTTAAAGGTCAGGCCCGCGGCTCCGGTCAGGGAGGCCAGGGCCGCGGTAAGGTAGCCTCGCCCGGCCCCGGCCTCCAACAGGCGCTGAACCCCCAAGAGATTGAGATAACGCAAAAATAAGGGCGGCCACTCCCGTGACGGGAAAAAATAGACGCCGGTGGCCTGGGACAGGGCCATGAGCCACTCTTCCGGGTCTGCCGCCCGGCGGAGCAACTCCTGCCACCGGGCTTCGGGGAGCAGGTATTCCAGGGGCCCCTCCCCCGGCTGCGGCAGACGGATCAGGGTGCGGGCGAATTCCTCAAAACGGCGTCGTTGCCGGAAGCTCAGGTTATGAGAGTCCGTTGACATTTAATCCTGACTTTTTCGGTGGCGCAGGCGTTCAAAGCCTGGGGCTACATTAAAAAAACTTATGGGATTGGGGGTGGGGGTTTGGGGAAAATGTAGGACAGCCGCCCTCGGCTGTCCCAAGGGCCGCAGGCCCCTGGCCCCCTCCCCCAGATCCCTCCTCCCCCAACCTCACGCCCCGGGGCTGAGGTGGGCCAGCACCCGGGCGATGGCCGCGAAGTCCTGGTCTCCCAGGTTTTGCCCCACTCCCAGGCGGTAGAGGTGCAGCAGGATCTGTCCCAGGGGCACCGGCGCGCCCAGGTCGTAGGCGGTGTCCACGATGAACTTGCTGTCCTTGGTCATGTGCTTCAAGGGAAAGTTGGGGGGATAGTCCTGAGTTTCCAGCATGGGCGCCTTCACCTGGAAAAGCCCGCAATTGAGAGGCCCGGAGAAAACCACGTCCAGCATGGCGTCCAGGGGCAGACCTCCCAGGCGGCCGAAGTTCAGGGTTTCGGCCAACCCGGCCATCATCAGCCCCAGGAGCAGGTTGATGGTCATCTTCATCATGGAACCCTGCCCTATTTCGCCGCAATAAATCACCTTTTTCCCCATGGTGCTGAGGAGCGGGGTTAGTTCAGTCACTTTCTCCTGGTCTCCTCCGGCCAGGATCAGGAGCGCGCCTTCTTCCGCCGGCTTCTTGGTGCCGGACACCGGCGCGTCGATAAAGGCAACCCCGGTGGGGGCCAGTTGCCGGGCCAGGTCCCGGGTGAATCGGGGAGACACCGAACTCATGTTGATCAGCACCTTGCGGCTGTCCAGGGCCGGGGCCGCGCCTTCCGGTCCCCACAAGAGACCCTGGATGGCCTCCGGCCCGGTGACCATCAGGATGATCACCTCCGTGGCCTGGGCCAGGGCCTGGGGGCTGGAGGCCACCCCGGCCCCCAACTCCGTCAGTTGCTCCGTTTTGCCCGGGGTCCGGTTATAGACCAGGAGGTGATAACCGGCCCGCCGGACGTTGGCCGCCATGGCTGTACCCATGATGCCCAGGCCCATGAATCCGATTTTGCGCCTCATTTTGAACCTCCATGCTTGCCAGGATTACCCTTGCCCGGAATTATAACTTTATCAAGACCTTCTCTAAAAGAAGAATCGGCTCCCCACCGGAGCCAGATACGGGCAGACGCCTTGACAAATCTGGGATTTCAGATTTAATAAACAATAATAATTCTTCAGGTTTGGGGCGAAATGGCCTTATTCAACAAAGTGATGGTGGCCAACCGGGGGGAGATTGCCATCCGCATCATCCGGGCCTGCAAGGAATTGGGCCTGCCCACGGTCACCATTTATACCGAACACGACGCCAACGGCCTGCACATCGTCAAGGCCGACCAGGCTATCCTGGTGACTCCCGGCCCGGTGGCCGGTTATCTGGACTTTGACCAGATCATCAAGGTAGCCAAGTGGGCCGGCGCGGACGCCGTTCATCCGGGTTACGGCTTCGGCGCGGAGAACTGGCAGTTCGCCCAGGCCTGCGCCGAGGCCGGCCTGACTTTCATCGGCCCGCCGCCTGAAGCCATGCGCCAGATGGGAGACAAAGTCGCGGCCCGGAAACTCCTTGAAGAGGCCGGGGTTCCAATTATTCCAGGCTCTCCGGTTATTGAAGACGAAGCCCAAGCCAAGGAATGGGCCGGGCGCATCGGCTTTCCCATGCTGATTAAGGCCAAGGGCGGCGGCGGCGGTCGGGGCATGCGCCTGGTCCGGGACGAAGCCGAACTCCTGGACAGTTTTGCCGGGGCCCAGCGGGAAGCCCGGCGCTCTTTCGGGGACGAGGCGGTTTACCTGGAGAAGCTCATCTTAGAGCCGAAACACATTGAGATCCAGCTCCTGGGGGACCGCCACGGCCAGATCATCCATCTGGGGGAGCGGGATTGCTCCATCCAGAGGCGCCATCAAAAGCTCATTGAAATCGCCCCCTCCTTAGTCCTCACCCCCGCCAAGCGGGAGGAGATGGGGGAGTTGGCCAAAAAAGCGGCCCGGCTCATGGGCTATCACTCTTTGGGGACCATGGAATTCCTGGTGGACCCGGACCTTAATTTCTATTTCCTGGAGATGAACACCCGGGTGCAGGTGGAGCATCCCATCACCGAACTGATCACCGGGGTGGACCTGGTGAAGGAACAGATCAAGGTGGCCGCGGGCGCGCCCCTGGCCCTGAAACAGGAGGACGTGGACTGGCGGGGATATGCCATCGAATGCCGCATCAACGCGGAAGATCCCCGGAATAATTTCTTCCCCGCGCCGGGGCGCATCACCAGATATCAATCCCCCGGGGGCATCGGCATCCGGCTGGATGGCTGCATCTTCGGGGGGTATGACGTGCCCCCGTATTTCGACCCCCTGCTGGCCAAACTCTGCGCTTGGGGCAACACCTGGGAAGAGGCCCTGAGCCGCATGGACCGTGCCTTGGAGGAATATATCATCCGGGGGATTAAGACCACCATTCCCTTTTACCGCAAGGTCTTGAAGGATGACGGTTTCCGCTCCGGGAAGTTCGCCACCGACTTTCTGGAAAAGAATCTCCCCCAACTGGCCTATGAAGACGTGCGGGAACCCTGGGACCTCTTTTATGTGGCCGGGGCCGCGCTGTTTTGCGAATTGAACCAAATCCGTCCCAGAGAAAGCTGACTTTTTCAACTCGTTCCCAAGTTGTACTTGGGAACGAAAATGGTTGCCAATCTTGGGAACTATAAAACAAAAGTCTCTCTTCTGTCATTCTGAACGGAGCGCAGCGGAGTGAAGAATCTCGTTTTTGGAGCTATTAACCTTGCGGATTTACTAAGACCTCAGTTATTGGGAGATTGTCTCCTTTAAATTATTGAAGATTTGCTTGTCGATATGCACCAATATTTTGTTTACATTATGACGAATAAATCGGGGACGCTCTATGTGGGTGTAACTAATGATCTGGAAAGAAGGATATCTAAGCACAAGAATTCGTTAGTTAAAGGGTTTACTAAGAAATATAAGATAAATAGATTGGTCTACTATGAAGAGACCAATGATATTCTTGCAGCAATTGAACGGGAGAAACAGGTTAAAGGCTGGCGACGTGACAAGAAAAACGCCCTTATTGAATCAATCAATCCAGAGTGGAAGGACCTAAGCGAAGGTTGGTTTTAAAGTTTTAAATAGAGCTTTTCTGTAATAAGGTGTCATTCTTAGCGACTCGAAGAATCTCAAAATACGAGATTCTTCACTCCGCTTCGCTTCGTTCAGAATGACAAATTAAGAGAGCCGTAGGGCGCGTCTTACGCGCCCTACAACGGGCGTTTTTAAGCGCCCGTAGAGCGGGAAAGCGTAACGCATCCCGCCCTACGGCTGAAAACCGAAAACCGAAAACTGAAAACTATCCAAGCCTATGTTCTACCCGGTGAAAGTCACTGATGTCACTTTGCGGGACGGCCAGGAAGACTTTGTCCTGAAATACCTGCATCTGGAAGACCTGGGCTGGCTCCTGGGGCTCATGGACCGGGCCGGCTTTTATTCCATTGACTGCTGGGGCGGCAACACTTTTTACGCCGCGCTCATGGATCTCCAGGAGGACCCCTGGGAGCGTCTGAAAAAGACGCGGCGCGCCTTGACCCGCACCCCTTTGCAAATGATTCTGCGGGGGAACATGCTGGTGGGCTTCAAGCCTTACCAACCCGAAGTGGTGCGCAAATTCATCCAGCGGGCGGCGCACCTGGGCGTGGATATTTTCCGGGTCTATGATTCCTTAAACGATGCCGACAATATGGCGGTAGGCATCGCCACCGCCAAAGAGCTTAGGAAACAGGTGGAGGCCACCGTTCTGGTCAGCCCGAGTCCCCACGTCACCAGCGACGATTATCTGGCCATCATGGCCCAACTGGTTAACCTGGGGGCCGACGTGGTCTGCATCAACGACTCATTGGGGGTAATGACGCCCCACCAGGTGGCCGCCCTGGTAACCGCCTATCGCCGCTACTTTCACCAACCTTTGCGGCTGCATCTTCACGATAATCATCAGGCGGCCATCGCCTGTTATCAGGAAGGGGTGCGCCGGGGCGCGGAACTGGTGGACGCCACCCTGTCCGCCCTCTCCTGGCCCTACGGCCCGCCGCCCTTGCCCTCCCTGCTGTTTTCCTTGGGGGGCACCGCCCAGGACCCCCACCTGGACATGGACGTCTTGGGGGAAGTCTCCGAATATATTGACTTTCTCAAAGAAAAGTACCAGTACCGGGAACCCCCGCCCCGAAAAGTGGAGGACCGCCTGGACCTCGCCTATCTCCCCGGTCCCTTGAAGGACTTCATCCGGGAGGAATTGGGGCGCCGGGATGCCCGGGACCGCCAGCAGGTGGCCTTTAAGGAGGCCCACCAGGTCTGGGACGATTTGGGTTACCCGGCCTTAAAAGGCCGGATCCTGGAGATTGTCGGCCTCCAGGCCGTGGAAAATATTCTCTCCGGCCAGCGCTATGAAAAATTAATCCCCAGCCTCCAGGACCTGCTCCGGGGAAAATTCGGCCGGCTGCATACTCCGGTGCAGGTGGACCTGCAAAAACGGGCGCTGGCCGGAGAAGAACCCTGGGGCGAGAAAACCCCGGAGAGCGAAGGCCGACTGCTGACCCGCCCGGACCTGGAAAAAGACGAAGATATCCTCACCTACACTCTCTTTCCGGAAGAGGCCCAGGCCTTTTTCGTGCAGCGGGCGGAAGGTCTGGCGCCACCGCCCCGGGCACATCCCAAAACCGCGCCCCCGCCCTACCCCTTTCCGGCTCCCCTCACCACCCAGGGGCTGACCATGACCCATAAAGGAGAAGAAGCCCAGGTCAGCTTACAGGGAGTGGGAACCGTCCGCAAAGGCAAGCAGGTCCTGTTCATCACCGTGGGGGATCAGGTGGAAGAGATTGAAGTGCAGTTGGTCTCCGGGGCCGGCGGCAAACCGGAATACCTGATGACCTTTCATGGGGATACCTACCGGATTCGCATCGGCAAAGCCTTTCCCAAGGAATGGGAATATACCCCCATCTTTCTGGAAATCAACGGGCAGATGGAGGAGTTTCTCATTAAAACCCCCCAGGGGTAGTAAGGCTGGAATCTGGTTCTAGGGTGATCTTTCGGTGATCGTCTGTCTTTTTTTCTAACTTGGCGATACGGAGGGGGCGAAAAGGGGAAAAGGCGAAGAGGCGAAAGAAAAACGCGGTTTCCTCCATTCCTTATCCTTACCCTTTTCGCCTTTTCGCCCTGAAATCCATCGGAGAGAGCGGTAATTCCCAGACGAGAATTAATTTAAGAGAATTTCGGCTCACTCCATAATCCTAAGGGAGAAAATTATGCCTCTGCGTCCCCGGATGTTACCCGCGGGTTGGTATCCCGGCAGCAAAGACGGCTGCCTGGCGGAAATCAAGGAATTTGTGGCCGGGGTCAAACCCCTGCCCCCGGGAACCAAGGTCTTCGGCGGCATGGTGCCCCATGCCGGCTGGTTTTTCTCCGGCAAACTGGCGGCCCGGGTCTTTTATCTGAACTCGCTGGCCACCCAGCCCCAGGTAGTCTGCGTCTTCGGCGGCCACCTGGGAGGGGACTCCCCGCCCCTTCTGGCCGCTGACGAAGCCTGGGAGACCCCCCTGGGGGACCTGCCCCTGGCCACCGAGTTCTACGGGCCTTTGCGCCGCCGCCTGGCCTTGCGGGAAGAATATCCCGGAGACAACACCATTGAGGTGCAAGTGCCTCTGGTCAAGCACTTCTTCCCCCAGGCCAAACTCCTGGCCCTGCGGGCCCCCCAATCCCCCAAGGCCCTGGAACTGGGGGAAGCCGTGGCCGCAGTGGCCCAGGAACTGAAGACCAGCATCCTCTGCTTCGGCTCCGCGGACCTGACCCACTACGGCCCCAACTACGGCTGGTCCCCCAAGGGCTACGGCGCCGACGCGGTGAAATGGGTCAAGGAAGTGAACGACAAACACTTTCTGGACCAGGTCCTGAAAATGGACGGCCTGGCAGCCATCAACGCCGCCAACCGGGACCAGAGCTCCTGCAGCGCCGGCGCGCCCGCCGCGGCCATCGCCGCGGCCAAAAAACTGGGGGCCACTAAAGCCGTCCTCATCGACTACTACACCAGCTACGACATCATGCCCGGCGACAGCTTCGTGGGCTATGGGGGGGTGGTGTGGACGGGGTGAGGAGGAGAAGATATGTGGGGGGAGGGCCAGGGAGAT
>JBFLZI010000047.1:0-17964 GCA_040756315.1 Thermodesulfobacteriota bacterium | reverse complement strand
AGCTTTCCCTGGCTTTATCACCCCAGAAGGGATTGGGGGAGGGGGTGAGGGGGAGGGGGTAAGGGCCTGCGGCCCTTAGCCCCCTCCCCCACAATCATTTGCTAATCAACTGATAATGGGCCGCCTGGCGGGTCCACATGTTTTTAGGGAATTTCTCGGCCAGCAGATCGTAGGCTTCCCGGAGGAATTTGGGTTCATGGGCCTCTTTATAGCGGGCCACTCCCCGGAAGAAGATGGCTTCCGCGGCCGCATCGCTTTCCGGATAGGTTCCAGTCACTTCGTCAAACATGGCCCGGGCTTCCGGGTATTGCTCGGTGTCCAGATACCAGCGCCCTTTGGCCGTCATGAAGGTGGCGATCAAGTCGTCCGGCGTGAAGAAACCGACGGCCCGGTAGTGTTCTTTGCCGTCGGCGTCCAGGACCAGCAGCGTGGGCGTCCATTTCACCACGTACTTATCCATCAATTCCGTGTTACTGGACTGAATTTGCACCGGGATGAAATTAAAATCAATGAATTTTATCACTTTTTCCTGGGGGTACGTACCTGCACCCATCTGTTGGCAACCCAGTCACTGGGGATTGTAAAAATCCAAAAAGATGGGCCGGTTGGTCCGTCTGGCCACCTCTTGGGCCTTGGCCAAATCATCCAGCCAGCAGATCTCTAAAGCCATGAGCGTCTCTCCTTCCTGAGGGCCGCCGATACCTGGCCCTCCTGTCCGAAATTTTATCTAAAAATAATCATCTTCTGGCCGGAGGCAAGACAAGGGTAAGATTAACTCGCCGAGTCATCCCCACCTGAGGTTCTAAAAGCTATTGCAAAACCTCTGCGGTACCCGAAATGTCATTCTGAGCGAAGCGAAGAATCTCGTATTTCTAATGACTTGAGATCACTCCGTTCAGGATGACAGGAAAAATAGGTTTTGCAATAGCTTCTAGCCAAAGGAAAAAGCCCCGGATTGCGCGGCCCGGCCGCCATGATTAATTTATAAGCAGAAATTTCGGATTAAAAATTTCGGTGGTCCGGAAGGGTGTTAGGCTTCATCATTATGGGAGGCTAAGGGACCGGCGGCGCTGACCAGTCTGGGAGCCAGGGCCCTGGCCCTCCCCCAACGGCATGCTTCCTCTTCGGCTGGCCCAGTTCAGGGAACTGAAGAGAAACTATTGAGAAAGGGGGACTCCATGCGAGCACAATGTCTGGTGGAACGGGGTGAAGGCCGGGAATTGGATTCCTATGACCTGATCACGGTCCTGGGTCTTTTGAAAGAGCACGATTGGAAAGAAATCTGGCGCCGCTACAGTCCGGAGGGCCAGCCCTCCGCCAAGATCAATCTCTTTTTCCAGACGGAGGGGTATTATGTGGAAATGACGGTGGAAAATCTGGCTTCCTTGGCCCTGTCCGCCAAGTACCAGGCCAGTCCCCACCTGATGCAGGCCCTGATTCGGCGCCTCCTCTGCGGCCATCGCCACGGGCTGATCCTGGAAAAGTTGCGGAGTTACGGAGTTCCCATTGCCGATGAGCAACAGCTATACCTCTCCTGTTCCGTGGGCACCATCGGCGCGGACCTGGTGGTCAACCGGCTTGCCAATGCTCCTGAATACCGTTTCCACAAGTTCGGCACCACCCGGGTGGAGCAGGACGAGCAGCGCCGTTTGGACCATTACGATGTGGTCTCCATCCTCTACCTGGCTCAGCAAAACCTTACCGGCCGGGTCCTGGAGCGCTATGTGCCTCAGGAAATCCTCAACGAAGGCACGGAAGAGGAAAAAGTGGTGCGTTTCCCCAGTCGCGCCGGTGATTATCAAGTCAATTTCTTCTTCCAAAAAATCAGCAACGATATTCCCCGGGAGCTGCCTTCCCGGGGCAATGTCTCCCTGGCTACCATGCACCAGGTGATACGCCGTCTGTTCTCCGGGCATGCCCCCCAGTTAACCGTTAAGGAACTTACCGACAAGGGAATTATCATTAAACCGCAGGAAGTGGACCAGGAATTCACCCTGACCCGGGTTCTGAACGATAACCTGGTGGAGATGCAATTCCAGCGGGATTAGGCCCCAAAAAGTTAAGGGGAGGAACTCAAGGCAGCCACCTTGGCCTCCCCTTAGCTGTATTCCCGGGGTGGTAGCCCCTATTCCACGATGGTCACGGCGCATCCCCGGGGGTTATGCACCACTTTGGTGGTCACGCTTCCCAGGAGCAGGGAACCGGCCTTGCCCAAACCCCGCCGGCCCATGACGATAGTGTCGCAGCCGGTTTCCACGGCCTCTTTGACGATATCCTCAGCCACGTCGAAATATTTGGGTTTAAATCTGCTGGTTACGCTAGCCGCCGGGATACCGGCAGCCTTCAGGTGTTCTTGGGCCTGGGCCACCAGGCCTTGCCAGTTCTTTTCCTGTCCCGCCTGCCAGCTATCTATTAACCGTTGCCGGGCTTGCCGTTCAGCTTCGCCGAGAATGTGACCGTCATCCCAAAAGGCCGGCGGCAGTCCAGGCAGGATATGCAACAGGGTGACTTGTACCTCCGGGGTTTGCCCGAAGGTTCGGGCAACGTATTCCACCGCGCGCCAGGCCCCTTCAGAACCGTCCAGCGCCACCATCAGTTTACGGGCCATAATTGCCTCCTTGTCACCGAAGTAAGGGCCATTTTATCCGCCCCCGAGCCGGTCTGTCAACCGATCCCCCGGGTGGAACCATACTGGCCGGGAGCTGAATTTCCGCAGGAATAACCGGGCAAAAACCCTGTCAATTTAAGAGATAAACCTGAAAGTGGTTGGAGGCAAGGCGGGAAGAAGAATTTCCAGCAAAAACAGCCGGGGCCGCAGGCCGAAAGAGGCCGGCGGCCCCGGTGGCGAGGGGCGGCTAAAGCCGCCGCCCCTTTTCCCCGATCCTTAGATTTTCAGTTCCTTGAAGCGTTTTTCCCGGACCTGGGCCATCTTGCCGGTAGCGGCCTCCTTGGCCTGGGCCTTTACCTGGGTCAGCCGTTCGCTGCAGGGCGGATGGGTCTTCATGATACCCCCTTCGGGGTCGCCCTTGCTCCCCATTTTTTCCAGCAATGCCACCATGGCCCCGGGATTGTACCCCGCCTTGCCCAGGATCACCACCGCCTCTTTGTCGGCCTCCAACTCGGCGCCCCGGCTGTAGCCGTTGACCACGATGGTCTTAAAGACGTCGTCAATGGAGCCTTCAAACAGGGTGATCAGACTGCCGGCGGCGCCGGCGTATTGCTTGGCCGCCTCGGTGCCCAGGGTGGTGAGGACCTCGGTCCAGCGGGCCTTGCTGATGGAGTTGATGCCGTCCTTGTGAGCAATATGGGAAACTTCATGGGCCAGCACCGCGGCCAGCTGATCTTCGTTGGCGCAGCTCTTCAACATGCCCCGGGTGATGAGGATAATCCCCCCGGGACAGGCAAAGGCATTGACCTCCTCAGTATCCAGGACGGCGAAGTGATAGCCCCGGAAGACATTGGGCCGGGGAGATTTCCGGGCCACGGTCTGCCCCACTTCGTTAACGTACTCGGTTACCTTGGGATTCTGATAAAGGGGATACTTGGTGAGGATGCGGGCCGCCACCGCCCGGCCCACATAGTATTCTTCGGAGTCGCTGATGGGCCGGGAAGCCTGGATGGCTTTATACCCGGTCTTGGCGGCAATAGTGGCCGCCGGCACCACCGAAGCCACCCCAGCCGCACAACCCCATAAAAAGAAGGGGAGTATCAATAACAGCAATCCCTGGCAACATCTTTTCGCTATCATGGATTCAGCCCTCCTTCTTTAATAAAAGCCTGGAGTTTGGCACTGTCCACCCGATAGCCCTCAATCTGGTCCACCTGGGCAAACTTCATTTCCGGGTGCTTCTGCCGGTAACCGGCTTCCACTTCGGGGGTGAAGCCCTTACCGGCCAGAGCCACTTCATCGCTCTTGGTCTCTTTAACCGGCCCGCCGAACAGGATGCCGGGCAGGCTGAACTTGGAGGACTCGGCCTGGGGGAAGGCGGTCTTGGGCAGCCAGCCTTCCTTGCCCTGATAGTCCACTTTGAACCAGTCCCCCTGTTGTTGGATGACATTTACCGCCGCGTCCACCGGCACCGGGCCGATGGGGGTGCTGGCGAAATCCGGATTCGGGTAGAGTTGTTGATTGGGTTGGGCCACCTTCAAGGTCTCGGCCCAGCCCGGCCCGGCCCCGACAAGCAGCACGGCCAGCCCCACCATAACGCACCACGCCCTAAAATTTTTAGAGAATGCGGGCCGTCTCACTTTGGCCTCCTTTTGCGGGATTTTTAATGATTTCGGGAAATCAGCCGGAAAACTGAAGATTTTTGTTCAAAAATATTAACATTTTTCCCGGAGATTGCCAAACCCGGCAGGATAAAACCGAGGGGGCGCCCGTCCGGCCAGGGAGAGCCGGACTCCTCTCCGGGTCTGGAACCGCCGGGCGCGCCTTGCCAGAACTGGTGCGCAGTGCGCACCCTACCTAAAACTTTTTGGAAAAAGACCTAATACTCCAGACCATCCTCGTAAAAGGCCTTTATCTGATCCTCGTTGGGTATGGGGGGAAGATACCCCCCGTTCATCTTGATCAGGAAATTGAGTAAGTCCATTTCCCTGAGGGCCTGGCGCTGAATGTGCCGCTCCATGACTTCCGGGGACAAACGGTCCAGGCGCAACACCCGGCCGTAAACCTCTCCCAGCTTTCTCGGGGGCGGGGGCCGCCTCCGGGCCAGTTCCAAGGGAATAACCTGGCAGCTCATAGCTCCTCCTCCCTAAGGAAATTGCCTTTCCCTGGCTTTTTCTTGAAAAATTTTTCAGCCCTTTTAAATACTTGTCGGATAACCTTCACGATTCTTTAAAAAATCGAACCGGCCCGTTTAATTTCCCGGTTGACAGTGGCGGGCGAGGACGCTCGCCCTACGAGACTTTTCATATTTTCCGGGTGGGCTAAGCCCAGGCCTGACTGCCTGGGGAAGTTTTGCCACAGCACAGGCTGGAAAGCCGGTGCTACAAATTATGTTAAGGGATTGGGGGAGGGGGTAAGGGCCTGTGCCCTTAGCCCCCTCCCCCAAAACTACCTCTCTCCTCTCTCCCCCTCACTTTTGGTCCGGGCGGAAGACCGCGTCCCAGTCGGGGGGGGGCGGGTTGATCTCGTACTGCTGGCAGCGGGTCAGAAAAACCAGGGAGGGGTGGTCCTCCGGCCAATACTCCAAGGCCCGGCTAAAATGCGCGGCCGCGGCGGCGAACCGGCCCTCACGATAGAGTTCCAGGCCCCGGGCAAATTCCTCCCGGGCCCCGGCCTGGGCCGGGGTCAGTGCTCCGGGGAGGGCCAGCACCTGGAAGACGGCGATGGGGGTCTCCCGGCCTTTGACCGCCACCCGGTCCAGTTCCCGGAATTCCATGGCCCCGGCGCATTCCTGCACCGTAGTCTCACTGGCCAGGATGTTGGTGCCGTAAAACTTGTTCAGTCCTTCCAGGCGGGAGGCCAGGTTCACCGTGTCCCCGATGACCGTGTAGTCGAAGCGCTTCTCCGAGCCCAGGTTGCCGACGATGGCGTCCCCGGTGTGCAAGCCGATGCGGTTGGTCAGGACCGGCAGGCCGGAGGCGGCAAAGTCTTGATTCAATTCCTGTAAAGCTCCTTGCTGGCAGAGGGCCGCGCGGCAGGCCCGGCAGGCCTGATCCTCCTGATCCAGGGGCGCGCCCCAGAAGGCCATGATGGCGTCACCTTCATATTTATCCACCGTGCCTTCTTCCTCCAGAATAATGTCGGTCATTTGGGAGAGGTAGTCATTAAGCAGGGAAACCACCGCTTCCGGGTCCAGGCGCTCCGACAGGGTGGTGAACCCGGCCAGGTCGGAGAAGAACAGGGTGACCCGGCGGCGTTCGCCTCCCAATTTCAGCTTTTCCGGATGTTGCATCAGATGATGGATGACTTTCTCCGACATGTACTGGGCGAACATGCGGCGGATGGCCAGTTTTTGCCGGCCCTCGGTGGCATAGCTGTAAGCCGCGGCCAGGATAAAGGCCACGGTCAGGGTCTCATCCGGGAGGATGGGGTCCAGCCACCAACTGCCCATAAAGGCCAGGACCGCGACGCCCAGATTAGCCAAGGTGAGAATAACCAAAGTTCCTAAAACGACCGCCAGGCCGGGGGCATAGAGGACCGCGGCCACCATTAAGCCGGTCAGGGCCAGGGTCCAGACCCAGACCCCCCAGAGGGGCACTGTCTTCAGGAAATCTCCTTTGAGGAGATTGTCCAGGAGGGTGGCATGAATCTCGGCCCCGGAATAGACGGCGCCCACCGGGCTGGCTTTTAAATCATACAATCCTGGGGCCGTGAGACCCACAATCACCCATTTGCCGGCCAACTCCGCCGGGGCATAGTCGGGGGTTTGCCCCTGCCGGCATTGGTACTCGGACCTGATGATGTTGGCGGCGCTGAAGCGGCGGTGGCTGCGGCTGGGACCCCGAAATTTCAGGAGCAGTTGCCCCTGGTCGTCTAAGGGGAGCCGCAGGCGGCCTTGCACCAAGGCCCCCGCCTCGAAACGCCAGGGACCATCGGGGTGATGGCGCTGGAAGGCCGCGAAGGCCAGGGTCGGTAGCCAAAGGTCTTGAAAAGGGGCTACCAGGGGTACTCGCCGATAGGTGCCGTCCCGATCAGCAGTGGCTCCCACGTTTCCCAAGGTCTGGGCGGCCTGGACCAGGGGTTGAATGGGGCTGAGCACTGAGCGGTAATGGGGGAGATCTCCCGGCGGAGGACCGGCAATATGGAGACCGGCCTTGCCCAGAAGCTCTGACTCCACCGGATTCGGTTCTCTCTCATTCTGTGAGAGGGAAAAAGCAAAAATCACATTGCCGGCCGCGGCCGCGGCCTGGGCCAGACGGTGGTCGTCTTCAGGGCCGTAAGACGAGGCCTCGGTGTAGAAGATGTCCATAATCACGGCCCGGGCGCCCCCCCGTTGGCAAAATTCGATGATGGGGACGTAAAGTTGCCGGGGCCAGGGCCAGGTGACTCCCTGATTTTTAAAGAAGTCCAGGTCCGGCTGGTCCACCGTCACCAGGACAATCTCACGGCTGGCCGGGGGCAGGGGCACATAGCGGAAGAACAGGTCCAGGGTCTTGAGGGAATAGAGTTCCATCAAGCCGGAGGCCTGAGACCCCCAACTGAACAGCAGGGCCGCCAGCATGATGACCGCCCCGGCCTTAAGCTTGGATTTGGGCAGGTAGCCGGGCAACTTAAGCATCAGTGTCCCTTAAGGCAGCAATTCCCTGGGAATTATAGCAGAAAAAGGAAACCTTTGCCGACAATGAGCCGATCTAGAAGGAGAAGAATGACACCCTGGGAACTTTTCCACCAGATTTTTTTAAGGTGGCGCTCACTAGAGTATTTTGTTTTAGGCATGAATAGGTTATTTTGTAAAACTGGCTCAGTCGGGCTACCGGCCATCAGAAAGAGACGCCGAGAAATTGACCGGAAGGGACGCCGGTCGGCCCGGCCTGGTTCTCCGGGTTTTACCTGGCGCTAAGGGGTTCGTCAATGGCGATATTACGGGAACGTCCTTACGGTAATGCGCAATTTCTCGTGGAAATCGACGGCGTCATCGCCCCGGACGTCATTGAGGTGCATCTGCCGGAGTTGGCCGTGGCCGCCGAAGATTGGCGCACCGGCGGCGACCCGGAAACGACCAGCAAAAAGTTTCCCACCCGGCCTCATTTCGGCAACCTGATTCTCAAACGGGGTTTTCGGGGGGACCTGGAACTTTATAACTGGTGGAAACAGACGGTCAGCGGCACTCCCGGCGCCAAACGCCAGGTGACCATCCACCTGCTCAGCGAAAACGCTTCCGGGGCCGTCTGTTCCTGGCGGCTCAAAGGGGCCTTTCCCCTCCGCTATGCCTTTTCTCCCCTGGACGGCCGAGATGGGGGCATCTTGATGGAAACCATGGAAATCGCCGCGGACTCCGTGGAAATGTTCTGAGAACCTCCTCTGCGGTCCTCCTAATTTGACTTGACTCCTTTTTGACGACCTGTTTAGAAGAGGGGGAAGAAATAATTCCTCCTGAGAAGGGTCTTAAATGTTGGTTGGGCCGGAGCCTTGGGCTCCGGCCCCCACCAACTCTGTAAGCGGGTTGGGAGGGGGGTGTGGGGGGAGTGCCGGGAGCACAGGCTCCCAGCCTGTGCTCAGGTCCCTGGCCTCCCCTCTTAAAAAATTACTATCTTGGCGAACCGTCATGACCTGAAGCTCACAACGAGCCATGAAATTGTAGAACCGCCGCCTTCGGCGTTTTCTGCGCCGCCGGGGCGGCGGCGCTACATTTTCATCTAAACCAAAGAGAATATTTTCGCTAATTTTTAAGTGGCGGCATGGTGACTGATTCGGGGGTGAGAAAAAAGGACGAGGAACGATTCCAACTGGCGGCCAGCCTGATTCAGCGTTACGATAATCTGCAAGCCGCCCTGGCCCGGCGCGCCGTCTTCCTCCTGGTGGTCAACGCTCTGTTGCTGCTGGGTCTGGTCCTATCCATAAACCAGTATTTTCTGGGCGCCCAGCAATACAGTTTCGGCGAAAATATCCTTCTCTACCTCTTCACGGTCAGCACCATCATCCTGCTGGTCCTCTCTTCCTTTTACGCCCTGGAAGCCCTCCGGGTGGACCGGCAGACCGGGGGCGGCCCTCCGGCAAGCCGGGACTTCTCAGGCATCCTGTTCTTCAACCCGCAGGATACCTTAAATGCCTTGGGGGAACTGCCTGAATTTTCAGAGAAATTTCGCAGCACCACCCGGGAGCAGATGCGAGCCTATGCCGAAGCCGAGCTGTTTTCCCTGAGCCGATCCTGTGACAAACAGGAGCAGGCCCTGCAACGGGCCCGGCGTTTTCTCCTCCTGGCTCTTCTCCTCTTTGCCATCTATCTGGTGGTCTTGTCCGCCCGGTTTTTTTAGTCTTCTTTCGGCAAAGGAGCCAGCCGACGCCGGGCCAACAACAGTCCCAGGATGACCAGGGGGATGGCCAGGTCGTTGAACCATAACACCGGCCCCACATTGTAAGGGGCATAATTGCCGGCGACCAGCATATCTTTTACGTGGCCATAGGCGCAGCCCCATAAATAAACGGACCGGCCGACGCCGGTGGCCGTCCAGAAGTTGCCTCGCTGCCAGATACACATGATCCCCAGCATCCCGAAGGCCAGATTGGCCATGGCCACTTCAAACTGAAAGGGACTGCCCGGGGCCCAGCCGATTTGCCGGGCTATCTGGGCGGCCCAGAAGGTATGGGCCAGGGCGCTCACCAACCCGGCGACCCCGGCGAAAAAGACCAGCAGGTACAACAGGGCCACCTCCACCACCCGCCCGGCGGAGCGGGGCCCCCGGCTGAACCACAGGTGCAGGCCGAAGCCCAGGCCAACGGCGATAAAGTAGAAAAACCAAATCATCGGCGTTCTCCTCGCGCCAATATGTCCAGGATAAATCCGTCCAGGGCCGCATTGCCCCTTGGCGAGGCCCTGGCCGGGATTATACCAGAAACAATGCCGTTCCGGTGGTGAACCCCAATGCGGTAGGGGGGGATATTCTCAAGTTGGGGGAGGGTGAGGCGGACAGACAACCCTGAAGGAGTGCCGGACTCTACTGTTTTGGCAGAGGTCTTTTAAAGGTTGACCAGAACCGCTTCGGTCCCGGGGGAGATGGAGGTGAAGGCCCCGGCTCCGGGAAGATCCTCCGGGGCCTCCACTCCTTTTTTTATTAAGAATCCAAGGCGGGCCTAATCCATTTCCTGCATGGCCTTGCCGCAACATTCGGGCCGGGGCTGGGTGGCCTCCGCCTCCTTAAAGGTGTTGCATTGGATACAGACATAGGTCTTCTTTTCCTCCAGAGCCGCTGAGGATTTTTGGTGGGCTTCTTGACAACCGCAGTTACACATAATTAACCTCCTTCATTTTAACGGGAAATTAGAGATGCCAGCCCAGGGCCGGGATGCCGCTACCGGCCGGGTCCTCGGTAGTTTCAGCCCTCCAGGGGACGGCTGTACTCCTCTTCCACTTCCCAGCCGCGTTCCTTCCAGGCCTCCAGGGGCGGGGGATAGCAGCCGGCAAAATAGTCATGGGGGTCCCGGGTGTCTTCCATCTGCACCGAAACCACTACTTCTCCCCGGCGCACCCGATAGCCCCAGACGAAGTTGTTTCGGGTGGAGGGGGCGGTGGCCTTGCCTTCGTAGATCAAGGTATTGCCTTCCCGTTTCACTTTGGAGAAGGTAAAACAGCAATCTCCGCCCATCCCGCCACAGCCGCATTTTCCCCGGCGCAGCTCCAAGCCGTCCACTCCGAGGCCGCCGGGAATCTTGACAATTTCTACCATAGTCAGCCTTTCCGAGTTACTTAGTAATCGTTATCAAACAATAAGTCTTATGAAACGCAAATCAAGGGGCACTTGGAAATAATCTGGACTTTTTTTAGAAAACTTGTTGCTCGTTAATTTCAGCTCAGGGGGAACCGGAGCCAGGCTGTTCCCGGTTTTTCTGACCCGGCCCTCTTAAGTTCCAGGACCTCCTGATTAAAAAAAATTAAAAAAATCTTCAAACTTCCCGAAAATATAAATTAGTTACTAGGCAACATTCTTTGGTTTTTTTCTTGACCGGAGCTTTTTTTTTAATAAAATTTGGAGTTTAATATCTAAAAGATCATAGAGGAAATATCGCCAGTTATCCAGAAGGACAAATCGCTGGGGGGATAGCTCTAGCCAAGGAGAAGGGCGATAACCGGGGGAGTTATCGGTCTTAAGACCTTTTCTTCCCGCCATATTCCAAGGACTGGGAATCTCTTTGTCGACCAACGGTAACAACGGTAAGCTTAACGGGAGGCTTCGCCATACCTGTATCACCCTGGTACAGGGCTTGAGTCGGGGCGCCTGGTGGATTGTCGGCCTGGCCGTGCTGGTGGCCGGGCTGTCGGTCTATTACACCGTTAATCACCTGTCCTTCCGCACCAATCGCAGCGACCTGGTGGCCAGCAACCTGAAGCTGGTGCGCCAGGGGGAGAAGCTGGACCAGGACTTCGGCAGTCATGACGGTCTGGTGGTGGTGGTGGAGAACGGCCACCCCCACTCCATCGCCTTTGCCGAGGCCCTGGCCGCGGAGTTGCGGAAATATCCCGGTCAATTTACCGACCTCTTCTATCGCCTGGACCCCGAGCAGTTCAAGCAACAGGCCTTGTTCTACCTGGAGCCGGACCAGTTGCGCCAGCTCAAGGAGCAACTCCTGGAACAGCGCCAGGTTATGACTTCCCTGGCCGCCGACCCTAAACTCACCCGGCTTTTCCAAGCCGCCAACGAAGATCTCACCCGGACCATGATCGGCCACCTTTTCACCTCTTTTTTGGCCAACGGCCAGGAGGAGGAGAAGTTGCCCGATCTCGCTTTCTTGAACGCCCTGCTGAGGCAACTTAAGGGGCAGTTGGCCGGGGAAAAGGCGTACGTTTCCCCCTTTAACACCTTCTTCCCCAAGGAACTGGAAGATTTAAGCCAGCAAGGGTATTTTTTCACGGAAAACGACAAATACCTCCTCTTTTTGGTGACCCCGGAAGAGGACGGTTACAGCGTCTCCGCCCGGGCCTTGAAAATCCTGCGCCAGGTGGTGGCCCGGGTACAGGCCGACTTTCCGGGGATCAAAGCCGGGGTGACCGGACCTTTGGCCCTGGAAGCCGATGAGATGAACAGCGCCCTGGGAGATATCACCATTGCCACCTGGTTGTCTCTCCTGAGCCAGTTGGTCCTGCTCATCATCTTTTTCCGGAGCTTCAGAAGGACCATGGTGGAAGGCCTGGTGTTGGTCATCGGCCTGTGCTGGACCTTCGGCCTGGTCACCCTGTGGGTAGGCCACTTAAATCTCCTCTCCATGGTCTTCGCGCCCTTGATGTTGGGGCTGACCATTGATTACGGCATCCATTGGTTCTGCCGCCTGGAAGAGGAGCAGGCCAAGCCGGGGGGCTGTTATGCGGAAAATCTGGGTTGTACCTTAAGGAGGGCCTCCCCGGCCATCACCTATGCGGCCCTGGCCGCGGCGGTATCCTTCTTTCCTTTGGTGTTCACCGGCTTTAAGGGATTGGCGGAATTGGGCCTGATCTTGACGGTGGGGGTCCTGGTGATGTTGCTGGTCACTTTGGTGCTGCTCCCCTGCCTGGTGATCATCACCGAACGCGCCACCACCCCCCAACTGGAAAACGACTGTAACGGCCACCCCCGCCCCTTTCTTTCCATCCGCTGGCGGCGGCCCGGCCTGATCGTCCTGCTGGGGTTGATCGTGTTGGCCCTGGGGGGGGTCAGCCTGTGGCACGTTCCCTTTGATCTTAATCCTTTGCACCTGCAAAATCAGAAGACCGAATCGGTGGAGTGGGAGCTGAAGCTTCTTAAGGATTCCCGCTACTCCACTTCTTATGGGGCCATGACCGCCGGCAATCTCACTGAGCTGAAGGACAAGACCGAGGCCTTGAAAAAACTGCCCACCGTTTCCCACGTGGAATCCATCTTGTCCTTTCTGCCCTCCGAGGTGGAGGCCAAGCGCCAGATTACCCGGGAACTGACGCCCCTCGTGACTGAGACCGACTTTCCCAAGACTATCCGCAAGCTCTCTGTTCCCTCGGAATTAGCCAAGGTGCTGGGGCGTATCCGCTTTAAACTGGCCCAGGTCCAGGAAGGGGACCAGCAGCCTGAAGATAAAGCCACTCAAGCCCAAGTGGCCGAAGCCAATACGCTCTTAAGCCAAATCATGACCCTCCTGGACCCCCGGCGGAATCCCCAGGTTGCTTCCCGGTTGGCCGCTTTTGAGAAACGCTTCTTTCAAGATCTGCACGACAAATGGGAACTCCTCCGGACCAATCTCACCTCCTCGCCGATTCGCCTGGAGGAATTACCCCAAAACGTCCGGGAACGCTTGATCAGCCCGGAGGGGACTTATCTGATTCGCGTCTTCCCCGCCCAGGATATCTGGGATCCTAAGCCCCTGGCCAAATTCGTCCAGGACCTCCGCAAGGTTGATGCCAACGTGGTGGGAGACCCGGTCCTGCTCCATGTCTTCACCCTGGACTTCCGTAATGCCTGCCTGTGGGCGGCGGGCATGGCTCTCATCGCTATTACTTTCATGCTCTTTCTCCTCTTCCGCAGCCTGAAGATAACCCTGCTGGCCTTACTGCCTTTATTCGTGGGGACCGGCCTGACATTAAACCTGATGTGGCTCCTGCACATTCCTTTCAATCAGGCCAACGTGCTTTTCCTACCCCTGATCTTGGGAGAGGGTATTGAGTTTGGTATAATTATTCTGGTACGCTGGAAGCTGGAAGAATCGGCCCGGGCCATCACTCTGCCGGCCAGCACCGCCAAAGGCGTGCTCCTGGCGGCCTTAACCACCACGGTGGGCTTCGGCAGCCTGATGATCTCAGGGCACCAGGGGATTTTCAGCCTGGGGCTCCTGGCCACGGTAGGCAGTTTGAGCGTGCTGTTGGCCTCCTTGAGCGTCCTGCCCGCGGTCCTGCGCCTGCTGGAAAAGACTCAGGCCAGCCCGCAATGGGTCATGGAAACCATGATGGATTTAAGGCGCCGATTCTTTAATATGATCGGCAAAGAGGTGCAATGAAGAAGAAGATTTGGCTGAGTGCCGTTTTACTGTTGCTTACTTTACCGGTGAGTTACCCGGCCCTGGCAGAAACCCCCACTTCCTTTGTGAAAGGGATTCTGGACGGGGTTTTAGCCATTCAGAACGATCCGGCCCTGGCCAGCGCCTCCCAGGAACCGGCCCGGGCCCGGGCTATCCGGCAGATCATCCAGAAAAACTTCGATTTTTCTCTCATGGCCCGGAATTCCCTGGGCCCCACTTACGGCCGCCTCAGTGCCGGCCAGCGCCGGGAATTCCAGGAGATCTTCGCGGCCCTGTTCCAGGATTCCTATACCCGCATGGTCCTGAATTTTCTCAAACAAGAGACTATCAAGTACCAGCAGGAGCGCCAGGACCAGGAGCGGGCGAGAGTCAATACCACCATAATCAGGACTAATGAAGCCATCCCGGTGGAATACCTGATGCTGCGGCAAGGTCAGGGGTGGCGCCTCTATGACGTGGTGGTGGACGGCGTCAGCATCCTGGATAATTACCAGAAGAACTTCGCCCAGGTAATCAAGAGCAATTCCTTCGACTTTCTCCTCGGCAAGATGAAGACCCAATACCGGGCCATTCAGTAGCCCGTTGGGGGAGTGATATGGGGGTAGGGGGCTGCAGCCCTTAGCCCCTCCTCAATACTGGGCCTTCCACCAATTCGCTGTCAAAGGTATGAAAGGGTAGGGGCGAACCTTGGGTTCGCCCAACAATTTCGGGCGAATACCAGATTCGCCCCGTGATTATTGTTGTAGGGCACAGTCTGCTGGGCCCGGAAGATTATCCGGCCTAACCCCGGCGCGCCAAGGCCCGTCTCACCAAGACCTTCCGCAGTTCCTCAGCCAGCAGCAAGGCCGCGCTAAAGGGGAGCAGGATAACCCAGACCCGCCAGCTTAGGGGGGCGGTCCCGAAAAGCCACTGCCCCAGGGGATGGTAAATAATCAAAACCGCCAGCAGCACCTCCACCAATACCCCCAGCAGGACCAGTTTATTACTAAAGAAACCGATTCTGCAGATGGACAGGGTGGAGGACCGGCAGGCAAAAACATTGCCGATTTGCATGATGACAATGCCGAGGAAGGTGGCCGTGGCCGCCTGCCGGGCCAGGGGAGCATCCCAGGGGAGAACTTGCCCCCAATGCCAGCCCCCGGTATAAAGCACATAAAAATAGACGGAGAGAACGCCCATAGTGCTGATCAGACCCAAAAAAACATAACCCCGGAAAAGAGCCGACAGGTCGATAAGCCGTTTGTAGGTGGGCCGATACTTCATAATATCCGCCTCCGGCTTTTCCACTCCCAGGGCCAGGGCGGGCACCGTCTCCGTGCCCAGATCAATGGCCAGGATCTGCATGACGGTCAGGGGCAGGGGGATGGTAAACATGGAATACAGCACATAGGGAACGGCTTCCGGCGTGAGATGGGCAAAGATGTAAATAATGAATTTTCTGATATTCTCAAAGATGGCTCGGCCTTCCTCCACCGCGTTGACAATGGTGGCGAAATTGTCGTCCAAGAGCACCACGTCCGCGGCTTCCCGGGCCACATCCGTGCCTACCACCCCCATGGCGATGCCGATATCCGCTTTTTTCAGGGCCGGGGCGTCGTTCACCCCGTCCCCGGTGACCGCCACCCGTTCCCCCTCATCCTTGAGAACCGAGACAATCCGCATCTTGTGCCGGGGGGCCATCCGGGCAAAAACAACTTCCGGTGCCAGTAAAATCTTGCGCAGTTCCCGGTCCGAGAGAAGGTCTAGCTTATCTCCCTCAATAATTTCTGGCTCATGTCGCACCAGGCCGATTTCCCTGGCAATGGCCAGGGCGGTCCGGCCCGCGTCCCCGGTGATCATAACCGCCTTGATGCCGGCCTCCCGGCACTTACGGATAGCCTCCTTGACCTCCGGGCGGGGCGGGTCCTCCAAGCCCACCAGGCCGACAAAGACCAAGTCTTTCTCTAGAAAATCCTCCCGGCCCAGGGTTTCCCGGCTAATTCCTTCCTCCCCTTCCCCTAATTCCCTCCAGGCAAAGGCTATCACCCTGAGGCCCTCATCCATCAGGGAATGATAGGCCTGAAGCAAGGTCTGCTTATTTCCCTCAGTCAGGGGCTCCCGTTGATTTCCCCGGAGGATGTGACCGCATAAAGGCAAAACCGTTTCCAGCGCCCCCTTGGTCAAAACCCAGGTCTCCTGCTCCACCCGGTTCACCGTAGTCATTCTCTTGCGGTCGGAATCGAAGGGCACTTCGGCCAGGCGCTCCGCGGAAAATTCTCCCAATTCTTCCCGGGCCCCTTGCAGCAAGGCCGCCTCGGTGGGGTCTCCCCGGTACTGACCGTCTTCATAGACCGCGTTATTGCAGAGATAGGCGATTTTTAAGAGCCACGTCCGGGCGGCGTCACTTGGTCCCGCGTCCCTCCCCAGCCACCAGAAGTTTCTCACCGCCATGCGGTTCTGGGTTAAGGTGCCGGTCTTATCCGAGCAGATCACCGTTACCGACCCCAGGGTCTCCACGGAGTTCAGGTTCTTGATCAGGGCCTTTTTCCGGGCCAGGCGCTGGCTGCCCATGGCCAGGGCCAGGGTCACCGTGGGCAAGAGGCCCTCCGGCACATTGGCGATGGTAATGCCCACGGCAAAGAGAAAGTTGTGCCAGAAGCTCATGCCCAGGAAGTATCCCAGCGAGAAAAAGAAGACTCCTGAGGTGAGGGCAATAACCGCGATGATTCTGGTTACCCGGATGATTTCCTTCTGCAGGGGAGTCAGGCCGGGGTCCACCGCGCTGGTCAAATGGGCGATCTTGCCGAATTCAGTGGCCATTCCGGTGGCCAGGGCCACGGCCCGGCCGGAGCCGCTGATCACCGTGGTGCCGGCAAAGACCAGATTGGGACTGTCCGAATAGTCTCCCGGAAAAGGCGCGTCACTGCGGGACAGGGGGTCGGATTCCCCCGTCAGGGAAGCATGGTTCATCATCAGCCGCTGGACTTCCAGGAGCCGGCCATCCCCGGGCACCTTATCCCCTTCCTCCAAAAAAAAGATATCCCCGGGCACCACTTCCCGAGCGGGGACCTCTTGCACCACCCCTTCCCTTAAGACCTTGACATCAAAGGGCAGAAGCCGCCGCAACGCGGCCACCGCCCTCTCAGCCCGGTATTCCTGAATAAAAGTAAAAACCGCATTAATGATAATGACCCCGACAATGGCCACCCCCAGGGAGAACATGCCCTCCCCCGGTTTTAAATAATCCGAGACCAAGCAGAGGGCCGCGGCGATCCAGAGCAATACCGCCAGGAAATGGGTGAACTGGCGCAGCAGCTTCAGGTAAAGCGGGTCTTTTCTGACTTCCCGGATCTCGTTGGGGCCATATTCCCGCAGTCTCCGCCGGACTTCTTCCTGGGAGAGCCCCTCCCCCGGGATTCCCAGGTCGGGCAGCACCTCTTCCGGCGGCAGGTGATGAATTTTCATGACTGCTCTAATCTCGGCAACAGAATAATGAGATTGCAGGGAGTCTCCCGCAACACCTCTTCCACTGGATTGCCGGTGATCACACTCCTTAGCAAGCTTCTCTCACTGGCCCCCATAACAATGAGGTCGTTTCTCCGGAGCGCGGCTTCAATATTAATGGCGCTCCCTACCCGGCCCTGCCCCGTCCTCTTGTCATGGGGAATCTTATACTTCTCCAAACACTGGAGGAATTTTTCCATGTCCTGGCGGATATGGGCTTCCCACTCCTCGGGCGGTAAGTGCACCTCCCCATGGAAGAAGCCGGTGATGGACTTGGGGGCATGAAACATGGTCACGTGAGCCCCAAAGCCTTCCGCCAGCTTGGCCACAAAACAGGCCCGCTCCCCCAGATTGGTCAGAAGACCCCGAAACGGCACCAAAATCTTTTTGGGGGAAATCCTGCCGGGATGCACTACCCTCACCAACGCCACCGAACAGGGCAGCTTTAACATCAACTCCCGGGCCAAGGTCCTGATAAAATACCTCTTCCTAACGTCCTCCCGGCGAGTGGCCGCAAAAACCAGGTCCACCCCCTTTTCCGTCACCGTTTCCCTGATTTTTCTATAAGGCTCCCCTCTCTTGGTGATACTCTCCACCTCCAAATCCTGCTTCCCCGCCTCAATAAAGAGCTTCTCCAGGGCCGCCTCCGCCGGTTTTACCTGCTCCACCGGGAAACCCTCCGGGGCCACAAAGACCAAGAAAAGCCGGGCCTGACATGATTTTGCCAGACTTATAGCATACTTGGCCGCTACCTGAGAATTGCTGTACTCATTCACCGCGGCCAGGATTTTTTTGTACATAAAGGCTCCGTGTTTTGGTTTTGGGGGAGGGGGCCAGGGGTCACAGACCCCTGCCCCCTC
>JBFLZI010000046.1:0-18163 GCA_040756315.1 Thermodesulfobacteriota bacterium | reverse complement strand
GGTTGGGAGGGGAGTTTGAGGGGAGGGCGGGGGACCTCAGGTCCCCCGGCCCTCCCCTCAACTCATTCATCTCTTACCTCACTCCTTCTCCTTAGCCGCCTTGGCTTCGGCGATGATTTTTTCGGCCAGGTGGGGAGGGACTTCTTCGTAGTGGGCGAATTCCATGTCGAAGGTTCCCCGCCCCCCGGTTTTGGAGATCAGGTCCGGGGCGTAGAGGAGGACTTCGGCCATGGGCACTTGGGCGGTGATGACTTGCAGGCGTCCCTGGGCTTCCACTCCCAGGACCCGGCCCCGGCGGCCGTTCAAGTCGCCGATGATGTCCCCCATGTTCTCTTCCGGCACGGTGACGGTCATTTTCATGATGGGTTCCAGCAAGGTGGGTTGGGCCTGTTGCACGCCTTTCTTGAAGCCCATGGACCCGGCGATTTTGAAGGCCATGTCCGAGGAGTCCACTTCGTGGAAGGAGCCGTCATAGAGGGTGACCCGGAAATCCACCACCGGAAAGCCGGCCAGCACTCCTTCCTGCATGGCTTCGACGATGCCCTTTTCCACGGAGGGGATGTATTGTTTGGGGATGACGCCGCCGACGATCTTGTCCACAAATTCAAAGCCGGCGCCCCGGGGCAGGGGTTCCAGTTCCAGCCAGGTGTCGCCGTATTGGCCCCGGCCGCCGGACTGGCGCTTGTATTTGCCCTGGACCTTGGTGGTGCCTTTGATGGTCTCCCGGTAGGGCACTTTGGGTTGCTTGAGATTGACCTCCACCCCGAATTTGCGCTTCATTTTCTCCACGGTGGCTTCAATGTGCACGCTGCCGACGCCGGAGAGGAGAATCTCTTTGGTCTCCGCGTTGCGGGTGAGCCTGAGGGAGGGGTCTTCCTCCAGGAGTTTCTGGATAGAGGAGAAGGCCTTATCTTCCTCGCCCCGGGTCTTGGGTTCCACCGCCAGGGTGATCATGGTTTTAGGGACAGTCAAGGGGGGGAGCAGGATGGGCCTGGCTTCCGAAGCCAGGGTGTCCCCGGTAACCGTTTCCTTGAGTTTGGCCACCGCGCCGAAGGCCCCCGGTCCCAGGTCGCTCACGGCCTTCTGGCCTTTGCCTTCCAGGAGGAAGAGTTGGCCGTAGCGCTCCGGCACCTCCCGGTTGGCATTAAACACCGTGGAATCGGAACGCATGGTGCCGGAGTAGATGCGGAAGATAGAGAGGCGGCCGGCGTAGGGGTCGGCAATGGTCTTGAACACCTGGGCCGCCAGCGGCCCGTCCGGTTCCGGCGCCAAGTCCAGTTCTTTTTTGCTGGCCGGGTCCTGGCCTTTAACTTGACCCCGGTCCTCGGGCGCAGGGAAAAAAAGATTAATGGCATCCAGGAGCAGGGGGTAACCCAGATTACTGTGGGTGGCGCCGCACAATACCGGCACAAAATTGCCCTTCAGGGTGCCGATCCGCAGACCCTGGTAAATATCTTCGGTGGAGAGGTCCCCTTCTTCCAGGAACTTTTCGATGAGCGCGTCATCGCTCTCCGCGGCAAAATTGAGGAGATCGCCCCGCAGCTCCGCCACCTGATCCTGGAGATCGTCAGGGATGGGACCGGGCTCCAGCTTGCCGCCGGTTCCCCCCAGATAAGCTTTCTGGCTGATAAGATCCACCACTCCCCGAAAACCGGCCTCCTTGCCGATAGGCAGTTGCAGCAGCACCGGCTTGGCTTCCAGAATGTTTTTAATGTCTTTGAGGACCAGATCGGCGTCGGCCCGTTCCCGGTCCATTTTATTGATAAAGATGAAGCGGGGTAGTCGGTATTGATTGGCCGTCTGCCAGACCTTCTCGGTGCCTACCTTGACGCCGTCCACGGCATCGATGACGACCACCGCGGCGTCGGCCACATGGAGCACGGCCCGGGTATCCGCCAGGAAGTTGTCGTCACCGGGGGTGTCCGCCAGATAGACGGTATGCTTTTTCCAGGAGTAGTGGTGAAAGGCGGAGGAAATAGTGATCTGGCGTTTGATCTCTTCCGGCTCGAAATCCAGGACGGAACTGCCATCATCGACTTTTCCCAGGCGGGAGGTGGCCCCGGCGGTAAAGAGCAGGGCTTCGGCCAGAGAGGTTTTGCCGCAGCCGCCGTGCCCGATCAGGGCCAGGTTGCGGATCTGAGCTGTTTTACCGGACATCAAATTCTCCTTCCCTGAAGATTACGCGCCTACCGGCATTTTGCAACCCGGTCCGGCGGTTTTGAAATATCAGATTTTCCTAAAATTATCAACCCGGGTTTTCCGGCGTTGCCGCAGGCCGACGGGCAAACACATTGACAGCCGGCCCCGGCGTTGGTATATTAAAAGGCCGTCGGGACGTGGCGCAGTCTGGAAGCGCACCTGAATGGGGTTCAGGGGGTCGGAGGTTCAAATCCTCTCGTCCCGACCAGTTATTGGGTTCTCATTTTGACAAGGCCACCCCGGCGGCTGGATAAAAAAAGGCGATTCTTATTGCTGCATTAGCCTGCCTCCACCGACCCGACTCATCCTAAACCCTCCTTGGTCTTAGGTCACGCGAAATGAGGGTTGTCAAAGATCTCGCCTCCTCCCCCTACGAAGCCCTGGGGTGGATTTTCTTCTGTTTCACTTCTTTTCAACTGGCCTTTCTCCAGCCTTATCTGGTGATCATCCCCGGAGAACGGGTCAACCTGTTTTCCGGGCTATTGTGCGCCTTGACCCTGGGGGTCTGCTGCCTTTCAGCCAGGAAGGGGGGGGTGACCAAAAAGTCCCCTGAGGTCCTGATCTCTTTAATTCTGGCCGTGCTGATGATTCTGAGCGGGCTGTTCAGCCTGACCCCGGTCTCGTCGTCCTTAAGAGGTCTGACGGTGTTAGCTTCCGGGCTCGGGGGCTTCTGGTGCGCCCGGATTTTGCTGGCCGACGCCGCCCGGCAAAGATTCATCCTCCGGTTCAGTCTGCTGCTGCTCAGCGGCATTCTGTTGCTCTGTCTGATCAGCTATGCCAGGTGGGGGGAGGTGGCCCGACTCCTGGACAATAGCCCCCATCCCTTGGAGGGCCGGATACTGATCCTGTGGTGGGCGCCCTTGACCCTGCTCCTAAATGCCTCAATCCCCGGCAAGGTAGCGGCCGGGCTGCTGTTGGCTTTGAGCTACCTGGTCTTTCTCCTGAGCGACCTCAGGGCCGTGGTGTTGATACCGCTGCTATTGGGTCTTTTAGCCGCCTATTTCCGGGTGGTGCGGTTCAGGTACATCTTGCTCCTGCTCATCCCCCTGTTAGTAATAACCATCAATTTTTTTCACAGGTTACCCAAGGAAAAACTGGGGAGGCAGTTTGAACCCACTTATTACCGCCTGGAAAATTATCCTTTTTCCTGGCATATCGCGGTGCAGCATCCGGTCTGGGGGATTGGGCTAAGAGCACCCCGGGAGGAGTTCCTTAAAGATTATGAAGTGAAATATCCGTATGTTACCCGGGAAGATTTTCTGGGTTCTGTGAGGCATAAAGGGACTTCGGAAAATACCTTTCTAACTCTTCTGGTGGGGGCGGGGTTTCCCTTTGTAGCCTTATATCTGTTCTCCTTGTTTATCCTTTTGGCCCGCCTGGTCCATAGCGTCAATCTGCCCAAAGAGACCTCCGGCTTCCCGCCCCTGGCCCTCTTGTTGCCGATAACCGCGGCGTTGCTCCACTTCCTGGTTTTTGACGGCTTGCTCTTCCCTCAGGTAAGCTGGTTCTTTCATCTACTGCTGGGTTTGATACCCGGGCCAGGTGACTCCCAAACCAGGTGAAAATTCTAGCAGTTTGCCGGTTCCAGATCTAATACCAACTCGAACTCAAACCCTACGAAAAAAATTGTCGTTTGATGGCGAATTGGTATAAATCAGTCCCAGCCGTCTGGTAATAATCCTAAAATTATCAGGGAAAATTAGGGACCGGTTAAACAGGCTCAGCGAGATTGACGGGCAGTGATTCCCGGGGTTGGGTAGCGATGCGGTTTTTAAGATTCAAGAGAAAACGGTGCCAGGTGAGGACCAGATATTCGTTATAGGTCTCGTCGTCATGCGTGGGCCGAACCCATCTGATGATCAGCTCGCTTTCCGGCAAAGTATCTTCGGAGTAAATTCTTGGAGACCCGGGGTGCAAGGGGCTAGGGTTCACCCACTTTTTTAAAATCCTCCCATTGGAAGCCACCTCTAAACTGTCGAAACCCAGATCCTGCACCCCGGAGGCCAACAATGACAAAAGTTCCGGCAGGGATTGAGAATGGCGCACCCTCTTTTTCATGGACCGCCGGAATCTGCCCAAAAATTTGAAATGGGGCCGGTTTTGCAGGACCAAGGATAGATTGTTGAATTGATATAATCTGATGGAACCCAGAGCCCCGGCCAAAAGGAGCAGGGCGATCAAACTCCCTAAGGTCCAGCGCATGAACAGGGACTCTTCGAAGATGGCCAGGAGAGTCAAAACGCAGAGAGCCGTGCTGAATAAATAAAATATGGCTATCGTCAGGCGAGGATTTTTGATGGTCACCAGCAGGCGATGGTGCAGGTGATTGCCGTCTCCCAAAAATATGGCCTGGCCCTTAATCCAGCGCCGGAAGACAGACAGGGTCAACTCAAAGAGGGGGACGCTCAGAGGCAAGAAGGGCACCAAAATCATAAAACTGGTACCCAGCCGCTGTCCGGGAGAAACCGCCGCCGAACTGGTAGCCAGGGTCCCCAGGAGAAACCCCAGCATCATACTGCCCCCGTCCCCCAAAAAGATGGAAGCCGGGGGATAATTGAACATCAAGAATCCCAACAAGCTGCCCGAAATAGTAAAGCCGATGACGGTGGTAAAATAATCCCCCTTTACCAACGCCACCACACTGCTGGTCAGGGCGGCAAAGAAACAGATGCCTCCCGCCAGGCCGTCCAGGCCATCGATCAAATTAATGGCATTGGTGACGACAATCACTGCCAGGATAAACAGAGGGATGCCGTACCAGCCGAAATCCACCGGCCCGATAAGAGGCAGGGTAACCCAGTCCAGGGTGTGGCCCCCTAAAACCAAGATGACCCCGCCGAAAAACTGCCCCAGAAGCTTTTGCCGCCATCCCAAGGTTTCCTTGTCGTCAATAATGCCCAGGACCAGAATCCAGGTGGTCCCCAGGAACAGAGCCAGCATTTTGGCCTTGGTGGGCTGTGTTAAGGCTAGATTCCCCAGCAACAAAAGGGTAAAGAAAACCGTGAATACCAGGGCAAAGGGAAGATAGATGGCCACCCCGCCCAACAAGGGAATGGGATCCCGGCGCCGGCTGGGCTCCCGGGGAAAAGACACCAACCCGTACTTTTCGGCTATCTTCTTGGCAACGGGAATAGCCAGGGAGGTAAGGATAAATCCCACCAGAAGCAGTAGAGATATTATCCCAGGGGAGATGATCATATCTAACCCAATAATTCAGACAAGGTCATAACCAACTGAATAAATACTTTATCGGCGCCACTGGGGCAAGGGAAGACAGATAAAAAAAAGGTACCCGGACTGCCATTCGGTATCCCGGGCTAGATTAATCCATTCAGACTATTTTTGTCAACCTTCTACTCCAGGTCACCGGGAGGGGAGAGGCGTGCCGCCGGGCCGGTCCTGGCCGCCTGGTCCCGGGGAAATAATTGACACCCTCGGCACGGAGTGGGATAATTTCCGGACTTTGGCCGCGGTCGGGTCCGGATTGATAGGAACCCCTCGACAGAGTAGCTCCGGGCGGGAAAAGCCGATCATTTATCTTTATTATAAAACATAAATTCCTCCATGACTAGTCCGACTGCCAAGCCCACAGTCCTGGCCATCACCAAAGACTCCTTCATCCTGAGGCAGGTCCGTCTGGCCATGCCCTTACTCAACCTGAAGCGGCAAGGCCTCATTGCCGATTATTTCATCACCAACCCGTCGCTATTTGATCTACCGGACGATTATACCTTTGACGTCGTCTGGCTCCAGAGGGTTGACGACCCGGTCTTACTGGACCACCTGGCCCAAAAGATTGACAGCCACTACCTCTACGATCTGGACGACTTGCTGGTGGGCCGGGCCTCTTTCCGGGGGCCTGATCTGGTGAACCCGGAAGCGGTGGGGGAGGGAGTGCGCCGCTGCCGGGTCCTGACGGTTCCAACCTCGGGACTCGCCACCCTCCTGCAGAAGTATGTGGGGGCTTCCCTGGAGCAGAAAAGCCGGGTCTGCCCCAATGCCGGTGAATTTCCCGGCCAGACCCGGACTCCCGCCCAGCCGGTGGGGCTGGTCCTAACCGCCAGTGAAGCAGTGGCTCTGACGGCCTCTTATGACGCGGTGCTGGACGAGGTGGCCCGGTTCTCCCGGAGACATGACCTGCCCCTCTATTATTTCGGCAAGCCGGACGGCCGCCTTACCGCCAAATTTCCCCGAATCATCTCCCTGGGCCTGGTGCCTTACTGGCATTATCACGCCTTGCTGGCCGCTCTGCCCCCCCTGCTGGGCGTCTCCCCCCTGGAGACAGTGGCGGATCAAGCTTCCCTGGACTTCATCAACGGTAAATCGGACGTCAAAATGGTGGAGTTCGGGGGCTGGGGACATCCCGCGGTGTACAGCGACGCCGCGCCTTACCGGGAAACCGATTTACGGGCCGGGATCGTGGTCAACAATACCGCGGCAGCCTGGCGGGCCGGCCTGGAGGCGGTCTATGGGGATCTCTGGCAGAGGCTGGATAAAGACCAGGAACAAGTCCGGGAACTGAGAAATATGAATCGCGTCGCGGCCGAGTGCTGGCAGGGAGCTATTACAGCAGCCCGGCTACCCCGGCGGCTTACGGGCCGGGAAATTAAGTTCGCCGCCCGGGGGATCAGGTTCTTGATCAACGCCGGCCGCCATCTGGTTTATTCCCAAGACTATCTGTTCATGAAAAAACTGCAAAGCAAAGTCCCCGCCCCTCTCCTCAGAATTGCCCAGAGATTCTACTGATGCCGGATTAACCGCCAAGCCCCGGGGAGGCTAGGGGAGAACTGGAGGCAAACACTTCCTCTGGGGCAAGCCCCGATATTTCCTGATGAATCGGCACAGACTGGAGAGATGCTGGAAGAAAAATCGCCAACTGGCGTGGCTCTGCCTCTGAACCTGATGCCGGAACACCAGCCGGGGATAGTAAACCACCGACCACCCCCGGCCCCAGAGGCGCACGCACAGGTCCACATCCTCAAAGTAGAGGAAAAAGCCGGGGTCAAAGGCGGGGCGCCGGCCAAAGGCGGCCACCCGGTAGAGCATGGCCGCGCCGCAGCCCCAATCAACTTCCACCGGTTCAGTCGAACTCAAATCCAAGTAGAGATGCTCCCGATACCAGGGCGGCGGGTTTCTCCGGAAGTAATCCACCCGGGAGGCTAACAGGGACTTCCAGGAATAGAAGGTGCGGCAGGGATAGAGGGGAGTGGCGTCCCCGGCCACGGATTTCGGGATCAGGCAGCCGACGCGGGGATTTTTAACCAGGTAATCAATGGCCCCGGCCATCTCCTGGGGCGTCAGCAGCGCCACATCCGGGTTTAAGAGCAGGGCCAGGGCGTCCTCGGCCTTAATCTCCTGCAATCCTCTATTCAGTCCGGCTCCATACCCCGCGTTTGGTTGGACGATTATGTGTACGGGAAATGGAGCTTGCAAGTCTCCCAGGTCTTCTTCGGGGGAATGATTGATGACAATGAGTCTCTCAATAAAATTCAAGGACTCTAAGGAAGCCACCAGCTCCTTCAAGTAAGAAGCACTGTAATAATTTACCGTAATGACATAAAATAAGGGACGTCTCTTGCTAGCCATAGGTAATTAATTTTGAAAATATTATTGATTTAATCCGGTTTAACAGTAAGCTTATCTTCCTTTTAAGCAAGGCTCTCTTTTGGGCTGCCCGGATCTGCGGCTGATCCAGAGTATAACCTTTATATCTTTCATAAATAATCTTTGCCGTCCTTAAGAAATCAGCCCGATGCGCGGCAGTCATGGAGTTGATGTCGTCCCGCCGGGCAAATTCACCCGTAACCTTTTTCAGATGGGCGAAGGGGTATTCCCGGGAGAGGCGGATCCACAAGTCCCAGTCCTCATGGGTGGCCAGGGACTCGTCAAAGAGGCCGATCTTATCAAGGCAGGATTTCTCCTGGAGGAGACAGAGGGTGGGGATAAAATTTTCCACCAAGAGGCGCTGGCCGTCAAAATCCCGGGAGTAGAGCACTTTTTTGACCTCTAAGTATCTTCCTCCCTGACGCCGTTGATAAACCACGTAAGCGTCCGTATAGGCGATCTGATAATCGCGGTTTTCCAGAAATTCCACCAGGGTGGCCAGATGGTCGGGGTAATATTGATCATCGTCATCCAGGTAGGCCAGATATTTGCCCTTGGCTTTAGCTATGCCGGTATTTCTGGCCGCCGCCACCCCCCGATTGGCATCATGTTGCAAATAAACTATATTGCCGTTCCCATTCCTGGAATCAATTACCCGTTGAACATCGACCCCGCCGTCGTTAATCACCAGAATTTCATAATTTCTATAAGTCTGGTCATGAATACTGCGTAGAGCCTGATCCAGGAGGTCAGGTCGGTTATACGTCGGGAGGATAATGGAAACCAGGGGGTCTGTTAACCGGCCATCCATCTCTTCTCGGCCTAAGCTTTTTCCCAGGACTTATTTGATTTAACCGGAAGGTGGCGGTAAATAAAAGATTTTAGAGGGCGCAGCAATTCTTTCAAATAATACTTGTTCAGTCTTTTCACCGGAACGAAAAAGCCCCCCCTTTGAGGAGGCCGCGGCCCCCAGTCTTTCGGCCAATGGCGCTCCCGGGCCAGTTCCGATTCCCGGAGCAGGCGCTCCGGATCGGCATGCTCATTACTGCTCGGGGAAAGGAAGTAGATCCCTAATACCTCAGGAATATGGAGAAATTCCTCCTTCAAGGCCAGGCGTAGCCACAGCTCATAATCCCCGGCCTGCCACAGATCCTGATCAAAATAACCGTAATGGTCATGGAGGCTGCGCCGCCACAGGGGTTGCGGGCCGACATAGCACACCTGGAACAAGAGCCGCCGGTCAAAGTCAGGAAAGCGGAAGTGGCCGATCAGGGAGGCGGACTCCCAGGTCTGGTTTTCCCGGTCGGTGACGGCCACGTCGCCATAAACCAGAGCGATATCGGGCCGGGCTTCCAGGATCGCCACCTGGCGTTCCAAGGCGTCCGGCCGGCGGCGGTCATCGGTACAGGCCAGGGTGAGGTATTTGCCCCGGGACAGTTGGATGCAGCGATTCAGGGATTGGTGGGAGTTCTCCCGCTCCGGGGTGCGCAGATAGACAATATTATCGTAATGCTGCTGAAATTCCCGGACGATGGCCCCTTCGTTCTGGGGAGAATTGCTGTCCACAATGATAATCTCCAGCCGGTGGGCCAGGGTCTGGCGTTCCAGGTCTGCCAACAGACCCCGCATAAAACGCTCGGCCCGGTAGCTGGAGACCAGGGCGGAAATCAGGGGAGGCTGACGATTATGGCTCATGCACTCTATCCCCAGGCGACACCGGTGGGCCGACCCACGGTTTTAGGGCCTGGGCGGTTATCTTTCATATTGACCTTAAATCCCTCATGCCATTATAATATTTTATACTTCGAGTGCCAGTGTTATTTCCCCGGGGAGATTTCCGGCCCCACTTAAAATTCCCCGGAGAATCCGGCCTGAAGGGGGCGGAGATCGCCGTCTTCCCTAAGAAAATCAAGCACCTGATCAAATTCCGGTTATTTTCGGGAGCAGCAACAAGGAGGCATACCCATGGAAGTGCGCACCATCCTGTGGCCTACCGATCTGTCCAAGAATTCCCTCAAAGCCGCCAAACACGTGGTATCCCTGGCCAGCAAGTATCAGGCTAAAGTCATCCTCCTTTACGTGGGCGTGGATTTGATGAGTTTTTTCCCGGCCTATGGCAGTTATCCCAGTGAAGAGCAACTCCACCATTTCCAGGACTGGGAAGTGAAGCATGCCAAGAAAAAATTGGAGACGGTGTGTGATAAAGACCTGAAAGCCTGTCCCAACGTGGCCATCCGCCTGGTCCAGGGGGACGCCGCCCAAGAGATTCTGAAGGCGGTGAAAAAGGAGAAGGCGGACATGGTGGTCTTGACCACCCATGGCCGGGGCCATGAGAAGGAGCAGATTGATCAGGTCAGTCCTGCGTTCGGCAGCGTGGCGGAAAAGGTCATCCGGAATGCTCCGGTCCCGGTGCACCTGGTCAATCCCTTCCGGAAATAATCCTGAGGTCTATATAGATAAATGGCTGGTGGAGGGGGGCCAGGGCCTGAGCACCGGCTGAAAAACCTGTGCTACCGGCCCTCTCTCGGCAACCTGCTTTTTTCGGGGCCGCAACCAGGCCTGACCCGGCAAGGGCGGGACCGAACCCGGCCCGCCCTCCGGACGTTGACCAATTGACCGCCAATAAAAACGCCGGCCTCCCGGGAGGCCGGCGTGGCAATTTTAAAAGAGACTCCGGTTAAACTTCGGTGATGGTGATGGCCCCGGAAGGACAGACCTCAACGCAACTCTCACAGCCCAGGCACTCTTCTTCGTTGACCGGAACCGCTTTGCCCTCCTGCATCTCTAAGGTGCCGGTGGGACAGACGTTGACGCATTCTTCGTCGCCGGTGCACTTATCGGCATCCACTTCCACTCGCCAAGCCATTAACGCTGACCTCCTTTATTACCCCTGGCGTCAGAAAAACCCCTGCGTGTCAGCACCAAGGGGTTTTCAGAAAGCTCAGGAAATTCTTGGTTAAACTTCGGTGACCGTAATTGCTCCAGAGGGGCAAACCTCAATACAACTTTCGCATCCCAGGCATTCGTCTTCATTGACGACCACGGCTTTCTCGTCCTGCATCTCAAAGACACCCGTAGGACAGACGTTGACGCATTCCTCGTCCCCGGTGCACTTATCGGTATCCACTTCCACGCGCCAAGCCATTAATCTTCACCTCCTTTAGCAGACTTTCTCAAAATTAATCTTAACCGATGTCAGTAAGACTTGCCAGCAGCCTCTCCTCTCCGGGCTGCCCACCCCCTCAGAGCTCGCCGTTAGCGGCAGTGCTGGATGTTAAAATCAGCTAGCCTTAAGCCTTGATCTCTTCTTTAACCGATACCGCCACTTTATACAGGATAGTCAGGATCAGAAATCCCATGGCCCAGACCCCTAAGGTGATCATGGTTTCCGGGGCGGTGGGCCAGTATTCGGTGACTTTTTCCAAAGGATTGGGGACAAAGCCGCCGGTCATTAATCCCAACCCCTTGTCGATCCAGGTGGTGATAATCACCAGGCCGCACAGGGCCGCCAGGGTGGTTTCGTTCCGGCGCAGTTTGGGGCTGACCAGGAGTATGGCCGTGGCGGTCATCACCACGATGGAGAACCACATGAAGGGCACCAGCCGGCCATGGCCTTCGATTCCCTGGAAGAGGTATTTGAAGTGCAGCATGTGGTCCGGGATCTGGCTGTAGAAGACCGTAAAGACTTCGCAGAAGAAGAAGAAGACGTTGATGATGGTGGCGTAAGTGACGATCTTGGCCAGGGATTGGATCTGCTCCTTGCCCGGATCGAACTTGGTGTAGTTGCGGACAATGAGGCACAAAAGGGTCAGCAGGGCCGGACCCGCGGCAAAGGCCGAAGAGAGAAACCGGGGGGCCATGATGGCGGTGAGCCAGTAGCCCCGGCCAGGCAGACCGGCATAGAGGAACGCGGTCACAGTGTGGATGCTGACGGCCCAGGGGATGGAGAGGTAGATGAAGGGCTTAAGCCACTTGGGGGGCGGCACGTCATGGCGTTCCGCTTCCAGCACATTCCAGCCGATGAAGATATTGAGCAGGAGATAACCGTTTAAGACGATGATATCCCAGAACATGACCGAGTTGGGAGTGGCATACTTAAAGACGTTTAAGATCCGGTCCGGCCGCCCCATGTCCACGGTGACGAACAGGACGCACATGGTCACCGCGGCCACCGCCAGGAATTCCCCCAGGATGGCGATGCGGCCAAAGGCCTTGTAGTTGTGCAGATAGTAGGGCAGCACCACCATGACGGCCGAAGCGGCCACACCGACCAGGTAGGTGAACTGGGCGATATAAAACCCCCAGGAGACATCCCGGCCCAGGCCGGTGATCCCCAGGCCCGTCTTAAGTTGTTGCAGGTAGAACAAGAAGCCTACCCCGAAGATCAAGGCCAGGATGCCCAGCAATCCGTAATATCTCTTAGAGCCGATTAGCGCCTTTTCCAGCATAAGCACCTCACACGATATAGTAAACCTGGGGATTGGTCCCGAGATGTGCCTTGCGGCGAATAGTGAATTGGGTGCGGAGCTGTTCCCTAACCTTGGATTTCGGGTCGCTGAGATCCCCAAAGACCAATGCCCCTTTGGACGCCTCCACACAGGCCGGCATCAGTCCCACGGCCAGCCGCTCGGTACAGAAGGTGCACTTTTCCACCACCCCGATCTCCCGGGTGGGATAGCTCTGGTTGACTTCTTTAATAAAGGGCCGGGGGTCCCGCCAGTTGAAACTCCGGGCACCGAAAGGACAGCCCGCCATGCAGTACCGGCAGCCGATGCAGCGGTGCATGTCCATCATGACAATGCCGTCGGCCCTTCTAAAAGTGGCCTTGGTGGGACAAACCCGGACGCAAGGAGGGTTGTCGCAATGATTACAGAGGACCAGGAAAGGCAGGCTGTTTAAGCGCTCCTGGCCGTGTTCCTGCTCCTGCCCCGGAAAGGCGTTATGATAATGGTCGGTCCAGATCCACTTGACTTCCCTTCTGACGATTAACTCCGGGGGAAGAGCGTCTTGGGGATTGTTGGGTTGGGCAAAGTTAGGGACGTTGTGGATCCGGTGGCAGGCTTCGACACACTTCTTGGCCGTGGCTTCGTCCAGTTTGCGCATATCCACCACCATGGCCCATCTCTTGGCGGTCAAGGCTCCCGGCGCAGCCAGTAACTGGGCCTCCAGTTCCCCGGGAAAGAGCAAGTCAAAAGCCGTTTTGCCTCCCAGCCCAATGATAGTGGAGAGTCCGGCTAACCTGAGAAATTCTCTTCTGCTGATACTCATCACTTCGCCTCCGCCACCTTCTTCTCCCGATCGAGATGGCAACCCCAACAGGTAGGTGTTACCGCCACATAGTTATGGCATTGATCGCAGAATTGTGTTTTGTTCGAGTGGCATTCCAAGCAAGTATTGGAAAGGCTGGCCACATACTTTTTGCCGTCGGGACTGGCAAAATCATGGCCGCCCTGCCGGACCACGTCTTCCCGCCAATCCACCAAAAGGAGCATGTGGTTGGCACGCATATAAGCCGTGGGCTCCACACACTTCCGGTCTTTCTCCGCCAGCTTTTGGATGGCCGGGGTGTCCAACTTGGGCTGGGGCACCGGCACGGCCTTCCCCACATTCTGCCAAAGAGGGAGGGTGACCAGAACAAAGAAGATGACTACCCCCACGAGAATCGGGAAGCGATCATAAATCTTCTTCTCCACGGTGGGACGCTCGGCAAAGACCCCAAATTCGTTTTTGTATTGCTTACTCATCTTCTTCACCTTCCTCCACGGCTTCCCCAACTCCCTCTAAGTCGCGATCCCGCAGGTCGGTGGTGCGCTCCATTTCATCCGGGAAAATCAGGGCATTGCCCACCAGCTCGGAAATGCCGGTGACCTCCATGCCCGGCACCCAGTAGTTCACCAAAGTGGGCAGCACTGCCCGGTCAATGGCGCAGATGCAGCCCAGGTGGTTCACTCCATATTTTTCCGCCACGTAGCGGACGGCGTTGGCCCGGGGCAGGCCCCCCCGCATTCTGGTCTCCAGATACTCATCGGCGTTAAAACCGCTGCCGCTGCCGCAGCAGAAGGTCTTCTCCCGGATGGTGTTGGGGGGCATCTCCACGAAATGACCCGGGGGTAGCACATTCTGGATGATATAGCGGGGCTCCTCAAAGATGCCCATGGCCCGGCTGGTGTTGCAGGAGTCATGGAAGGTCAACTTAATATGGGCATTCCGGCTGGGATCCAGCTTTAACTTGTTATGATAGATCAAATCCGCAGTAAATTCGGAGATATGTACCATTTTGTGGCTGGCGGCGTTTTCAAATTTGGTGCCGGTGATGGGGGAGACCGGCACTTCCAGGAAATCCGCCGGGCCGTTCCAGGTATCCATGTACTGGTTCATGGTCCGCCACATGTGGCCGCATTCGCCGCCGAGGATCCATTTTACCCCCAGCCTTTTGGCCTCTTCATAGATCTTGGCGTTGAGCCTTTTCCCCATCTCATGGGAGATAAAATAGCCGAAATTGCCGCCCTCGGCCGCGTAGGTGCTGATGGTCCAATCCAGGCCCAGGTAGTGGAACAGGAGCATATAACCCATGAAGGTGTAGGTGCCGGGGTCGGCGAAATAGTCTCCGGAAGGAGCCACAAAGAGGATTTCGGCACCTTTGCGATTATAGGACACCGGGGTGTAGATGCCGGTTACCCGCTCGTTTTCCTCCGCGAAGAAATCGATCATATCCTTCATGGCCTGGGGAGTGGCGCCGATGTGGCTGCCCCGATCATAACAACTGGCCACGGAGGCCAGGGTCCATTCGAGGTTGATACCCACGGAGCTCAAGAGTTCCCGGCCCAGGATGGTCATTTCCGCCATGTCAATGCCGTAAGGGCAAAACAGGGAGCAGCGCCGGCATTCGGTGCACTGGTAGAGGTAGTAGAACCATTCCTTCAGGACCTCTTCGGTGAGATTTCTGGCCCCGGCCAGCTCTCCCAGGATCATGCCGGCCCGTTTGAAGTACTTTTTGTACACCGACCGCATCAACTCGGCCCGGAGGACCGGCATGTTTTTGGGGTCGCCGGTGCCCAGAAAGAAATGGCACTTGTCGGCGCAGGCCCCGCAACGCACACAGATATCGAAAAAGAGCTTTAACGTCCGGAACCTGTCGAGCCGGTCCTGAAGACCTTGCAAGATGATTTCTTTCCAATCTTCAGGGAGTTTCCAATCCTCATCCGTTACCGACCAGGCCCGGGGATAAGGGTAACCGATACTTTCCAGCCATTTGGGGCTGGCGGCATTACAAAAGGTGCCCGGTCTAAATTCCGGCTTGATCTCCATCCAACTCTTGGCGGGTGGCCGGTAACTAATCCCTGGCAATATTTCTGTTGGTGTGGGAACCTTGGCCATCACGACTCCTTTTCCACTGGGATTTCCGCCTCAATCATGGCATCCCGAAATTCATCTTCATATTCCATATAGGAATGAAACTTGACCGGGTAGTTCCACGGATTCACATGCCTGACCCACCGGTTGTTATTGGCCAGGTTTCTGGTGGGGCTAAGGAAGACCCCGGGGGCGTGCATCAATTTGCTGAAAGGAAAGTAGGCGAAAAAGACTGAGACCAGGAAAAGATGAATATAGAAGAGGGAGCCGATCCCGGCCGGCACCTGGGGATGCAGGGTGACCAGGCCGATGACCAACTGTTTCACCGCGATAATATCCACTTTATAAATATAGCGCATCAAGATCCCGGTGAGAGCGATGCCGATGATGAGAAACAGGGGGAAATAATCGGCGGCCAGGGAGATGTAACGCAGCTCCGGGTGGGCCACCCGGCGCACCAGGAGATAGATGGCGGCCACCAGCAAGACGATGCCGCTGATATAAACCACCGGCACAAAAAATTGCAAAAAGCCGTCCACGTTGTCCAGGAGATGCACAAAGGCGGGCACCGGTTCGGTGAAAAACCGGAGGTGTCTTAAGAGCACCACCAGAAAGGCATAGTGAAAGGCAATAGCCCCCAGCCAGAGCCACTTATAAGACCAGTGAATCAGCCGGGCCCCTTCCGGATTGTCCGGGTCCTTGCGCAATTCCGTGCGCAGGTTGCGGAAAAGGCTGCGGAAGGCGAGTACTTCCAGGGCCATCCGACCGATGACGTGGAGGGTGTTCTCGGGGTTGTCCAGCTTGTCCCCGATATCTTTCTCAATCCAGGGGAGGGAGCGGTTCTGCCCGGCGGTGGTGGGGATGCGGAAAGGGACCGGTGACCGGGCCCATTGAATCAGGCGGTAAATCAGCCCTTCCACAAAAATAAGGGCAGCCAAGTACGGCAGCACCACCCCGAAAACGGCCTGCAGATTTGCCTGGACTCCGGCATAGGCAATGATCACCAGCCCGATAACGGCAAATAAGGGAACAAAGAAATGCATTCTAAAAAAAGTCATTTACTGTCACCTCGTTTCCGGTAAGCCGTGGAATATCGGCCTTAACTTACGGGTTACTTAAGGTCACGCCGGTGCGCCGCAATAACCCGCTCACCCTATTCTTCACCTCATCAACCCGGAGCTCGTAGAGCTTCTCCCGGCGCTTCATATAGACGTCAAAACCGAGGAGAGACAGTCCATCGATTCTGGACTCCATCTCTAAAATCTCTTCCGCCAGATCGCCTTCCTCCAGTTCGTCGGCCAACTCCTCCCGGATGACATTCTTCAGGAGAAAGATAAAGGCCAGGGCCTGGGAGGGGGAAAAATCTTGGATGGCCCTGATCCGGATAATTTCATCGAGGCAGGCGGTGATCTCATCAGCCGCCCTTTCCTGCAGGAGAGCCTCAAAAAGGCCCTTCACCCCCTGGGAGATGCGGTAACCCACGGGATTATCGAAGTGATCCTTTTCCTTCTTTAAAAAGATCTGGGTTTCCGGGGGATAACTGGCCAAAAGCAGCTTCAGCCACCGGTCCACGATAGTGGATTTTCTTTGGGATAACAGGGCCGCCAGTTTCATTTCCGACAATTTATCTTCTATCCGGCATTTATCTGGGGAATGTTAAAACATTCACAATTTCAGTGTCAAGGAAAAATTGCGGGCAGCAAAAAATGAGGGGTGCGGAAAGACTGGGAACCGGGACGCAGCTCTTCCCTCAGCACCAAAGAGGAAAGGCCACCTCAAGCCTCCGGGAGAGCGATCTTCCCGGAGTCCTCCTGAGGCTCGCCGGTTTCCGGGGGCAACGCCTTGGCCGGGGGAAGAAATCTCCGGTCGCCGTATTCCAGAAAATCAAAGAGATAGATATTGCCGGTGAGGAGCAGGGTCAGGCCCAAGAGATAGCCGAGGTCCGCCACCCCCACGAGGCGGAGGAAGAATTTGGCGGCCACCAGGGAGATAAACAGCCGCAAGACCAGTTTTAAGACCCCACCCATAAAACCATTCTACCGGATTATCTCCCTAGTGGCAAGGCGCTGGGACCGCCGAGAATTTTGCTGCCGCCGCCTTGCAAAAACCCCTTAATCTGCTTATCTAGTCAAGTAGGCTCAAGCACTTACTGGAAGGAGGACGAAAATTGCGCACCGGGAATCCCGCCCTAAGTGACCGCACTTTTACCGGCTTCGGCAGAGTAAGCGCGGCCGATCAGGCCATGACCGTCCAGGGGACCGTGAATAAGTCAATACTCTTGCTCCTCTGCGTCTTGCTCACCTCTCTTTGGGTCTGGAAGCTGTTTTTTCAGACCATGAACCCGGCTACCGTGACCCCCTGGCTGCTTATCGGCGCCGTGGGCGGCTTCGTGGTGGCCCTCATCACTATCTTCAAACAGACCTGGGCCGGGGTCACCGCGCCCATTTATGCCCTGCTGGAAGGCCTGTTTCTCGGCGGGGTCTCCGCCCTGGCCGAAGTCCATTTCCCCGGCATCGTCATTCCCGCGGTGGGCCTGACCTTTGGCACCTGCCTGGCTATGCTCCTGATCTATAAGGCAGGGTTGATCAAGGTCAGCGAGAATTTCAAGTTAGGGGTGGTGGCCGCCACCGGGGGTATCGCCCTGTTCTATTTCATCAGCATCATCCTGGGGTTCTTCGGCATCGGCGTGCCTCTGGTCTTCGGCAGCGGCTGGGTGGGCATCGGCTTCAGCCTGCTGGTGGTGGGCATCGCCGCCCTGAACCTGGTCCTGGACTTTGACTTTATCGAAAGCGGCGCCGCCCAGGGCGCTCCCAAATACCTGGAATGGTACGGGGCCTTCGCCCTGATGGTCACCCTGGTCTGGCTCTACCTGGAAATGCTGCGCCTATTGATGAAGCTGAGAGGTAGAGAGTAGTTTGTGGGGGGAGGATCGGGGAAGCAATGGCTCCCCCGCCCTCCACTCAAGCTCCCCTCCCAACCCCCTTTATGGGGATTGGGGGAGGGGGCT
>JBFLZI010000045.1:0-18482 GCA_040756315.1 Thermodesulfobacteriota bacterium | reverse complement strand
GGGTTGTGTGTGGGGGGGGGGGGGGCCGCCCCACTTCCGCCCCCCCCCCCCCCCCCACACCCCCCTCCCAACCCGCAGATGGGGCCGGGTAAGGCGGGGCCGCTGGCCAGCCTGCCCCGGCCAATATGCCACATCCCCGGTAGCACAGGCATCTTGCCTGTGCGGGCACAGGCTGGAAGCCTGTGCTACCAAAAATATATGTTAAGGTATTGGGGGAGAGGGTGTGGGTGAGGATTGTAAGTGGGCCGGCGCCCCTTAGCCCCCTCCCCCACTCTCCTCAAACAGCAGCCGGGCCAGTTCCGGCCAGCTTTGGACTTCCAGGAAGGGGTGGGGTTTACGGTTCCAGGGTTGGGCGAAGAGGATGGGGGTGATGCCTTGGTGGGCCAGGTCGAAGCAGGTCTCCAGGCGGTCTTCCACGAAGTACTCGATGGCGTGGGCCTTGAGGTAGTGGAGTTTGGTATCCGGGTCCCCGGTGGCCATGACCCAGATGGACCGGGGAGGCACCGGGGCCAGGGTGCGGTTCAGCCAGTGTTGGATGGGTTCGGCCCGGTCTCGGGCGGTGACGAATAAGAGGTGGTGCTCCTCGGCCAGGCGGGTCAAGACCGGCACCGCCTGGGGGAAGGGGTCGATGGGGAGTTCATGGGGACGGTCGATGAGTTCCCGGATGAGAACCTCGATGATCCAGGGTTCCAGGTCCAGACATTCCTCCAGGCGGAAGGTGGTGATGTGCTCGTAGCGCAGGTGATGGCCCTGGCCGTAGCGCTCCCGGGCCAGGTCCAGGAAGGTGGTCATAATGTCCGCCACCACCCCGTCAATATCAAAGGCCAGGCGATTTAGGGGGATGGATACGAATTCCTGGTGGGTGGAACGAGCTATCTGAACATTCATATCCTATTTAAATAGATCACTTCTGCCATTGTTTCTTGGCTCGGGCGAAAATCTCCTCAACGGTCTGTCCCTCATATAGCCGCCGGGAAATTTCTACGTAATCGGTGGGTTCCCGGTGCAGCAAGGTAAGAAACCTCAGCGCCGCGGCCGGACCCAGCGCCTCGTTCAGGACTTCTATCCCTTTAATCCTGATTTCCGTGTCATCCAGGACCTTGGTTTTCTTCATAGATTCACCCATGCCTCAGGTAGTCCACCGGATTCATGATTTTGATTTCCAGCTTCAACCGGGTGGCTTTTTTTATAAGTTTATCATCACACGTCAGAAAATAGTTAGCATTAATAAAATCCGCACAGGCCAGATGAACGGCATCTTTAGCCGAAAGTTTTCCGTTTTTCTGAAATAGTTTGGCCCGATGGTGGATTTCCTCTTCCGGCCCCAAGCGCGTTCGGCACAAGGTAGCCAGGCGAAAGACCTCATATTTCCGTTCTGGGAAAGGACAGATAATGGTTTCATCTTCATGCATGAAAGACCAGACCAAGATAATTTCGCTGGCCTGGGCTCTTAAGAAAATCTCCTGGCAGGCCAGGGCTTCCATCTGAATTCTGATCCGGCGAGGCTCATCAAAGCTCCGTTGAAAACAATTATAGTCCAGGTAGATTAAATCCATCGTGAAGTTTATCCTCTAAAGTCCCCCTCTTGCCATCTTATCAGAGGTGACGTTCGGTTAAATGCTACCTGAGTGAAAAAGTGGTCATAATGTCCGCCACCACCCCGTCAATATCAAAGGCCAGGCGGTCTTTGGGGATGGGTCTAAACTCTTGCCGGCTGGCAGGAGATATTCGAGCTTTCGGTGCCACTGTTTTAAAAACTGACATAACCTGCGAAATCTTTGATGACAACCCGATCTCTGTCATTCATGAAACATATCAGGCCAATTGCCAGATAGGATTTTCTATTAGATGAATATTGTTGACTTGTAACCAATGAACAGGCTCAAATTGAGCTGAACTGGCCCATGCCCTGGTCAATCCCAGGCTAAGAATTATTCCTTCAGAAGATTTGATAAGCTCTCGAACCCTATCAAGACTCTCCATGTCATTTGAAAAATGGTCTTCACTATAAAGACGAAGGTCATTGACAGGTGCGTCAACATTTAACTGCCCATCTTTGAACCACATTCTGATTTGCGGCCTATCCGAATGTTGATCTTTTACATATAGTTTTGGGCGATCATAAGGTAACAAACACCCCAATGATGCTTGACCTTGACCGGCGTCTGTCCCATAGTTTGATCCCCCAATATTCTTGAGTTCGGCGCCAAAAATATCTTCAAGTTTATGTTTACTTACATTTCTCAGAATCCTCCAAAACTCCTCAGCCGAGGCCACACCTTCAAAAATAATTTTATCAGGACTAATTAGGCGATCTTCAACATGAGGGGGATCTGGTTCAGGTCTTATTTCCGCCAAGTTAATAATATTGCCGATGTCAAAGGGACCACCGTGTCGCGTTAGAAGTCGAGATGATAATCGATCCCTTGGCACTGTTGGGCGGATATGTTCCCCAGTTTTAAGATCAATCCCGGCTACACAGATATATCCTCGACTCATGCGGGTAAGATGATTAATTACAATCATTCTATGATCCTATAAATTCACAATACTAACCTCACCCCAGTGTTTACGCAGGTATTCAGCTACTAAGCGGCGATGACACTGATCTGCTTTGGATTCGCTACATAGCAAAACGCTGGGCACTTCAAATAACTTTTTATCAATAATTTTGTCTATCTGCCGGTCTTCTAAAAGTTTATTAAACCTCTCTTCATACTCTTCCCAGGATAGATTCTTATCTCTATAACCTTCTATAATATCCTTGGTCGGTGCCAATAGGGGCTCATGTTGGTATTCCGCCCCGCAAATCTCTTTAAGAAAATATTGTAAGTCATCTTGTTTGGAAAATCCGGCCAACTGCGATTGATTATTAAGGCGGATGTCGATTAAGAGCTTTATCCCGGCCCGCTTTAAGGTTTCAAAGAATTCTTGGGCGCTTTTTTTGGTAAAGCCAATGGTATAGATTTCCACGCCTTAATCTCCTACATAAAGGGCAAATTCATTTGCTTGGTGCCTTTGACTGAAGCTTCTATGGAGGCCAATTCTTCCTCTGCCTGTATTTGCCCATTTCCTCTAATGTGAAGAATCCTTATCCCATGTTTACTCAATACCCGTCCAATTAGAAGTCGACGATGGCAATGCATCGGGTCTTCTTCCCCACAAAGAATTGCAATTTTATAACTCTGAATCTCTTTGAGCAGTCGGTTAATACCTTCTTGGAAGTGTGGCGTTTGTTCTATCTGATCATAACGAACCTGGCCATTAATATCGTAAAATCTCTCGTCTTCTGGTCTGCCGCCTATTAGATTACCTAAGAAAAGATATTTAATCCCAGATATCTCTATGATTTGCCGTAACAATTCTTTATTAAATTGCGGGGAGTATCGGCTGTATGGATTTGAGCGGACATCAACCAAGATTTCGATCTGATATTGATTAAGAAGTTTAATTAATTCATCGGATTTATGATTAGAATGTCCGATAGTATAAATTTCCGAAAATAATTTAACTAAGTTCTCATTCATATTGAATAAACCTAATTTTTCAAGTCATGCCTCAAATCTCTTGGGCCAAGTTTTTTAAAATATCTATTACTTCTGATTCATCCACATCATACCATTTTTCATAAGCCTCGGCCACCGCGAAGGCCCAGCCCCCCCGGACGTTGAGGCAGACCAAAGTATCCACCAGGGGCAGGAGTTCCTGGACGGTGTGCTCCGCGCCGGTGGGCACGGCCACGATGAGGGGGCCGGCGTTCTTGCCTTTAAGAAATCTTACCGCGGCCCGCATGGTGTAGCCTGAGGCCAGGCCGTCGTCCACGATAAGGGTGGGCCGCCCGGCCAAGTCCGGATAGGCGCGGCCACCCCGGAGGCGGGCCTCCCGTTCCTGCAGCGTGGCCAGGGTCTTCCGTCTCTGGGTGTCGATCTCCTCCGGGGAAAGGGGGGCGCGGCGCAGGAGGGCCTGGTTCAAAATCACTTCCCCGTCCGGGTCGAGGGCCCCGAAACCGGCCTCCGTAGTCCAGGGGAGTTGGATTTTCCGGACGATGATCAGGTCCAGGGGAATATTTAAGGCCCGGGCGATCTCCGCGGCCACCGGCACGCCCCCCGCGGGGATGGCAAAGAGATGGACGGCCCGGCCCTTGAACTTCTGGAGATATTGGGCCAGGCGGCGGCCGGCATCGGTCCGTTCCCGGAAGACGTAAATCCGGTTCCTTAAGGCGGGGTCGTCAACGAGCTTTCCCATTGCCGGGCAAAATCCTCCTCAAGGGCCTTAACCCGCTCCCGAAATTCCCCCTGGCTCAGGCGGGCCCCGGTGAGGCCCCCCTTCAGATTGATTTCCGAGAGAAAAAGTTCCCCCCCCGGGGCCAGGAGCAGGTCTAAGACGGCATAAGGAAACTTCCCTCGAGCCATGACCCGGCGGCAGAAGGCCAGTTGTTCCGCTTTTAGGTTCACCGGCTGAGAAGAGCCTCCCTGGAAGAGGTTTTTCCGAAAGGAGTGGGGGTTGACCCGCTCATAGGCCTCGGCATAATCCCCCAGGACCACCGCCCTAAGGTCCCGGGCCTCGGCCACGTAGGGCTGCACCACCAGGGGATAGGTCAGGGGCTGCAGCCCGGCCAGGCTGCAGATAACTTCCAGGGAGGGCCAGAGGCTCACCCCCAGGCCCAAATGGGCCCGGTCCCTTTTGGTCACTACCTGGCCCTGGCCGTGATAGTCGGGAAGATGGGCGGCCAGGTCCGCCGGGCCGTAAGCCACAAAGGTGCCGGGGACCATGAACTCACCCAGGACTTCCGCCTGGGCCGCCTTGGAGCGGCTCAAGACCTGGGCCGGGGCCGGGGGAAAGAAGACCACCCCCCGCTCCCGCAGGTCCAGGAATTTGAACTCTTCGGCGGCTTTCAGGGCCAGGGGGCCGAGAACCAGGTCCCCTGGGCGCAACCGCTGATAATGCCGGCGAAAATCGGTGATGGACCGTATTAGCCGACGGTCCCGGCTACTGGACATGACGGGCTTTGACTCACATGGTCTTAGGTCGGGCCGAGGGTTGGGTCAGGGGGAGACCGTTTTTCTTCACATCTTTCGTTCGGGGTCGCCGGGCCATCACGCTGGGCCACGAGGCTTTTCCCCGTTGTCTGGGGATATAAATATCATAAAAATCCACTTGGGCGATCTTGCGCCATTTTCGGGCCACCTGGGGGGGAGAGTACACCTGTTTAAAGACGCTTTTGCCAAAACTGCCCAGAATCAGATAATCGGCCTTAACTTCGGCGAAATCATAAGGCCGGCCCCGGGGGTTCAGCAACACCACCTTCTCCGGGGTGGATTCGATAAAGTAGAAGGGAGGCATCACGTGAATGCGGTGGTCGTCGTCCAGAAAGACCAGTTCATACTCTGGGGTCTCGATGAGGCATTTGCCGGGGATATGGGTACGGAGATAATTTACCAGGCGGCTGGGGGGGTCGGCGGTGCGGGTGAGGATGGCCCCCAGGATATCTGCGCCGGGAAGGGGATAAAATAACAGGACAAACGCAGCCAGTATCCCCGGAGCCAGCCATCTGGGGGGGGCGCTGGAGAGAGCCGCCACCAGGCGCGCCGCCACCTGGAGGAGAAAATACGCGGCCAGGGGGCTGGCCAGAAATAAAGCCGGCAGAGCAAACCGGTACCAATAGACCGCGGTGACATAGACCAGGCACCAGAGGACAAAATTCCCGATCCACAGCTTGGCACCCAGGGAAAGCTGCCCTCTGCGCCACAGGAGCCAGATCCCCAGGAGCCCCAACCAGAAGAGAGGATGGCCCAGGAGAAAAGCCACGCTCTCCGGATAGATCCGGCCGATGGTCAAGGGGGTGAAAAATTCATGGCGCAGGAGCAGCTTCTGGCGGAGAAAATGTTCCACCGCGGCGGTGAGACTGCCTAAGATGACCACCTTCAGGGCCAGATAAGCCAGTAAAGGCATGGCCACCCCTAAACCATAGGAGAGGAGCCGCCCCGCCAGACGACGCCAGCTTCCCCAGTTCTGCTTAAGCAGCACCACTCCCGGGGGTATGAACGCCAACCCATAGAATTCCTTGGCGGCAAAGGCCAAGCCCAAGAATATCCCCCCCAGGAAAAGGGGTAGGTTGGCGTCTTCTTCCAGTCCTCGCAAAATAAAGCAGAGGCCGCCAAGGAAGAGCCCCAGGGCCGGGATGTCCCCCAGAACGGAGCGCCCCCAGTAGAGGACATCGGTGCCGAAGAGGGCCAGGGCCACCGCGCCCAGGGCGGTGGTCACTCCCCACAGGCGCCGGGCCGCCCAAAATAAGGCGCCAAAGGTAAAAAGCAAATAGAACCCGGCCACTAACCGGCCGCTGGTTACCCCCACCCCCAAGAGTTTATAGGCCAGGGCCACCGGCAAGATCACCGCCGGGCCGACACTGATGCGAAAGTCCAGATCGGCCAACTGATCCGGACTTTGCACGGTGAAGGCGTAGCGCCCTTGTTGCGCCAGATTGGCGGCGGTCTCTGAAAAGATGGCTTCATCCCACCAGATAGTGGGATAATTGGTGAGATTATACAGGCAGGCCACCAGCAAGACGGTCCCCAAGACCACCCCGGTCCAAAACTTGGGGGAACCGCCTAAGCGTCGGAGGTTATCAGGCTTGGCTGAGGTCATAACCCGGTGAGCCCGTTACCGGCAAACCCGGTGTCCGCGACCGGGGGGTGACACTTTGCCTTAGGGGCTCTACCATTTTAGAGAGAATCAATGGGTAAAATAATAATAAAAAAAGCCCACCCAATTATAGGGCAGGCTTCTATCTTCAGAAAAGGAAAATCTTTCCGCCAACCGACAAAAAACAAACTTTTACAGACCGGCGATATGCCTATGCAGTTCTTTGGTCTTCTCCATCCTGGCCCGGTCCCGTTCTCTCACCAGTTCCGCCAGGCGTTCCTGAATCCGTTTCAGCATGGGACTGTTGATGTCTTCGCCCCGCTGATGCGCGTCGATAAGCTGACGATAACAGCAGATCATGCGGGAGATCAATTCCACCGGATATTCCCGGCCCTGCATTTTCACCGTGGCCAAGCCCAGATCGAGGTAGCCCTTCAACTCATCGCCCAGAATAGCAAAAGCCACGTTGGGTTGCCGGCGCACGGTCTCGTTGACGGCCTCGATCTTCTCCCGGGAATGGCCCCGGCGGCTTAAAACCTTGCGGCGCTGTTCCTCGGTAAGGAGGCAGAGCCGGAAGCAACTACCGCTTCGGTCCGGCCAGCCTTCGTATTCCACGATTTCGTTGCCGTCCTCATCATAATGAACTTTACGGATATAGCTGTCAGCGATGAGTTCGTGGAACAGACAATTCCCCACGCCGCCGATACAGCGGTTGCCGTGGATCAACACCTCGGTCTTTAAGTCCAGCTCATCGGCTTCCTGCTTAAACCGGGTGAGTTTGGCCAGGGTGTTGATTTCCGTGGAGGCCACGATCTGGGTGGCGCCGTAAGATTTATACCGGGCCAGGTCTTCTCGGGTTTGAATATTGCAGCCAACGCTGGCGTGGATGATCAACTCCGGGAACAGCCGGTGGATCTCCTGCATTACTGCCGGGGTCTTGACGATCACCCCTTCGATACCGAAGTGGGCGTACTTCTCCACTTTTTTCAGCACCAGGGGGAGCTTTTCGGGGGGAATCTCCGCATTGAGGGCCACCCGAATTTTCCCCTGGTAAGCCGCGGCCAGGCGCACGGCTTCACCGATCTGGCTGTCCTCCAACTCCCATTCACATTTCCGTCGGCTAAAACCTTTAGCGCCTACATAAACGGCGTTGGCGCCATTCTTACAAACCGCCTCCACCATTGCCAGGCTGCCGCCTGGGGCGAGAAGTTCGTTAATCATAATTCCCACACCTCCCTGAGCTAGGCTTTGCGAATGGATTCGCGCCAGTGCCCAGGTAACCCCCAGGTTTGGTGGGTTCCTGCCCCGCGCCTACTTGTGTCCCAAGAAGCTGGCTTTATTGGAAAATACAGCTTAACAACTACCTTACCTGATTTAAGCATAAGTTCATTACTGCCTTTAGTCAATAAAGCCTAAATATATTATACCAAGAATTTCCCGGGGTCAACGAATATGTGATAAATAGTGCAAAGTTATTTCCGGTTCACCCTCGGGATATTACAATAAGCAACACCACCAGGAGATTGTACCGTTGTCACCCGGTTGCCCCTAGATACCAGTTCGGTCATCTAAAGGTGAAACTTCAATATTTCCTTATTGATAAGGGTAAGGCCCCGGCTACCCCAGCACCGCTTGGCGGCCAGGGGTTGGTCCACCCGACTCCTCCTCTCCCCTTTACTCTCTCAACCTAAAAATAAGTTGCCGGGCACAAGCCGGCTAACCCCGCAAATAAGTCAGGGCCAGGGCAAAGGTCAGACCGATCTCCACGGCCCAGGTAAGGGTATAGATAATTAGTTCCATCTTACCGCTATAGTCTTCTTCCAACAGGATGTGGTTGGGGCCTCGCAAGATGTCCCAGGAAGTCTCGTTCTTTTGCGCCGTCATGGTTTTCTCCTATCGTCCTTGTTCCTTAACGCCGAATTTATTGCGGAACCGCCGCCCCATCAGGGTAAGGCCCCCGGAAGGCGTTCACAACCCGGCCTATCTCCCCCTCAATAGAAGTCCGCCAGAAGTCGGCTGACGGGGGGGGTGGACTCCGGCCGGGCCAGAGATTTTATTTCCAAACGAGGGTAGGCCTCTTCCAGGGCAGGGCGGACTTTCCGGTAGATCACCCCGAGGGGGATGCGCTCCCCCCATTCTTTGGCCTTCTGATAGGCCCAAAGTTCATTTTCCGGGTCATAATCCGGGGTCTCCGCCACCCGATAGACCCGCTGTCGATACCACTTGTAAGTATTGATTTTATTGAAAGTAACGCAAGGCTGCAACACTTCCAAAAAGGAAAAACCCTTATGGGTCAGGGCTTCTTTGTACAAGTTCTTTAAATGCTCCCCCTCCCCGGCAAAGCCCCGGGCCACCCAGGAGCAGTCCTGGGCCACGGCCAGGGCCAGAGTGTGTAACGGGGGATAAGGCACGCCCTGGGGTTGGATCAGGCTCTTGAACCCCTGGTCGCTGGTGGGGGAGGCCTGGCCCTTGGTTAAGCCGTAGACCTGATTGTTATGAGTGACCAGGGTGATGTCCGGATTGCGCCGGAACGCGGCCAGAAGATGGTTGCCCCCTTCGCCGTAACAGTCCCCGTCCCCGGCCACGGCCACCACCTTTAAGTCCCGGTTCACCAGGCGGAAGCCGGTGGCCACCGGCAGGGTGCGGCCATGAATGCCGTTAAAGGTGTGGCACTTCAGATAGTGGGGAAACTTGCTGGACTGGCCGATGCCGGAGACCACCACGATCTCTTCCGGCCGGATTTCCAGCTCCGCCAGGGCCTCCTTAAAGGCCTTGAGCATGGGGAAATTGCCGCAGCCCGGACACCAGGCCGATTCTATGCTGTCGTAGAGGTCTAACGGCAACATGCCTTATCCTTTAAGCGATGCCTTTGAGATCCTTTAAGATGTATTCCGGCGTAAAGGGAAGCCCGTCATATCGGCGAATCAGGTGATGCGCCTGAAGGCCCGTCTCCTGACGCAGGAGCCCGTTAAGCTGGCCGGTGTAATTGCCTTCCACCAGCACCAACTTTTGGGCCGACCCCAAAGCCCGGGCCACCGCCTCCCGGGGGAAGGGCCACAGTTCGCTCAAGTGCACCATCCGGGCCGGGGTGCCCGCCTGGTTCAGGCGGGTGACGGCTTCGTGCACCGGCCCCAGGCTGGAGCCCCAGCAGGCCAGGGTCAAAGGGGCCTCCTCCGCCCCGGCGAAGGTCAGGCCGCCCAGTTCCTGGACCAGGCCCTCCAGTTTCCGCTGGCGCTTTGCCTGCATCTGGATGCGGACGGACAGATCCTCGGTCAGGTGCCCATCCGGGGTATGTTCGTCGGAATCGGCCACCACCAACCCCGGCCCCATGCCGGGGAGGCGCCGGGGAGAGACGCCGTCCGGGGTCAGGGCATAACGCTCGTAAGGGGTGGTGGTCTCCAGGCTCAAGGCCCGCTCCACCGCGACTTCGGGAAATTCCGGCGCGGTATGCGTCAACTGGCTGTCCCCGAAATACTGATCAGTAAGGATTAATACCGGCAACTGATAACGGTCCGCCAGGTTCAAGGCCTTGGCCATGAGCAGGTATCCCTGGGCCGGGGTGCCGGGGGCCAAAACCGCCCGGGGGAAATCCCCCTGGCCGGAATAGAGCACCAGATTCAAGTCCCCCTGATCGGTGCGGGTGGGGAGGCCGGTGCTGGGCCCCGGCCGCATGGCCACCACGATGACCAAAGGGGTCTCCGTCATGGCCGCCAGGCCCAGTCCCTCGGTCATCAGGCAAAAACCGCCCCCGGAGGTGCCGGTCAGGGCCCGGGCCCCGGCATAAGAGGCGCCGATGGCCATATTGATGGCGGCGATTTCATCCTCCGCCTGCTCCACCACCACCTGCCACTCGGCGGCGCGTTGACTCACCGCGTTAAACAGGCTGGTCCAGGGGGTCATGGGGTAGCCGCAGATGAACTTGAGCCCGCCGGCCAGGGCGCCCAGGGCCAGGGCCTCATGGCCGCTGATGAGGAGCCGGGGTTCCGGGGGCGCGGTAATCCCGGCCAGAGTGACGGCCAGAGGTATGGCTTCCCCCAACTCCTGCCCCCGGGTGGCGGCCTTCTCGTTCCACTCCACCACCTCCGGGCCTTTGCCGGCAAAAGTGTCGGCCAAGAGTTGCGTCAGTCCCGCCACCGGCACCTGAAGCAGCCCCAAAACGGCCCCGGAGGCCCCGGCGTTCACCGCGATCTCCCCGGCCTGGGTGCCGGGCAGCAGCGTGTCATGGGAGAGGGCCAAAGACCGGACCCCGGCGGGAACCTCCTTGACGTGGGCGGCATCATAGATGAGGACGCCGTCGGGAGCCAGTTCCCCTTGATGCAGGGTGACGGTCTCTTGATTCAGGGCCACCAGCAGGTCCACGCCCTCCCGGCCGGAGAGCAGGGGGCGGTCCGCCACCCGGATCACATTAAAGAGGTGGCCGCCCCGGATGCGGGATTGATAGTCCTGGCGGGTTATGACCTGGCAACCGTGGCGCACCAGGGCCTTGGCCAGAGGGAGACTGATGGCGTGCACCCCCTGGCCCGCGGCCCCACCGATTAAGATGTTCAGATCAACGGCCACCGGCTTTATTTTCCTGCACCTGCTAAATCCTAGTAACCATATTATCGCCTAATTTGCTTGTCAATAAGAAATGCGACTTGGGGGAGGGACCTCGGGTCCCTGGCCCTCCCCCCCCACAATCTCTTCTCAACTCTCCATTTCCTGCTGGAGGCGCTGGAGTTCGGCCCGCAGGCCCAGGGTGAAGGCCGCGTCGTCCCTGGCGGTGGGGTTGAGTTGGCGGCCTTGTGCGGCCAGCTCGGCAAAGGAGCGGGCCGGGCCGAATTTAATCCGGATGGGGTGAGGTTTAGGCCGAGGCTCTCCGGGGGGCCAGGCTTGAAAGGAGCCGCGGATATACGCGGGCACCACCCGGATCCCCACTTCCCGGGCCAGGACGGCCACCCCTTTCTTGATTTCCCGGACCTCGCCGCTGATGGTTCTGGCCCCCTCCGGAAAGAGGCAGAGCATTTTCCCTTTCTTGAGGACATAGGCGGAGGCCTGCATGGCTTCCACCAAATGCCGGGCGGAGTCGATGGGAATTACCCGAATGAGCTTGACCAGGTCCCGGATGACCGGGAGTTCAAAGTAGATGCTGTCTCCTAGAAAGAAGAGTTGATATCTTAGAGACAGGGGGGCGGCCCCAAAGATGAGAAAGCCGTCCAGAAAACTGGCGTGATTGGGGCAGATGAGATAATTTTGCCGGGCCAGGTTTTCTTTCCCGGAAACCTTAAGGTTAAAGAACAGCTTAAAGATTAAGCCGAATAACAGGGAACACCCCAGGGTAAAGAGGCGGGCCGGGAATCCCGGCTGCAAATCGATTCGCTGCAGCAAAGGAAGAGGCGGGTCGGCCCCCAGAAGATCGCCCCAGGAAGGCTCCTTTTCCTCCGGGGCCGGGGCGCCTCCGGGCTGCTTTTCCTCCAGATAGCGGATCAGTTCCGCCACGGTAAAAAACCGGGAGAATTCCTCATCTTTGATGGCGATATGAAACCTTTGCTCCAACGCGGCCACCAGTTCCACCAGGGCCAGGGAATCGAGGCCCAGGTCCAACCCCAGGTGGTCCTCCAGGGCGATCTTATCCGAACCGGTTTTCTTGGCCAAGAGATCGATGATCTGTTTACCTAGGGGTGACAGGTCCTCCCGGCGGGCCGGGATTTTTGTCTCAAAACGCTTCGCCCACCTCTGTTGATAGAGTTGCCGGGCCTCGCCGATCTTGACCTTCCCCAACCTGGTTTTGGGCAATTCCTGGTGGAGGAGGACAAAGTCTTTTACTCTTTTGTAGGGCTCCAGCTTCCGGGAATAAAGGTCTAAAAACCATTTGATACGCCCCTGGAGGTCCGCCTCCCCGGTCCCTAGAAAATAGTCCCGGTCCGGGACCACCAGGGCCACCAACTTCTCTTCCTGGGGGTCCGCCATGACAAAGATCTCTTTGATGGCCGGGGCCTGGAGATAGTGTTGGCTCACTTCTTCGGCGGAGACGTTCTTCCCGGACCTTAAGACAATGATCTCTTTCAATCTGCCCTGAAGAAAAATATAGCCGTCCCCGTCCAGGTAGCCCAGGTCGCCGCTATGGAACCAACCGTCCCGGAGCACCTCCCGGCTGGCGGCTGCGTCCCGGTAGTAGCCCGGCATGACGTTGTCGCCCTTGATGAGAATCTCCCCTATCCCCTGGGCGTCCGGCTCCAGGATTTTCACCTCCACCCCCGGCAGGGGCCGGCCCACCGAGCCGAGCTTGGGGGCCTCCGGCGGGTTGAGGCTCACCACCGGGGAGGTTTCCGTGAGGCCGTAACCCTCCAGAACGACAAAACCCAGCTTGAAGAAATTCCGGGCCAGGTCTGCCGGCAACTTGGCCCCGCCGCTGATAAAGAAACGAAACTGCGGGCCTAGGGCGGCCTTGAATTTAGCCTGGAGGGGACGGGCCGGGTTGAAGCCAAACCGGGGGGACAGCCGATAGGACAGGCCCAGCCCCAGGTCCAGTAAACCTCCCAGTCCCAGGGGCATCTGCTCCAGGCGCTGGCGGAAGCCGTTATAAAAATGTTGCAGCACCTGGGGCGTCAGGGCCAGGACGGTCACCTGCTGCTCTTTGATACATTTCAGAATCGGCCCGGCCTTCAGGGTGTCCAGATAGGTGATCCGGGCTCCGGAAAACAGGGGGGCCACCAGGGTGGCCATAAAGGGAAAGGAATGGTGCAGGGGCAGGATAGAGAGAAAATTGTCCTCCGGGGTGATGTAGCCGTAACCGGCGATGCCGGAGAAATTGGCCCAAAAATTCCGGTGAGCCAGCATCACCCCTTTGGGAGGGCCGGTAGTCCCGGAAGTATAAATAATGGAGGCCAGATCCTCCGGGGCCGCCGGGGGCAAAGAGCCGGGAGTTTCGGCGGCGTTAAGAACCTCCCCCCAACCCACCTCTTTCTGGCCGGACGGCCCATCCGCCCCCACCAGGACAATCTTCTCCAGGGAAGCGATATCATGCAGTTCCGGCAAAAGGGTTTGGCCCGAAGTGAAGATGACCCGGGCCTCGGTCTGGTTAAGGATATAGGTTAATATATCGGCCTGGTATTGCGCGTCCAGGGGCACCGCCACCGCGCCGGCCAAGAGCAAGCCGAAATAACTGATGGGCCACTCCGGGCGGTTCTCCAGGAAGAGGGCCACCCGGTCTCCCGGCTTAATCCCCTCCCGCCGGAGCCAATAGGCGACCTTAAGAGCGGTCCGGCAAATCTCCCGGTAAGTAAACTCCCGGACCGCATCCCCCACCCGGTGGAGGATGGCCACTTTTTCGGGGGCCTCCCGGGCAACCTGGAGAAATTTCGCGGTTAGGGTCAAGTTTACCAAGGCGTCTTCCACCCATCCTTTGGTTGACCCGGTCTGATAACAATTCGCCAGCAAACGTGGTTTTTTGCGAGGGGCGAATCTGGTATTCGCCCAAAATTGGTGGGCGAACCCAAGGTTCGCCCCTACCCTTTAATACATTTTGATGGCGGATTGGCAGGAGACCTATCGATCAAAATCTATTTTACCGCGATTGGCGATACTTATAAAGATAGAGGCGAGGAAGAAAGGTGGGGAATCCCGAAATACTCAGGTCTTGTTATTCCAGGTCTTAACGGAGTTCCAAATCTTTTTAATCAGACCTTCATCAGCCGGGGCCTCAGTAGGTAGGGGTTGGTAGGCGGGTTCTTCCTGGGCCAATTGCTGGAGCAACTCCTGTTGCCGGGGAGTGAGGCTCCGGGGGATGTGCACCTTTACTTCCACCAAGAGGTCCCCCCGGCGGGCGCCCTTGGGATAAGGTACCCCCTCTCCTTTCAGACGGATGATTTCCCCGGGTTGGGTCCCGGGGGGAATGACCAACTCCTGGGACGCGGTCAGGGTGGGGATAGTGACCCGGGTTCCCAAGGCCGCCTGCACAAAGGAGATGGGCATGCTCAGGCGCAGGTCATAGCCTTCCCGGCGGAATAATTCATGGGGGCGCACCTGGAGGATAATATAGAGATCGCCGGCCGGCCCGCCAAAGCGGCCCTCATTGCCTTCGCCGGACATGATCAGGTGAGTGCCGCTGTCCACCCCTGGAGGGATCTTTACCTTGAGTTTCTTCTTTTCCCGGACCTGACCTTCCCCCCGACAGTCGGGGCAGGGTTCGGAGATGAATTCTTTCATTCCCTGGCAACGGGGACAGGTAGTGGTTATTTGAAAGATACCGTGGGTGCGGGAGACCACTCCCCGGCCGCCACATTGGGGACAAGGGGTCTTGCTGGTGCCGGGCTTGGCCCCGCTGCCGCCGCAGGTGCGGCAGTTAATCAGCCGGGGGACTTCAATGCTGACTTCGGTACCCAGGGTGGCGTCCAGGAAATCCAGCACCAAATCATAGCGCAGGTCGCTGCCGGGGCGTTCCTGGGGATGCAGTCCCCCGAACCCCCCGCCCCCGAACAGGTCTCCAAAAATATCGCTGAAGGAGCGGAAAATATCGGAGAAATCCCCAAACCCGGTGAAGCCAGTGGAGGACACCCCTTCATGCCCGTAGAGATCATAAAGACGCCGCTTTTCCGGGTCATGCAGGACTTCGTAGGCCTCGGCCGCCTCTTTGAATCTTTCCTCCGCGTCTTTATTGCCGGGGTTGCGGTCAGGATGGTTCTGCAAGGCTATCTGGCGGAATTTCTTTTTGATTTCCTCCAGGGAAGCGTCGCGCCCCACCCCCAGAATACGGTAATAATCCTTATTATTTTTCGCCATAATGCTTTAAGGGAGACGAGATTCCACGGAGCGGGTTTTTTGCCCCAGACCCACTTCTTTATCCCGCCGATCGTCTAAGGTGATATGGGTAACCACCCGCTTTACCCCCTGAGCGAAGGGCAGTTCATGCAAAGCCTGGGCAATTTTCAGAAGTTGGGCCACCTCGCCATAGACCTGGGTGCCCATGTCGGTGAGCTGATGGGGGATATTTTCCCGGCGCAGATATTTTATTACTTCGGCGATATGCTTGCCGATACTGGGTTCCCCCAAACCCAAAGGAATAACGCTAATCTCCATCAGGGCCATGATCGCCCTTTTCCCCTCCCTTTTTTTTCCGCCTTAGACTAAAGCAAATTGCGCACGGCTCGTTTCAGGCCCTCCAGATCAGGAGATTTGACCACATAAGCATCCGCGCCCCAGGACTCCAGATTCCGGGGCGGTCGGCCATGGGAGAAGAAGATCACCCGGGTCTCCTTACTGGTTCCCTTGATGATACGCCCGGTCTCCAATCCGGACATATCCGGCAACAATACCTCCAGGATGACCAGGTCGGGATGGAAGGAGTCCACCATCCGCACCACATCCCGGGCGTTCCCGGCCACCTGAACCTCATAACCCTCCTCCTGGAGCTCCTCCCGGCAGAGGGTCCGGATATGAGGCTCGCTGTCCGCAAACAGGATGCGTCTCATCGGTAGCACCCCCTTACGAAGTGGTGCTCCCCCGGATTGAATATAATAATTCCTTTGCCCCTTGTCCAGATGGGTAAGGGTAAAAAAAGAAAGGTTGCCCGGCGCCGCCGGCAGGTCACAGGCGGCAGTTGAATATTATATTTAATCGGCAGTTTCCTTTAATTCATTTAGTGAAATTTAGAAACCACTAGGGCAGGTCACCTATGGCCCACAAGTGGAGAAGGAGACTGAGGTTACTAGACCCATACCTCCTCTAATTCTTTAGGCTTTTATCAGTCCCAGCCCTTAAGTTTCCGGCTCATCGCTTTTAGCGCCCTTTTTCCGAAACTCCCGCCAGCGGGCCACTAAATCCGGCTCCGCCCCTTCTTCTCCCGGCTCGTAGAAACGCTCTCCCTTCACCTCTTCCGGCAGATAGGTCTGGGGCACATAATGGCCCGGAAAGTCATGGGGATAAAGATACCCCTTCCCATGGCCCAGGGCCGTGCCGTCCCGGTGGGCGTCCTGCAAGGGAGCCGGCACCCGGGTCACCCCCTTTTCCTGCAAAACTTCCCTGGCTTTAAAATAAGCTTGCGCGGAATTGCTCTTGGGGGCCAGGGCCAAATAAATGGTGGCCTGAGACAGGTGATATTCGGCTTCGGGCAAACCCACCCAGTTAAGGGCCTGGGCCGCGGCCGCAGTGTGCCCCAGGGCCTGGGGGTCGGCCAGCCCCACGTCTTCCGAAGCCAAAATCAAGAGCCGGCGCATGATCAAGCGGGGGTCCTCTCCGCCCTGAAGCAGGCGGGCCAGCCAATAGAGGGCGGCGTCCACCTCTGAACCCCGAATACTCTTGATAAACGCGGACAGGGTATCGTAGTGGGCATCCCCCTCCTTGTCATATAACAGCTCCCGGCGGGGCAGACACTCCCGCATCACTTCCAGGTCCACCCGGATGACCCCGGCAGCATCGGGCAAGGTGCTCAAAACCGCCAACTCCAAAGTGTTCAAGGCCCGGCGGGCGTCACCCCCGGACATCTGCACCAGATAATACCGGGCCTCCCCGGTGAGGTCCACCTGCATCCTTCCCAAGCCCCGGTCCACATCCGTCAAGGCCCGGTCCACAATCACCCGAACTTCTTCCGGCTCCAAAGGCGCAAAAATGAATATCTGGGCCCGGGAAAGAAGCGGCCCGATGATCTCAAAATAGGGATTCTCGGTAGTGGCCCCCACCAGAGTAATCAAACCCTCCTCCACGTGGGGCAACAAGGCGTCCTGCTGGGCCTTATTGAAGCGGTGAATCTCATCGATGAGCACCAGGGTGCGCCGCCCCGCGGTCTGCAACCGCCGGGCTTCCTCCACCAAGCGCCGCAGGTCCGCCACCCCGCTCATCACCGCACTCAGACTGAAAAACTCGCAATCCAGCCTGTCCGCCATGACCCGGGCCAAAGTCGTCTTCCCACTCCCCGGCGGCCCCCAAAAAATCATGGAGGAAAAAGGCCGCCCCGCCTTAAGAGCCCGCCACAAAATGCGCCCCGGACCCACCAAGTGCTCCTGGCCGACAAACTCCGCCAACACCTTAGGCCGCATCCGGGCCGCCAACGGCATCTCCGGCGCAAATAAAGAAGAGGTTTGGGTCATGGACGTAGGTTTGTGGGGGAGGGGGCCAGGGGCCGGTGGGCCCCTGCCCCCTCCCCCAATCCCTTACATAATTGGTAGCACAGGCTTCCAGCCTGTGCGGGGCACGGGCAAGATGCCCGTGCTACCAAAATAAATAAAGAGTTACGGAGGGGTGTGAGGGGGGGCGGATGGAGGACAGCCGCCCTCGGCTGTCCACTGCTCCCCCGGCCCTCCCCTCAGGTTCTGTCACAACATATTATGCTCCGCCAGAATGAAGTGGCGTAGTGCCGTAGGGCGGGAAAGTGAAACGCATCCCGCCTTCAGCAATTGGGTGACGCTGCCGGAACGCCCTGGGAAAATAATGATGCTAACTAAAGGCGGGATGCGCTATGCTTTCCCGCCTTACGCCCTTTAACCAAACTGCCCTGACAAAGCCTTCAAACATAGGTCGGACAAGTGCGTATGCAGATGCAAAAAGGGTCTGTTCAAGCAGGATAACAATACCTTTCGCATGTTCATGAACGATATCGAATAAGGCACTAGAAATTCGATATCTATCTTCAGAACTAAATTCCAATCCGTCCACTTCTCTGTCTATTAGAGAAAGAAGGTTTCGAATATTCGTCAGATGTGTCATGTATTTTCTCCTTCCCAAGCGGAGCTTTGCCCCATTTTGGTTGCCAAGCGGGAGCTTGAGAGCCAGAAAAAGGCGCGCAGTGCCCGCCCAACACTGTTGGCAGGGGGAGTCGGGGCCAAAGGCCCCGGTTCCGCTGCCACTCTTATGGGGGTTGGGGGTGG